>JAOPXK010000014.1 GCA_025965195.1 Marmoricola sp.
CCCGTCCGCGAACCCCTGTGCCATCTCGGCGCCCATCGCCTCATACAGCGCGGCAGGTGGCTCGCCGATGTCCTCGGCCATCTTCACGAACACCATGTAGTGCATTGCGTCACCTTCTCTGTCGGGGTTGTTCTCACCCGTACGTCGGACCGGCCTGCCCCACTTCGACATCGGTCACCGACATTCATCATCGAAACTGTCGGCGGATCGTGGACATACTGGGGTCATGGAGAAGATCACCAGCCAGCAGATCCTCGACGCCAACCTCGACGACTGGCGAAAACTCGCCCAGGCCCTCCACGCGCGGTTCCTCACCGGCAACTTCGTCGCCGGCCTCAGGTTCGTCACTGCCATCGCGGAGGACGCCGAGGAAGCCAACCACCACCCGGACGTGACGTTGACCTACCCGTTCGTGGACGTGAAGCTGCTCAGCCACGACGTCTCGGCGCTCACCCAGCGCGACATCGACGGCGCCCGGCGGATCAGTCAGATCGCCCGCGCACAGGGCATCGCCGCTCAGCCGAGCGCGGTCACCGAGATCGAGCTGGCGCTGGACACCGCCGACCTCGCCGCCGCGGGACCCTTCTGGGCCGCGTTGCTCACCGGGAGCCCCGACTCGGTCACGGGCGACGACGTCGTCGACCCCAGCGGGAGGGTGCCGCTGCTGTGGTTCCAGCACACCGACGCGCACGAGACCCCGCGGCAGCGCTTCCACCTCGACCTGTGGGTGCCGCCGGACTTCGCCGAGGAGCGCATCGCCGCCGCAGTCGCGGCGGGCGGACGGGTCGTCGACGACGCGAACGCCCCGTCCTTCGTCGTACTGGCCGACCCCGAGGGCAACCGGGTCTGCGTCTGCACCAGCCTCGACCGCTGAGACCTGCGCTGGTCGGTGGAGGAGGTTGTCCTAGCTGACGGCTCGGGCGATCGCGACCAGGGCCGCGTGGGTCTCCTCGTCGGCAGCGGCGACCAGACCACCGTCACCGGTGTGCAACGGCTGTCCGCGGAGTCCCGTGACCACGCAGCCGGCGGCCCGACACAGCGCGATGCCGGCCGAGAAGTGCACGCTGTCGCGGAGGTCTCCTTCGGTGAGGTACGCCGCGCGTCGACCCGTTGCCACCCAGGCGAGCGCGAGCGTCGTCGAGAGCACCCGTGGCCGGAAGGACTCAGCGAACGCTCGATCAGCGAGCAGGGACGCCGCGAACCGACTGATTCCTTCGGGGTGTGGCGCGTCGAGGTTCACATCCACGAGGTGTGACTCGGCCGAGGGCCGCACCACGTGGTCGATGTCAGCCCGTCGCATGCGGGCGGTGATCGTGTCCGTCCAGAAGACCTCGTCAGCAAATGGGTCCATGGAAGCCGCGGCGCTGATCTCGTCGCCAGAGCGCAGGGCCACGTTGACAGCGACAAGGCCGGTTTGCGCGGCGTAGTTGAGGGTGCCGCACAGCGGATCGATCAGCCAGGTGCGGCCGGCAGTTGCCGTGCCACTGTGCCCGGACTCCTCACCGACGAAGGCATCATCTGGCCGAGCGGCTCGAAGAACATCAAGAATTGCGTGCTCGGCTTCGACATCGGCGTCGGTGGCGAAGTCGTTCGGCGACTTGTCGAACCGCGCCAACGACTCGCCGTACTTCGCACGTACGACGGCCGCGCCCGCTCTCGCTGCCGCGATCGCAAGCTCCGGATCAGTGAGCGACACTCAGTCGTCTCCGACCCAGAACCCGCGCCCGCCGAAGAAGTCGCCGTAGCCGCCGCCGTACGACGATCGGCCGCCCCGGGCGCCGAGATAGCTGCCGACGACGGCGGCGCCGAGGTCGTCCAGCTCGGGCGCAACCACTCGGCCGTCGACGCGACGGGCCATCTGGTCCACGAACCTGGCCAGCCCGGGGTCGTCGCCGAGCCGGAAGATCGTGACCTGCGCACCGAGTCGGGATGAGTTGTCGAGCTCGCGCACCGAGTAGGCCACGGTCAGCGGGTGCGGCGGGTAGGAGAAGTAGATCTCGCCGTCGGGCTCGAGGTGGCTGGTCGGCTCGCCGTCGGTGACGATCAGCAGCACCGGCTGGGCATTCGGGTGCTTGCGGAAGTGCCGGTTGGCGAGGAGCAGCGCATGGTGCAGGTTGGTGCCCTTGGCCCACATCGAATCGAGCGCGGTGAGCTGCTCGATCTCCATCACCTCGGCATGACGTCCGAAGCCGATCAGCTGCAACGCGTCGCCTCGGAAGCGGCTGGTGATCAGCTGGTGCAGCGCGAGCGCCGTACGTTTCATCGGCACCCAGCGACCGTCCATCGCCATCGAGAAGGACGTGTCGACCAGCAGCGCGACGGCTGCCTGGGTGCGGGCCTCGGTCTCGGTGACCTCCACGTCGCGGATGTCGAGGCGGACACTCGGCATCCCGGTGGTCGAGCTTGTCGAGACCCCACCCTCGGCAACGGTGCGGCCGATCGCGTTCGTGATCGTCCGGGTGACGTCCCACGGCTCGGTGTCACCGAACGCCCACTCCCGGGTGGAGCCACTCTGCTCTCCTGCTCCGCCGGCCTGACGCAGGTCTCGTGCGCCCTGACGACCGGACAGCCGGGTGGCCACATCGCGCAGCAACGCCTTGCCCAGCTGACGCATCGCCTTCGGCGAGAGTCTGAGCTGGCCATCGGAGCCGCGCTTGAGGTAGCCGCTGTCCCGCAACGCCTTCTCCAGCTCGGCCAGGGTCCGGGCGTCGACGGCGGCCTCGTCGCCGAGCTGCTTCGCGAGCTTGTCGAGGTCGACGTCGCCCATCCGCGCTCCGGCGTACTGCTGGGACAGCTGGTCGGAGAGCTGGTCGAGGTCGGCAAGGTCCTGGAGTACGCCGGTCCCGTCGCCGAGCCCGATCCCCTGCTCGCCACCGAACTCCTCGGAACTGCCCCAGTCCTCACCGGGCCGCAGCGAACGCAAGTTCTCATCCAGCTGGGACAGCGACTGCATCAGCTCGGGGCTGCCAAAAGCCTGCGTGGCAAGGGCATCCAGCTCGTCGCGCTGCTCCTGGGTCATCGAGTTGCGCATCCGCTGCGCCGCCGCGGCACGCTGCGCGAGGGCGTCCATCAGCTCGTCGATGTTCTGCGGGTTCTCCGGGAAGAAGTCACCGTGCTTCTCCATGAAGTCGTGGAACTGGTCCTCGGTGTCCTCACCGCGTCGATGAGCGGACAGCAGGTCGTTGAGATCGGAGAGCATCTCGTTGATCGCGGCGCGGTCTTCCTCGGTGGCACCTTCGAGCGCCTGTTTCATGCCCTTGAACCGCTGGTCGAGCATCTCGCGACCGAGCAGGTCCTTGATCTTCTCGTAGTCGGCCCGAGCCT
>JAOPXK010000028.1 GCA_025965195.1 Marmoricola sp.
TCGGGCTGGTGCCGGTCGAGGAGGCCGCCGAGCCGCTGGTGCGGCTGATCCGGTCGTTCCGCCCGCACGTGCTGACGACGTACGACGAGAACGGCGGCTACCCGCACCCCGACCACATCCAGTGCCACAACATCTCCGTCGCGGCCTGGAAGGCGGCCGCCGACCCGGACGCCTACCCGGAGGCCGGCGAGCCGTGGCAGCCGCTCAAGCTCTACTACCAGCACGGCTTCAACCGGCCGCGCACCCAGGCGCTCCACGACGCGATGATCAGTCGCGGGCTGGAGTCGCCGTACGCCGATCGGCTCAAGGACTGGGAGCCCGACCCGACCTGGGACGCGCGCATCACCACGAAGGTCCCTTGCGGGGAGTACTTCGGTGTCCGGGACGAGGCGTTGCTGGCCCACGCAACCCAGATCGACCCGGACGGGCCGTGGTTCCACATCCCGCTCGCCGTGCAGCGGGAGGTCTGGCCGACCGAGGAGTTCGAGCTGGTGACGTCGTCCGTCGACAGCTCGCTGCCGGAGAATGACCTGTTTGCCGGTATCCGTGGTCGCACCGACCTGGATGCCTGAGACAATGGCCCCATGAGCAGCTACCTCATCCTCCAGTCGCACCTCATCGGCCTTGTCGACAAGACCCCGAAGCCGGCTGACGTGAAGGCTGGCTGGGTCGCGTTCTGGATCTTCGTTGCGCTTGCTGTTGCCGTCGCGCTCCTCGGGGTCAGCCTGACCAAGCACCTCAGGAAGACCGACGCGAACGCCGAGCAGGGGGTCTTCGACCCGAGCGACCCGAAGGCCTACCGGCGCGACACCCCGCCCCTCGCCTGACGACGACACCAACTGCGCAGATGAGCCGTTGGTGTCGTGCTTGCGCGCGCCGGAGGACACCAACCACGCCGGTGAGCGGTTGCGGCTGCCACTGACCCTGTGGATTGTGCCAGCGGGCTGACCGTCGGTCCTGCAATCGTCCTGCGCATGAGTTTCGACTCCTCGCGCCCGTTCACTCGGGGCCAGGCCTGCTCCGCAGGGATCACTCCTGGACAGCTGCGTGGCCCTCGCTTCCGGCTGCTCCTCCGCGGCGTGTACGTCGGTTCGGAGGTCACCCCGACGATCCAGGTACGGGCGTGCGCGGCGCTACTGATCCATCCCGTCGGCGCCTACCTGAGCCACCACACCGCGGCCGTGCTCCAGGGCTTGCCGGTGCCGCCCTCGGCCGTCGTACACATCAGCGTCGGGTCGGCTGCCGACCGGCGTCCGCAGCCGGGTATCGCCGACCACGTCGCGACCTCGGTTGTCGAAGTCACAGACGTAGGCGGCCTCCCTGTCTGCTCGGGGCCCTCCCTGTTCGTCGGCCTGGCGAGCGTTCTGCACCTCGTGGACCTGGTCGTCGTTGGCGATGCGATGGTCCGTCGGGGGCTGACGACGATCGCGGACCTGACGCGGGCGGCCGAGTCCGGGCCGAGGCTCGGAAGCCGAGCTGCTGCCCTTGTGCGGGAGCGGGTCGACTCACCGATGGAGACCCGGATCCGGCTCCTTCTGATCCTTGCCGGGTTCCCCGAGCCCGTGGTCAACGCGATCGTCGCCGATCGCTACCGGCCGGATCTGTGCTGGCCGAAGCTCCGCCTGATCGTCGAGTACGACGGCCGCCACCACCGCGATGACCTCGACCAGTGGGATCACGACATCGAACGGCGCGAGTGGTTCGAGAGCCACGGCTGGACGATCCTGACCGTGGTCGCGCGTGATGTCTTCCAGCGGCCGGCCGAGACGATCGGCCGGATCTACGCTGCCTGGCTGCGGGCCGGCGGCGGCAGCTTCCGGCTCCGCGATGACTGGCGGGCACACTTCGCAACGAACTGACGACACCAACTGCGCAGGTGAGTCGTTGGTGTCGTAGGTGCGCGCACCGGAGGACACCAACCACGCAGGTGAGCGGTTGCGGCAGTGCTGGTGGTAGAAGGGACTGACCGGGTATTCGTCCGGAACGCACGAATACTGGCAACACACTGGGCCGCCGTGGCGGTCTGACGGGAGCGCCTGAATGGTCAACCGGCTCGACGCGGCCACCTCGCCGTACCTCCTCCAGCACGCCGACAACCCGGTCGACTGGTGGGAGTGGGGCGACGACGCGTTCACTGAGGCTCGGCGCCGCAACGTGCCGGTGCTGCTGAGCGTCGGGTACGCCGCGTGCCACTGGTGCCATGTGATGGCGCACGAGTCGTTCGAGGACGAGACGACGGCGCAGTTCATGAACGAGCACTACGTCAGCATCAAGGTCGACCGTGAGGAGCGGCCGGACGTCGACGCGGTCTACATGCAGGCGACCGTCGCGATGACGGGACAGGGTGGCTGGCCGATGACCTGCGTCCTCGACCACGATGGCGCACCGTTCTTCGCCGGCACCTACTTCCCCGACCAGCCGCGGCACGGCCAGCCGTCCTTCCGGCAGCTGCTCGAAGCAATCTCGACGGCCTGGACCGACTCACCCCAGGACGTGATCGCGACGTCCCGACAGATTCGCGAGCACCTGACCAAACAGGTCGCGCTGACGGGCGGGGAACCCATCGACGCCGCAGCGCTCGACGTCGCGGTCACCCGGCTCGGCGCCGACTTCGACCCGCTGAACGGTGGTTTCGGCAGCGCTCCGAAGTTCCCGCCGTCGATGGTCCTGGAGTTCCTGATCCGGCACGTCCAGCGCACCGGCTCGGCGCCCGCTCGGCAGATGGTCGAGAAGACTCTGAACGCGATGGCCCGTGGCGGGATCTACGACCAGCTCGCCGGAGGCTTCGCCCGCTACAGCGTCGACCAGCGCTGGGTGGTGCCGCACTTCGAGAAGATGCTCTACGACAACGGACAGCTGCTCTCGGTCTACGCACACTGGGCTGCGATCACCGAAAGCCCTTATGCAGCAGGGATTGCTCGCGGTGTCGCGGACTTCCTGCTCGCCGAGCTGGGCACTGCCGAAGGAGCCTTTGCCTCCGCGCTCGACGCCGACAGCGAAGGCGAGGAAGGCACCTTCTACGTCTGGTCTCCGGGTCAGCTGAGTGATGTCCTCGGTGTTGAGGACGGCGCCTGGGCCTCGGCGCTTCTCGGTGTGACCGTCGCGGGCACCTTCGAAGGAGGTACGTCGACCCTGCAGATGTCGCAGGACCCCGACGATCTCACTCGCTGGGAGTCGGTGCGCAGTCGACTGCTTGAGGCGCGTGCACAGCGCGTCCGGCCGGCCCGCGACGACAAGATCGTTGCGGCCTGGAACGGACTCGCGATCACCGGACTCGTCGACGCTGCCGACGTGCTCGACGAACCGCGATATCTCCAGGCAGCGTTGAAGTGTGCGCGCTTTCTGGTCGACACCCACTTCGTGGACGGGCGCTTGCTCCGGGTCTCTCGCGACGGCGTTGCGGGCAGCCATGCCGGTGTGCTCGAGGACTATGGGCTGGTCGCGACTGCGTTCCTCGCGCTCGCGTGCGCCACCGGTGATGACGAGTGGCTGACGAGGGCTGGCAGCCTCCTGGACGCGACGCTCGGTCATTTCGGCGCCGGCGACGGCGGGTTCCACGACACCGCCGACGATGCGGAGACGCTGGTCGCGCGGCCCCGTGACCCGTCCGACAACGCAAGCCCCGCCGGGCATTCGGCTCTCATCCATGCGTTGCTCGGCTACGCGGCGCTGACCGGTTCGGGGCGGCACCGCGATGCGGCCGAGTCCGCCCTTCGGATCTCCGGCAAGCTTGCCGAGGCCTCACCACGATTCGCCGGCTGGTCACTCGCGGCGGCTGAGGCAGCACTCGACGGCCCGGTCGAGGTCGCAGTCATCGGCAGTCCCGATGACCCGTCGACGGCAGATCTGTTGAGAGCCGCTCGCCGTCACGCGCCGTACGGAGCAGTGATCGTGGTCGGAGAGCCGGGCGGGACGGGCATTCCGCTGCTCGAGGGTCGCGGCCTGGTGGACGGTCAGCCGGCGGCGTACGTCTGCCGCAACCTCGTGTGCGCCCGGCCCGTGACGACCGTCGACCATCTCCTCACAGCTCTGGCCACCGGATAGTCCGAGACGAATTGGCCCTTGGACGGCCCAATTCCAGGGCCAGAACGTCTCGGACTATCGACTAGCGAAGTTTGTAGGTGGCGAGGGAGGCGGCGGTGTAGTGGCAGACGAAGGCCGCCACTGTCAGGGTGTGGAAGACCTCGTGGAAGCCGAAGACCTTCGGGAACGGGTTCGGCCGCTTGAAGCCGTAGACGAGCCCGCCGATCGTGTAGAGCCCGCCGCCGACGGCGATCAGCGCGATCACGGCTCCGCCGCCCGAGGCGAATCCGGGGGCAAAGAAGATCGCCGCCCAGCCGAGGGCGACGTAGATGGGCACGTAGAGCCAGCGCGGGGCGCCGATCCAGAAGATTCGGAAGAGCAGGCCGAGCACCGCCCCGCCCCAGGCGATCGAGAGCATCGCGACACGCTCACCACCGTGGAGCAGGATCAGCGTGAACGGCGTGTAGGAGCCCGCGATCAGCAAGAAGATGTTGGCGTGGTCCCAGCGGCGCAGGAACGCCCATGTCCTCGGTGACCAGGTGCCGCGGTGGTAGACGGCCGAGACGGTGAAGAGCAGCAGCGCGGTGGCGGCGAAGAGCGCCGAGCCGATCCGGGTGCTCGCCGTGGGGGACAGGCAGACCAGCACGATGCCCGCGACCAGGGCCAGCGGGCTCGCGACGGCGTGCTGCCAGCCGCGGAGCCTGGGTTTGACGTTGCGCATCCGCTCGGCCACCGACGCAACCGCCTCGTGGGCAACGCCCGTGAGCTTGACTTCCGCGTTCATGGAGCGAACTTACCCGAGCCCAGGTTGCAGCAACCTGAATGGCGTCGGGCGTCACATGCCACCCGCGACAGGTAGAGTCGCGGGTCATGGCGGACTGGAAACGTGGACTCCGGAAGGTGCTCTACCCGGCTTACGAAGCAAGGGTCGCCCGCCGTCTTCCGGCAGACCGGCTTCCCAAGCACGTTGGCGTGATGCTCGACGGGAACCGCCGCTGGGCGAAGGCAGTCGGCATCGACACCGCACAGGGCCATCGGGCGGGGGCCGCGAACATCGAGCCCCTCCTCGGCTGGTGTGAGGAGATCGGTGTCGAGGTCGTCACGCTGTGGCTGCTCTCCACCGACAACCTGAACCGCCCGCCGGCCGAGCTCGAGCCCTTGCTCGCGATCATCGAGGAGGCTGTCACCTCGCTCGCCGAGCAGCACCGGTGGCGGTTGCACCCGGTCGGTGCCCTGGACCTGTTGCCGGCCGAGACCGCCGAGCGCCTCAAGGCTGCCGCCGAAGCGACCAGCGACGCCGCGGGCATGTTGGTCAACATCGCCGTGGGGTACGGCGGAAGGCGCGAGATCGCTGACGCCGTACGATCCCTGCTGCATGAGCAGGCCGCCCGCGGGATGACCCTCGAGGAGCTCGCCGAGGTGATCGATGTCGAGCACATCGCCGAGCATCTCTACACCAAGGGACAGCCCGACCCCGACCTGGTGATCCGCACCTCCGGCGAGCAGCGGCTCGGCGGCTTCCTGCTCTGGCAGAGCGCCCAGAGCGAGTTCTACTTCTGTGAGGCGTACTGGCCGGACTTCCGGAGAGTTGACTTCCTCCGGGCGGTCCGGGCCTACGCCGAGCGCGAGCGCCGCTTCGGCGCCTAGCAACTCGTCGGCAACTCGTCGGCAACCCGGCGGCAGCCCGACATCGGATGGTCGCCGATCAGCCGCCCCGCGTTCGGGCGTGGCACTCGCGTCAGAGCGCGCTGGCGTCGTACTTTTCAGGTGTCGGCAGGCGGGGAAGCCTGTCGATCCAGGAGGCGAAGTTCGTGAACCCTCACGACCACTGCACCGGAGGTCAGCACTCAGACCTCCGGACCTCGTCCTGGTCCGCGCATCACTGCTAGGACCGGGGCGCTGAGTGCGCGCGTCGGTTCGCGAGGGGAAAGCTCGTGGCTACAGCCAAGCGTGCACCTGCCCAGTCGTCGGCAAAGCCCAAGGCAACATCGGTTTCGACTCGGTCCCGCACCAAGGTTCGTCCCGATCGCCGTACTTATGTCCTCGACACCTCCGTGCTGCTTGCCGACCCGGGCGCCGCAAAGCGGTTCGAGGAGCATGAGGTGGTGCTGCCGGTGGTCGTCATCACCGAGCTCGAGGGCAAGCGCAACCACCCGGAGCTGGGCTACTTCGCCCGCTCGGCGTTGCGGATGCTCGACGAGCTCCGTGTCGAGCACGGCCGCCTGGACCAGCCGATCCCGATCGGCGACGACGGCGGCACGATCCGGGTGGAGCTGAACCACACCGACCCCCTTTCCCTGCCCTCGGGCTTCCGTCTCGGCGACAACGACACGCGGATCCTCGCCGTCGCACAGAACCTCGCCAACGAAGGCCACAAGGTCACCCTGGTCTCCAAGGACCTGCCGCTGCGGATCAAGGCCTCGGCCTGCGGCCTGGACGCCGCCGAGTACAAGGGCGAGCAGATCCACGAGTCCGATGCAGGCTGGACCGGGATGACCGAGATGGAGGTCACCGGTGCCGAGCTCGATGAGCTGTACGACGACCAGGTGATCGATCTGGGTGAGGCTCGTGACCTGCCCTGCCACACCGGTCTGGTGCTGATGTCCGAACGCGGCAGCGCGCTCGGCCGGGTCAAGGCCGACAAGCGGGTCCACCTGGTGCGCGGAGACCGGGAGGCGTTCGGCATCCATGGCCGGTCCGCCGAGCAGCGGATCGCGCTCGATCTCCTGCTCGACCCCGAGGTCGGCATCGTCTCGCTCGGTGGCCGCGCGGGCACCGGCAAGTCGGCGCTGGCGCTGTGCGCCGGGCTGGAGGCGGTGATGGAACGTCGTCAGCACAAGAAGGTCGTCGTCTTCCGGCCGCTGTTCGCGGTCGGCGGCCAGGAGCTCGGCTACCTGCCCGGCAGCGAGTCGGAGAAGATGTCGCCGTGGGGCCAGGCGGTCTTCGACACCCTCGGTTCGGTGACCAGCCCGGAAGTCGTCGACGAGATCCTCGACCGCGGGATGCTCGAGGTGATGCCGCTGACGCACATCCGCGGACGCTCGCTGCACGATGCCTTCGTGATCGTCGACGAGGCCCAGTCGCTGGAGCGCAACGTGTTGTTGACGGTGCTTTCGCGGATCGGCGCCAACTCCAAGATCGTGCTGACCCACGACGTCGCCCAGCGGGACAACCTCCGGGTGGGCCGGCACGACGGCGTGGTCGCGGTGGTCGAGAGGCTCAAGGGCCACCCGTTGTTCGCGCACGTCACGCTGACCCGTTCGGAGCGGTCGCCGATCGCAGCGCTCGTCACCGAGATGCTCGAGCACATGACGATGTAGTCCCGTCCCGGTCCACCGGTCCGGCGTACGTCCCACGCGTCCCATCCGTCACAGGGCTTACGCCGGGCCGGTGGACTGTGAAATCAGCGGTCCACAATTCGGCCGTTCAACTTGCAACCATCCAGTCGTTGGGCAAAGGTGGGGCCGTCTTCCCAGCGCTCTTCGCGTGTACATGACGTCTGTCGTCTACGAATCAGCGAGTCATCTTCTGTGTCTGGATCCCATGCTGCTCCGCGGAGTCGGACCGCGCCCACAGCGAGTACGACCGCGGTGCCGAAGAGGCGTGCCACGGGTACACGCACCAGGACACGGGTCAAGTCACGTGTCGGCCTGCGCACCGCGACCATCATGTCCGGCGTCGCCGTCGCAGCGACCGGCATCGTCGTCTCCACGGGTGTGCTGGCCGGGCACGATCCCTCCAGCGCTGGCGCGGCGCTCGCGTTGTCGACCACCAAGGTCGCTCCGATGACGGCCACCGAGCTCGCCAGCCGTGAGGAGTCGGCCTCGCGATCAACCGGTGACCGGCGCTCCGAGGTCGACGCCACCAAGGCGCAGGCGCTCTCGAACGCCTCCGGGGTCGCGGTCACGCAGAGCGAAGACCTGACCGTGGCGGACCCGCAAGCGCTGGCGAGGGCGCTGATGCCGGCCTACGGCCTGAGCATCAGTGAGTTCAGCTGCCTGGACTACATCTGGACCCAGGAGTCCGGCTGGGATCTTCACGCCGAGAACCCCTCCTCCGGCGCCTATGGCATCCCGCAGGCACTGCCCGGGGACAAGATGGCGTCCGCCGGCGCGAACTGGCGGGACAGCGCAGAGACCCAGATTCGTTGGGGTCTGGGCTACATCAAGGAACGCTACGGCTCGGCGTGCGCAGCGGCGTCCTTCAAGCGCGCACACGGCTCGTACTGAGCCACTCGTAGTGAGTCACCGGCGGTCACGACCGCCAGCAACAGCCAACACGAACGGCGCTCAGTTCACCTGCGTCATGCTGGCCACGTCGAGGGCTGCGTCGAGCTGCGCCTCGGTGAGGACGCCGCGCTCGACGTACCCCATCTCGAGCACCTGCTCACGGATCGTGTGGCCGGCTGCAAGGGCTGCCTTCGCAACCTTGGCAGCATCCTCGTAGCCGAGGTACTTGTTCAGCGGCGTGACCACCGACGGCGACGACTCGGCGTAGGTCCGCATCCGGTCGGCGTTCGCGGTGATGCCGTCGACACACCGGTCAGCCAGCAGTCGTGAGACATTGCCGAGCAGCCGGATCGACTCGAGCAGGTTGCGCGCCATCACCGGCATCATCACGTTCAGCTCGAAGGTCCCGCCGGCCCCGGCGGTGGTGATCGCCACGTCGTTGCCGATCACCTGTGCGCAGACCATCAGGGTCGCTTCGGGGAGCACCGGGTTCACCTTGCCGGGCATGATGCTGGAGCCCGGCTGGAGGTCGGGCAGGTGGATCTCGGCCAGGCCGGCCGTCGGGCCGGATGACATCCAGCGCAGGTCGTTGCAGACCTTGGTCAGCCCGACCGCGATCGTGCGCAGCTGGCCGGACAGCTCGACGAGCGAGTCCTGCCCGCCCTGGGCCTCGAAGTGGTTGCGGGCCTCGGTGAACTCGATGCCGGTGTCCTCGCTGATCTCGGCGATCACCTTCGCCGCGAACCCGGACGGCATGTTGATGCCGGTGCCGACCGCCGTACCTCCCAGTGGAAGCTCGGCCACCCGGGGGAGCGTTGCCTGCAAACGCTCGACGCCCATGCGTACGACGGCCGCGTAGCCGCCGAACTCCTGGCCGAGCATCACCGGTGTCGCGTCCATCAGGTGGGTGCGACCGGACTTCACCAGGTCCTTGAACTCCTCGGCCTTGCGCTCGAGCGACTGGGCCAGGTGGCCGAGCGAGGGGAGCAACGCGTTGGTGGTGGCCTCGACGGCAGCGATGTGGATCGAGGTCGGGAAGGTGTCGTTGCTCGACTGGCTGGCATTGACGTGGTCGTTGGGATGTACGTCGGTCCCGTGCCGCGCCGTCAGCGAGGCGATCACCTCGTTCATGTTCATGTTGGAACTGGTGCCCGAGCCGGTCTGGAAGATGTCGATCGGGAAGGCGTCGTGATGGTCGCCGCCGATGATCTCCGCGGCGGCAGCTTCGATCGCCTCCGCCTGCACCCGGGTGATCACGTCCAGCTCCGCGTTCACGATCGCGGCAGCCTTCTTCACCCGCGCGAGCGCGACGATGTGCGCCGGATCGAGCGTGGTGCCGCTGATCGGGAAGTTCTCCACCGCCCGCTGGGTCTGCGCACGCCACAGCGCCTCGGCTGGCACCTCGATGTCGCCCATGCTGTCGTGTTCGATCCTGACGTTCATGGATCGAACCTACTGCGCGTCGGGCAGCGTCTCGACTCCTGGCGGGAGGTGGCGTGCGACTCGAGCCTGCAGGAGATCCGTCGCTCGAAAGTACGTACCGTCGTCCTCCGAGCTGATCGTGCTGAACGATCCACTGCCCTTTGGGACGTCGTAGGTGGAGAAGTCGTATCCCTGTGGGTGAGTGTCACCGTGGCCGTCGAGGTTGAGGACGCGCTTGGTGCCGAAATCGACGTCGATGACAGCGGGTCGTCCCTCGGGCGAACGGGCACCCACCGTGCGCCATCTCCCGGAAGTCGGGTAGTACTCGGCGGCAGTTTCGGTCGTGCCGCCCTGACGATGGTTCTTCATGTAGACGTCCAGCCCGAAGAGCACGATGTTCTGGCTGATTTCATCGGCTTCGACGCGGCTCCGGTCCAGGCGCACGGCATAGTGACCGGCGGCATCAGTTCGCACCGACGGCGGGCTGGGCGGCATCCGTGGGCCGCTCCTGTCGGGCACGTAGTCGAGATCCACCGTGACGATGGCATCCGCGACTGGCGCGCCATGGTCACGGACGGTGCCCGCGATGAGGACGTCGGCATACGATTTCCCAACAAGATCGCCCTCACTCGTGAAGGTCGACAGTGTCTTGGCCCCATGGTCGGAGTCAGCGCCCGAACCGCACGCCGCCAGCACCAGGGCACCCGCGAGCAGCCCAAGCCCCATCCGCACCTTCATGGACAGCACCCTAGATGGAGCGGACGTGCAAAATCGGGAGACGCCGAAGCGACCCCATTCCGACAGGCGCCGTCGTCACTGGCCCGCGACGCGGGAGTGGTAGAGCAGGTACTCCTCGTCCCGGTGCTGCAACCGCACCGGGCAAGCGGTCCGCTCGCAGGCTCCGAACACCTCGATCAGCGTCTGTTGCAGCTCGGGTGCATCGTTCGCGGACCAGACTGCGACCGCACCGCCCAGCTGAAGTGCGGCCGCACATCGGGCCAGGAACGCGCGTTCGTAGACGGCGGCGTTGGTCGCCTGCACCAGGTAGCCCGGGCCGTTGTCGACGTCGAGCAGCACCAGGTCGTACGTCGGGCCCGGTGTCTCCGCGATCGCGATCGCGATGTCGGCGTTGATCACGTTGATCCGCCGGTCGGCCAACAGCGCCGGTCCGTGCGTGATCGTGCCGTCCCGCATCCAGCCGATGATCGCTTCCTCGAGCTCGACGACATCGACCCGTTCGACCCGCGGATCGGACAGCAGCTCATGGGCGGTGAAGCCGAGCCCGAGCCCGCCGAGGAGCACCGTCCTCGGGTCGTCGACGAGCGCGAGCGAGTGGCGGGCGAGCGCACGTTCGCTGGTGGTCTCACAGGTGTCCATCACGAACACCCCGTTGACCCTGAGCTCGAGCACGGCAGGCCCGGCATCGGCCCGCCGCTCGCGCAGCACGACCTCGCCGCGCTCCGAGGACGCTCGCCCGATCTCGACGTACTCCATGAGGAGACGCTAGTGCGGTCGGGAGGACCCCGTCAGAGCGCGTAGCCAAACGTACCCAACTCCACTGCGACGGCTCGCTGTGAGCGTGGCGTGGCGGCCAGTGGCGGACTTGTGTGTGTCTGGCTACGGACCACCGAGTCGACAGGCCGAGCGCGGTCCTACTGCAGGACCGTGTAACTCAGGTGCACCGTGAAGTTCTTCACGTCGTAGCGGGCGCCCATGGCGGTGTAGACGAGCCAGCCGATGCTGTGGTCGCTGAACACGAACGGAGTGGTGGCCCGGGTGAGGCCGGCGTGCTGGGTCACACCGCTGCCGAGCCGGTGGGACGCGGTGTAGACGCCGTTGGTGGTCAGGTAGTCGATGTAGGCGAAGCTGCGCTTGTTCGACTTCGCGGCGCCGCCGTACGTGCTCACCGACAGGGTCTTGTAGCTGATCGCGGCGGGAAGCCTGACCGTGTGCAGACTCTCGACGTGCGAGGTCTGGAAGGTCTTGCCCTTGCACTTGGTGTTCGAGTAGAGGCCGATCGAGCCGCTCCATCCCCGCAACGAGGGCTTGCGCACGGTCGAGCACTTTCCGACGAACTTCCGGGCCAGGCTGCCGGAAGCCGAGACGGTCCGGCTCCATGGCTTCGTGACCAGCTGCTTCGTCGAGAGCGTGAAGGGCGAGCTGGTGGTCATGGACGGGTTCGGCGAGTCATCGCTGACGGTCACCCGGACGGTGTAGCTACCGGCTGGCTCCGCTGCCCCACCGTTGTCCTGTCCGTTCCAGGAGAACTGCTGGCTGAGCTGGCTGTTGTCCGAGACTGGCGGGAACGAGCGGACCGTGGCCCCGCCGCTGGCAACGATGTCGACCTGCTCACTGGTCCACGCCGAGTCCGGGTGGGTCACCGTGATGCCAAGGGTGTCGAGGTAGTTGTCGACGACCGGATAGAAGGTGCTGTGCGCAAGCTGGACGGTCGCTTGGCTCGGCTGGGCGTACGCCGGCGTGCTGAACGCGGCGGCTGCGACGAGAGCAGCAAGGACAGGTAGGACGTGACGTCGGCGCATGGTGGTTCCCCCGATTCAGGACGACCACACCGGCCGTCCGACTGTGCTGCAGCGCCCGTGCGCCGCTGGAGGGAGGCTAACAGCGACTGACAGCAGGCGTCAGCGCAATGACTTGGAAGGGAGTGACGTCATACCCGGCGGCTGTTCGAGCCGCCATCGGGAATGACGTCCCGTGATCGTCCACAGGATCGAAAGGGGTGCGCCCGGTCCACAGCCACCGAATCGAGGTCTGTCCAGCAGGCACGCTGATCCTCACGATGGAGGCGTGGATCTTGGACCCGAGCACCTCAGCGGCCCGCGACGTCGTCTCCTGCGCCGACGCCAGGTCGACCGAATGGCCGCTGACCAGGCTGGGATTCTCTCGCGTCGACAGTTGTACGCCGCGGGCATCACGCGCGGCGAGGTCCGCGCCAACGTTCGCGCCGGCCGATGGTTCCGAATCGGACGCCAGACGATCTGTGTCCATGGCGGACCGCTCTCCCTCGCCGCGCGCCACTGGGTTGCGATCTTCGAGGCGGGCCCACGGGCCCAGCTCGACGCCGGGTCCTCCCTGATTGCTGCTGGACTCCAGAATTTTTCGATGGAGGAGATCAGGGTGTCCGTGCCTCGCGGCGGCAAGATCTGGCGTCGGACGGGCTACAACATCCGGCAAACCCGGCGCTGGGAGGCCGAAGACCGCGCACCGGGCGCGCTCCCGCGATCCAGGAACGACGTGGCTGCGGTCCGGCATGCGCTCTGGGCAAGGACGGACCGGGAGGCCGCGCTCGTCCTGACCATGGTGGTTCAGCAAGGTCTCGCGACAGCTGAGGAGCTCGGCGAACAGATGCTCCGCGTGCGCCGCGACAAGAGGCGTGCGTTCATCCACTCGGTGATCATCGATCTTCTCGGTGGCGCGCGCTCCCTGGGTGAGCTCGACGTTGCTGGTGAATGCCGCCGTCGGGGCCTCCCGGAGCCGAGCCGGCAGATGGTCCGCAAGCACAAGAGCGGCAAGTACTACCTGGACGTCTATTGGGAGGAGTGGGGCGTCGTCGTCGAGATCGACGGCATCCATCACTCCTGGGCACAGAACGTCGTCGCCGATGCGCTGCGTCACAACGACATCGCCCTGCGACGAGACATCGTGCTGCGGCTCCCGCTGCTCGGCTTTCGACTCGAGCGCGACGTGTTCTTCGACCAGATCGCGCAGGCGCTCCGCGAAAGTGGCTGCGATCTCGCGGTCCGACGTACGGCGTGACCCTGCGACGTCATACCGATGGGTCGCTCGGACAGCCAAGGGGTATGACGTCCCGGCGGATTCGACTACGGTGCAGAGCCGGTCCGATTGGAAGGAAGCACCGATGATCATCGACATTCCCGAGGGCAAGGACCCGATCTTCTACGTCTGGGGCGAGATGGTGCCCGGGATCGGGCCGGCGGCCTCTGCGTTCGCCCAGAGCGTCTATGAGCACGGCACACTCGGCCTGCGCGAGTTCGAGGCCGCCCGGCTCCGGGTCGCGCAGATCAACGGCTGTCTCTTCTGCCAGGACTGGCGCACCGAGCGCGACGGAGTCACCGTCGACGACGCCTTCCCCGATGCGGTGACGAACTGGCGGACCACCGACGCGTTCGACGACCGGGCCCGGCTGGCTGCGGAGTACGCCGAGCGTTACAGCCTCGACCACCACGGCCTCGACGACGACTTCTGGGCACGGATGAAGGCGTCCTACACCGACACCGAGATCGTCGAGCTGTCGATGTGCCTCGGATCGTGGATCGCCTTCGGCCGCCTCAACCGGGTGCTCGGCCTCGACGCCGAGTGCGTGCTGCCGAGCAACTTCGCGAAGCGCTGACTGTCCGTCGCTCCGTAACGTCATACGAACTGTGGCCCCGGGGCACCACTTCGTATGACGTCCGGGGTCACTTCTCGGCGGAGCGGACCCGGATGCCGGTGACGGGGATGGTGACCGAGCCGGACGGGTCGGTGAAGAAGTCGTTGCCCTTGTCGTCGACGACGATGAAGGCCGGGAAGTCCTCGACCTGGATCTTCCAGATCGCCTCCATGCCGAGCTCGGGGTACTCCAGCACCTCGACGGACCTGATGCAGTCCTGGGCGAGCCGAGCCGCCGGTCCGCCGATCGAGCCGAGGTAGAAGCCGCCGTACTCGTTGCAGGCCTCGGTTACCTGCTTGGACCGGTTTCCCTTTGCCAGCATGACCATTGAGCCACCTGCGGCCTGGAACTCCCGGACGTAGGAGTCCATCCGGCCGGCCGTCGTCGGCCCGAACGAACCTGATGCGTAGCCCTCCGGGGTCTTGGCCGGCCCGGCGTAGTAGACCGCCATCTCCTTGAGGTACGCCGGCATCGGCTCACCGGCGTCGAGCAGTTCCTTGATCTTGGCGTGCGCGATGTCGCGTGCGACGACGAGTGGGCCGGTCAGCGAGAGCCGGGTCTTCACCGGGTGCTTCGAGAGCTCGGCGAGGATGTCGGCCATCGGCCGGTTGAGGTCGATCTGGACGACCTCGCCGTCCTCGAGGTGCGAGTCCGTGGTGTCGGGCATGTACTTCACCGGGTCT
>JAOPXK010000066.1 GCA_025965195.1 Marmoricola sp.
AGTTCGACCGGCTCGAGATCCAGCACGTCTTCGAGGTCTACAAGGACCTCGAGCCCGGCAAGTCCGTCGAAGGCGCCAACTGGGTCGGCCGCGCCGAAGCCGAAGACGAGATCCACGCCTCCTTCGAGCGCGCGAAGGCCAACCCCAGCAAGCACTGATGCTTGAGCCGGTGAATTCACTGGGTACCTAGCGAATTCAGCGCTCCCCGGTCGTTACTTCGCACGGGAAGCGTGCAAAAAGCACCGGGAGGTACGTCGGGACAGCCGGCCGCCGATCCGCCTGCACCGACCCCCGCTCACCGCCAGAGCCCGCCGACGGCTGCCCGGACCCCGCTCGCCGCCGAAGCTCACGGCCGAAGCCCACCCCGCCGCCACCCACTCATCGCAAGCACCGAGGCTGACACCCGGCCGAAAGCAGGGGTCAGTCCTTGACCGCGCGGAAGTAGCCGATCGCGCCGGACAGGTCGAGGGTGATGTCGGCGAAGCCGGCCTCGACCAGCCATTCGCGCACCTCGTGCCGCGAGGCACTTCGCCCGAGGAGCCCGGCGAGGCGCCCGATCCGGCGGATCGGCTCGAAGCGGAGGCCGCTGTCGGACAGCAACGCGCTCCCGGTGATGACGCCGCCCGAGCTTGTCACCCGGCCCATCTCCAGCACGGCCCGGTGCGGGTCGGGGAAGCAGTGCAGCCCGGTGAACGACACCACGAGGTCGAACTCCCCTGCCTGGAACGGCATTGCGCCGACGTCGCAGAGCGCCGTCTCGACCTGGCCGGCGACACCTCGAGCCCGGGCCGCGGCCATCGCCTTGTCGAGCATCTGCTGGGAGATGTCGGCAGCGACGTACCTGATGCCCTGCCCGGGCCGGAGGCCGCGCAGCGCGACGCCACCACCACACGGCACATCGAGTACGGCGGAACCGGCCGGCTGGCGCCCGATCTCGGCCGCGGCGGCGTACAACCTGCGCAGGTCGCTGTTCACCCCGACCTTCCAGAACGCGCCACCGACCCGCGGGTGCTCGACGCTCCAGTCGTAGATCGTCGCCCACAACGGGTCCTCGCTCCAGCCGCCGAGCCCGGGGAGGTGCAGTCGCTCGAGCATGCTCAGAGCCCCAGGATCTCGGCGTGCAGCATCTCCGGGGGTACGCCGAACGCGTCCACCAGGTCCTCCGCGAGCGGACGGATCTTGCGACAGAGGTCGTCGACCTCACGGCTGATCGCCTTGCTGCGCGTGTTGGCGAGCCGGCCGTGCTCCATGAACCAGCCACTCGCCTCCTCCAGCGTCGAGAGCGCGAAGAGGTCGCAGAGCAGGTTCAGCGCAACCTTGGTGTCGCCGTCGGGGAGCGCCTCGGTCTTGGCGACGAACGCCTCGAGGATCAGCCGTTCCACGTGCGCCTTGCCGGCCGCGATCACATGGGCCTGACAGCGACTGAACACGTCGGCCGGATCCACCTCGTTGTCCATGCCCCGCTTGAGCCGGCGGGCGACCCCGGCAAGCAGGTGCTCCTCGCGCCAGCGGAGCATGTCGAGCTGGTACGCCGGATCGAGCAGGCCGGCCTCCTGGTCCCACCTGCCGTCGTTGGGCAGCGCGTCCCGCACCCGTTGGAGCAGCTTGTGCACGCTGGTCCGCTCGATCAACGTGTCGACGGTCATCCCGGCCACGAACCGGACCATGCCGAGCTGGTCGAGCTCTCCGAACGACGAGCTGTAGTCGGTCAGCAGGCCCTTGGCGACCAGCTGCAGCAGGATGTGGTTGTCGCCCTCGAACGTGGTGAACACATCGGTGTCGGCACGCAGCGCGTCGAACCTGTTGGCCGAGAGATAACCCGCGCCTCCACAGGCTTCCCGACACTCCTGGATCGTCGTGCTCGCGTGCCAGGTGGCGATCGCCTTGGTGCCGGCGGCACGTGACTCCAGCTCGCGGCGGTCCTGCTCGGGGGTCTCGGGATCGGAGAGCACCTCGTGCAGCTGGCCGGCGAGGACCTCCTGCGCGAAGTGCAGCGCATAGGTCTTCGCCAGCCGCGGCAGCAGCCGACGCTGGTGCAGGCCGTAGTCGAGGAGCAGCTCCTCGGTGTCCCTGTTCGGCGAACCGAACTGCCTGCGCCGGTTGGCGTACTTGAGCGCGATCGTCAGAGCGACCTTGCTCGCCGACATGCCCGCACCTCCGACGCTGACTCGGCCCTGGACGAGGGTGCCGAGCATGGTGAAGAACCGTCGGTCGGGGTTGTCGATGTCGGACTGGTAGACCCCCGACTCGGTCACGTCGGCGTACCGGTTGAGCAGGTTCTCCCGCGGGATCCGGACGTGGTCGAACCAGATCCGGCCGTTGTCGACACCGTTCAGGCCGATCTTGCGACCGTCGTCCTCGGTGCGCACCCCGGGAAGGTTGCGACCCTTCGCGTCCCGCATCGGTACGACGAACGCGTGCACGCCCTCGGACCTGCCACCGATCTCGAGCTGCGCGAAGACTGCCCCGGCATGCGCATGGACGGCGGCGTTGCCGATGTAGTCCTTGCGGGATGCGTCGTCGGGGGTGTTGATCACGAACTCGCGCGTCTCGACGTCGTACGTCGCCGTGGTGCCCAGCGCCTGCACGTTGGAGCCATGGCCGGTCTCCGTCATCGCGAAGCAGCCCATCAGGTCGGCCTTGATCAGGTCCTCGAGGTAGGCATCGTGGTGGCGCTTCGTACCGAGCTGCAGGATCGCGCCGCCGAACAGGCCGAACTGCACACCGGTCTTCACCAGCAGCGACAGGTCTCCGAACGCGAGCGTCTCGAAGGCCGCAATGGACGCGCCGATGTCCCCGCCGCCGCCGTACTCCGTCGGAAAGCCGTAGCCACTCGCGCCGGTCTGCGCGAGCTCGCGGATCAGGTCCTTGATGCGCTCGCGGAACTCCGCCCGGGGCATCTCGATGGCGTCGTCGAGGATGCTCGCGTGGGCCGCGAGGTTCTTGCGAACGAGGTTGCGGACCTCGACGTAGGTGCCGTCCAGAAGCGACGTCAGGGCAGGAACATCCACGTGGGGCTGCACGTAATCGGCCATGCGATCACTTTGGCAGAAGCGCGCCGTCAGGTCCCCGCCCGGTCGCGACCTGAACGAGCGGTCCGAACCGGGTCAGAGCCGGACGGCGAAGTTCGGGTACTCGGCGGAGATCGTGTTGTAGCGAACGTCGGCTCCGGTGTGCGGTGCCTCGATGAATGCTCCGCCGCCGAGATAGAGCGCCACGTGGTGGATGCCGCTCGGGCGGCCGTTGTTGCTCCAGAAGAGCAGGTCGCCCGGCTGCGCGCTGGCGATCGAGATCGGCGTACCTACGTCGTACTGCGCGACGGAGTAGTGCGGCAGGTAGATCCCGCCCTCACGCCACGCCATCATCGTCAGACCCGAGCAGTCCCAGGTGTTGGGCCCTGCCGCTGCCCAGACGTAGGCCTCGCCGAGCTGTGCCTTCGCGAAGGCGATCACCCGTGCCACCGCCGAACCGCTCGGGGGCGGCGGCGTACCGGTGGGCGGGGGCGGCGGCGAGTCGGTGTTCGGGTGGTCCTTCGCGTTCCTGGCAGCGGCTGCGGCCTCGGCCTTCGCCTTGGCTCGGGCAGCCGCTTCCGCACGCTGGCGGGCGAGCTCCTCGAGGCCACTCTGGCGCTGCCGCGCGATCGCGACCGAGACGTTCTGGGCCTTGGCGAGCTCGTGGATCAGCGTCGACTTCTGGGAGGCGATGCTCGCTGCCTCCGACTGCGCGGACGCTGCTGCCGCGGCCGCGGAGTCCCTGAGCTTCTTGGCCTGGTCGGCGAGCTGCTGGCTCTGCTCCCGGGCAGTCGCGGCCTTGGCCTGGAAGACCTTGGCGCGCACGTTGAGGTTCTTGTACTCCTCGTACCTGGCGTGCAACGAGTCGTTGGCACTCTGGAATGCGCCGTACCGGTTCATCACGCCTTGGGGACCCTCGGCGGTCATCAGCGCACTGACGGAGTTCAGCTCGAAGCCCTCCTGCGAGCTCTGCGCCACGAGGGCACCGATGCCGCGACGCTCCTCGACCACGCGAGCCTCGGCCGCGTCGGCCTGGCTGGTCGCCTTCGTGAGCTGCTGCTTTGCGACGGAGAGCTTCCAGACCGCGCCGTTGTAGTTCTCCGAGGCGACCTCGGCCGCATTCGACGCGTTCTCCAGCCGGGTGTTCGCGGTGGCGAGGGAGGCCCGAATCGCGGCGACGCTGTGGGCGTCATGGTCCGCGCGTGCCTTGGCAGCGTCGACCTGGCTCTGCGTCGGGATCGGGTCGTGGTGATCGGCGAAGGCGGTGCCGGCAACGGACACAGTGAGGGCCAGAGCCGCAGCTGCAGCCATCGCGTTCCGGACTCCGGTGCGCACCAGTTGTTCCCTTCGTCGACTCGGTCCCGACCCTTCGTCGGATCGGAACACCAGTCACGCTAGAGCTCATCTGTCACAAAGGGAACACTTTTCGCGAGATTTTTGAATCTTTACGGCGTGTCGGGTTGACAAACTACAACGTTGTAATTCACGAAGATGGCCGTCGAACGTGAGGAACCCGCCTGAACCGCCGGCGGCGCGAAGGGCCAGCGACGGGCCAGCGACGGGCCAGCGGCCGGTCAGCGACGGGCGACCGACGGGTCAGCGGCCGGTCGGGCGGGCGAAGAAGTTCGGCGCGGTCGACGCATACATGTTCGAGATCTCGACGTAGGCGCCGGTGTGCGGGGCCTGGATGATCAGGTTGTTGCCGATGTAGAGCGCAACGTGGTGGATCGTGCTCGGGCTGCCGCCCCAGAAGACCAGGTCGCCCGGCTTGAGGTCGATCACCGAGATCGGCGTACTGGCAGCGAACTGGGCGGCGGAGTAGTGCGGCAGCGAGATGCCACCCGCACGCCACGCCATCATCGTCAGCCCGGAGCAGTCCCACGAGCTCGGTCCGGCGGCCGCCCAGACATAGGGCTCCCCCAGCTGCTGGCTGGCGAAGCTGATCGCCCGCTGGACCCCGACGCTGACGGCGGGAGCGTGACCCGGAGCCGGCTGCGGGAAGTACGCACCGGGAGCGAACGTCGCTATGTTGCCCTCGTCGGAACCTTCGGCCGCCTTCGTGGCATTCTCGGCATCCTTGGCGGCGACCTTCGCGGCCGCGAGCGCCTGGGCCTTGCCCGCCACTTCCTGCTGCAGCCGGGCTGCTGCCTCGAGGGCCTTCTGGCGCGTGGTCGCCAGCTGGACCGAGATGTTCTCGGCCGTCGCCAGCTCGGCGATCAGCTGCTGTTTGCGGTAGGCGATCAGGTTCGCCTCGCTTTGGGCGTACGCCGCGAGTGACTCCGCCTTGTCCCGGATCTTCTTGGCGTCCACGGCGAGCGCGGCCTGTCTGGCCTGGGCCTGCTTGGCCGTGGCCGCATAGGCCCGGTAGATCGTGGTGAGCGCCCGGAAGCGTTCGTAGTCCGCCTGCATCGAGTCCGAGGCGCTCTGGAAGGCGCCGTACCTGTCCATCACGCCCTTGGGTCCGTCGCTGCTCATCACGGCGGTCACGGAGTTGAGGGCGGTGCCCTCCTGGTAGCTCTGGGTGATCAGCTGGGCAATGCCGGTGCGCTGCCCGGCCACTCCTGCCTTCGCCTCGGCGGCCTCGGCCTGCGCCTTCTTGACGGCCTTCTTCGCGACCGAGAGCCTCCAGAGCGCACCGTTGTACTGCTCGGCGGCGAGATCGGCCTGTTCAGCAGCTGTCGCGAGCCTCTGGCTGGCGACCACCAGGGACGCCTGGATGGATGCAACGTCCAGCGTCTTGGCCTGGACGTCCTTGGCCGCCTTGTCGACCTGCGCCTGCGTCGGCCCCTTGGGCTTGGGCGGCAGCCTGTCGGCGCTGGCCACCCCACCCATGGTCAGGACGGTCACCGTCGTCACGGCGGCAGCGATGGCTGCGCGGGCGCTGGTATGCACCTGGCCTCGGTCCTCTGCGTCGCGGGAAGGCGGACATCTCGGACCTTCTGCCAGGCTCAAGACAGGAACCACAGTAGGTCTCACCCGTCACGTTGGAGACGGTTTCCCGAGATTGGCCAAGCCGTCACGGCGCGGTGAGTTGACAGCCGCCAGGAGCCACTTCACCGGCTGGCGTCAGCCGACCTCGGAGTCGACCGGGACCCCTCGGGTGGTCGTGGTCGGGTGCGACTTTCGCCCACGGTCGTCGAACTTCTGCCCGGTCGCGAGCGCACCGAGATAGAACGAGACCACCGCAATGAATGCGCCCGCGACGTCGTCGGCGATGTAGTGCCAGCCGAAGTACGTCGTCGAGATGGCCGTCACCACGACGTACACCCAGAGCGCGATCCGGATCCAGCGGTGCCGGACCGTGTAGTGGCCGACCAGCGCCATCATCAAGGTGATCGCGACATGCAGGGACGCGAAGCCGGCGACCGACTGGACACCGTTGAGGAACGGATCGAAGTGCAGATGGATCCGCCCGTAGAACAGCGAGTCCTGCAGCGAGGAGACCCCGGTCTTGTCGATGTCGAAGTAGAGCCACGGGAAGGCGAAGCCCGGGCCGAGCGTCGGCAGGATGTAGTAGCTCGCCGTGCCGAGCGTCCAGCACAGGCCCTGCGAGGTGACGTACCAGTAGCCGAAGCTGATGTTGCGCGACCAGACCAGCCAGGCGGTCACCGTGACGGGCACGAGCGGCAGGAACAGCAGGTAGTCGTAGGCCAGGATGTGCGCCGAGAAACCGAAGCCGAAGATCTTGTGCAGCACGATCGCGGGGTCGTTGCCGAAGAGCAGCCAGCGGTCCAGCGCGTGCAGCTGGTTGTCGTAGAGCAGCGGGTGGCCATCACTGGTGGTGCGCATGAACGGCAGGAAGTTCTTCAGGTTCCGGTAGCTGACGTAGGTGAAGTAGAACGAGATCAGCCCGAGGATCACCAGGATGATGCGCTCCCGGGTCCAGTGCTCTCGGATCAGCACGATGGCCTCGGCCCGGAACTGCTTCGGGTTGCCACGCGTGCGCCACAGCGTCCGCGGGACCATGTCGGCTGCGAAGGCGCCGATGCAGAGGAGGGGCAGCCGCAGGTAGGCCGGGCCGAGGAAGCCGTCAGGATCGTGGAGCGGGATGCCGACGGATCGGCTGCAGACGAACGCCAGCACCGACATCAGCACGGCGACCGAGATCATCAATGCATACGCTCGCCGCTCCACAACAGAGCATCCTAGGGATGCATCCTTAAGAAGGTTTGAGGAGAGGCGCCATCCGCCGTGTGTCAATTGCAACAGTCAGGCGCGCGCCGACCGGTACGGCGGTCCCGGGATCGGCCACCCCTTCGAGCCGGCCGATGTCCTCGACGTCGAGTTCGAGCCGGATCTGCTCGGGTGTCTCGCGCGCGGAGACCACCCGCGCCTGGAGCTTTCCGGCCGGATCCACCCTGATCGCCGAGCGCCGCAATGCCACTGCCGGCCAGTCGGTGCCCGCCGCTTGCTGCAGCCGCCGGGCCGGCTCGCCGGACAGCACGGTCGCATAGCCGAGAAAGCTCGCCGTCCACGCATCGACAGGGTGCTGCCAGACCTCGTCGAGAGTGCCCTCCTGCACCAGCCGGCCGTCGCGCATCACCGCCATCCGGTCGGCGACCGCGAACGCCTCGTCGTGATCGTGGGTGACCAGCAGGGCCGTCGTGCCCGCCGTGCGAAGGATGTCGTGCAGCTCGGCGGCGAGGTGTTCCCGCAGACCGCGGTCCAGGGCGCTGAGCGGCTCGTCGAGCAACAGCAGCCTCGGCTCGACGGCCAGTGCCCTCGCGAGGGCGACCCGTTGCCGCTCCCCGCCGGAGAGGGTGGTCGGCATCCGGTCGGCGTACCCCGGAAGCCCGACGAGCTCGAGCAGTTCCCCGGTCTTGGCCGCGATCTGCAACTGGTCGACGTGCCGCAGCCGGAGCGGATAGCCGATGTTGCGGGCGACGCTCTGGTGGGCGAACAGCTGGCCGTCCTGGAAGAGCAGTGCGAACCCGCGCTTGTGGGTCGGGACGCCGGCGAGGCTGCGGCCGGCGTACGACATCGAGCCGGAGGCGGGTGCCTCGAGACCGGCGACCGCGCGCAACAGCGTGGACTTGCCGCAGCCGGACGGGCCGAGGACAGCGAGTACGGCGCCGGACGGGACGTCGAAGGTGACATCGTCCACGGCGATCGTGTCGCCGTACCTGACGGTGAGGTCACGGACCTCGAGGGCGGCTGCCATGTCAGAAGGTTCCCACTGAGTTGATCCGGAGGCGCTCGACCGCGAACATCACCAGCGCGGTCGCGCCGGCAAGTACGACGGAGGCCGCCATCGCCATCCCGAAGTTCTGTCCACCGGCGTGCCCGATCAGCCGGTAGATGACCACCGGAAGCGTCGGGTTGTCATCCCTGGCCAGGAAGCTGGTGGCTCCGAACTCGCCCAGTGAAACAGCGAACGCGAAGCCGGTTGCGGCGAGCAACGATCGCCAGGAGACCGGGAGGTCGACGGCCAGCAGCACCCGCAACGGACCTGCGCCGAGGGACGCGGCGGCCTGGCGTTGTCGTTCGTCGATCGAGCGGAGCACCGGGGCCACGGTCCGGACGACCAGCGGCAGCGCGACCATCGCCTGCGCGATCGGAATCAGCAGCGGTGAGGTACGCAGGTCGACGGGAGGGTGGTCGAGCGTGATCAGGAAGCCGAAGCCGAGGGTGACGGCCGAGACTCCGAGCGGCAGCATGAAGATCCCGTCGAATGTGCCGACGAGCCTGCGGGACGTCGTTCCCCGTGGCCGGCGAGACACCAGGTAGGCAACCGTCGTCCCCAGCACCATCGCGATCAGTGTCGCGACGGCCGCGATCTCGAGGGAGTTGCCCAGCGCTTCGGTGGCGGGCACCAGCAACGCGTTGCGGCTGCCGGTCGTGTTCAGCGCGCGGTAGTTCCCCAGCCCCCAGCCGCTGCCGTCACGGAGTGAGGCAGAGAGCAGCGTCGCCAACGGGGCAAGGAGAAACACCACCACGGCCGTTGTCCAGCCCAGAAGCGGGAGATCGCGGGTCCGGGGCTTCCTGGCGACACCGACCACGCGGGTGATCGGCGTCGGGTCGCGTCGCGTCCGTGCCGAGGTCAGCAGCAGAACGGTGATCACCAGGACCTGCAGCACCGACAGCGCGGCGGCCGACGGCAGATCGAGCTCCTGGGTGGTGAGCAGGTAGATCTCGGTCTCCACGTTGGAGTAGCGCAAGCCACCCATGATGAGCACAACGCCGAATGCCGTTGAGCAGAAGAGGAAAACCACACTTGCTGCCGAGACGATGCCGGGCAGCAGCGCCGGCAGGGTCACCGTCCGGAAGACCTGAAGTGGCGAGGCACCCAGTGCTGCCGCAGCCTCCTCCTGGCGGCGGTCGATGCCCTCCCAGAACGCCCCGACAGTCCGGACGACGACGCTGACGTTGAAGAAGACCAGGGCGGCGATGATCGCTGCGGCGGTGCCGTCAAGATGCAGCGGGGCCAGCGGCCCGGATGGTGCAATCAGCTGTCGGAACGCCACTCCGACCACGACCGTCGGCAGCACGAACGGGATCACCACCAGCGCGCGGAGGACGCCGCGACCCGGGAAGTCCAGCCGGTGCAGGACGTAGGCCACGGGCACGCCCAGTACGACGGTCAGGGCGGTCGCCAGCCCGGCAGACCAGAGGGTGAACCAGAGCACGCGATGCGTGCGCGGCCGGGCGAGCATCTCGAACACCGCGCCGGGAGCGAACGAACCGTCCGTCCAGAATCCGCGCGCGACCATCCCGCCGACGGGGTACAGGAAGAAGATTCCCAGCACAGCAAGCGGAATCGCGGCGAGGACCACGAGCCCCAAGCGACCAGCGGTAGCTCGAGCCCGGCCCGCCGTTGGTCGAGCCCAGTCGAGACCGGTCACTGGGTGGTGATGTCTCGCCAGTCACGCAGCCAGCCGGTGCGGTTCGCGGTGATCTCCGAGGCGGTCATCGGCACCGGGTCGGGCGAGACGGCCGCCCACTTCGACCAGTCGGCCGGTAACGCAACCGTCGTGTCGGATGGGTAGACGTACATCTGCCCGGGCAGCGCGGACTGGAACTCCTTGCGGGTCATGAAGTCCACGAATGCCTTTGCTCCCTTGGGATTCTTGGCATCCTTCAGCACTCCGGCGTACTCGACCTGGCGGAAGCAGGTGTCGAGCAGTGCGCTCGTCGTCGACTTGCCGGTGGCCTTGTCGATCGTGTCGGCCGGAGAGGAGGAGTACGACAGGATGATCGGCCGGTCTCCCTTGCCGGGCCCACCGGAGTAGTCGACGTTCCAGGCGTCGTCCCAGCCCGCATCGAGCTTGACGCCGTTGGCCATCAGCTTGCCCCAGTAGGCCTTCCAGCCGTCGCCGTACTTGCCGATGGTGGCGATCAGGAAGGCGAGACCCGGGGAGGAGGTGGCGGCACCGGGCGTGACGAACAGGCCCTTGTACGCCGGCTTGGTGAGGTCGTCGAACGT
This sequence comes from Marmoricola sp., assembly GCA_025965195.1. Lineage (GTDB taxonomy): Bacteria > Actinomycetota > Actinomycetes > Propionibacteriales > Nocardioidaceae > Marmoricola. The sequence continues at coordinate 10,435 of JAOPXK010000066.1, forward strand.
CTTGGGCTCGGCGAGCTTCTGCTTCGCGAACCAGGCGTCGTCGACGTTCACGCACACGTCGCCGTAGTCGATCGGGGTGAGCTCGCCGGCTCCCTTGCCGGACAGGGCGAACTTCGCCTCGGAGGCCGGTGCGTTGGCGGGTGAGTAGCTGGCCAGCACACCTGCGTCGACCGCACGCGACGCGAAGGTGTTGTCGATCCCGAAGACGCCATCGGCAATCGGGTCGCCCTTGGTGAGCACCAGCTTGTTGGTGAGCTCGCCCGCGTCGCCGTTGCGTTCGATCTTGACGGTGTAGCCGGTCTCCTTGGTGAAGTCGGCCATCACCTTCTTCGTCATGTACCAGGAGTCGTGGGTGGCGATGACGACGGTCTTCGAGTCCGCCTTCGACGCACCCGAGGAACAGCCGGATGCGGTGAGAGCGAGGACAACGGCGCCGACAGCGGCGACCTTGAGCTTGGTGCGGGACATGCCAGAAATCTCCTTCGACTTCCTTCGCCGGTACTAACCGGAGCAGGTTCAAGGGTCTGCGGCTGTTCCGCACTCTCAGCGCCGGTGGCGCTCCCCTGTCGTGACTGGTTCAAGCGTACGACGGTTCACCGGCCAGCGGCCACCCGGGCCGAGCGACAACCACGCCGTGTTCAGTCCGTCGTTGTGAACGACGCCGCACCATCGACGAGCTTGCGGGCGATCTTGCCCTGCAGGGCAAGGAGCTCGAGGTGGGCGAGCGTCTCGAAGGCAGCCAGCACGGCATCGAACGGGCCGAGGTCCTCCCGCTTCCGGTTGTGGCGCGTCCACGGCAGCTCGCCGGCGACGTCCCACGCGGTGCGGGCGCCGCTCTCGACTGCCAGCCGGGACTGCTCGAGGCGGGTGTCGTGGTGCGCGACGAGCTCGTCGACCCGGGCGTGCGAGCTCGCCGTCACGGCACCGTGCGCGGGCAGCAGCATCAGGTCCGGCATCGCCCTGACCTTCGCGAGGGAGGTGTAGAAGTCGCGCAGTGGCTGCTCGACCCATTTCGGCTCGAACCCGATGGAGGGCGTGATCGTCGGCAGCACGTGGTCGCCCGCGAAGAGCAGCCCACCGGCGGTGTCGGCGAAGACGTAGTGCCCCTGGGTGTGGCCCGGTGTGGCCACCGCGTCCAGCCGGCGGCTGCCGAGGTCGATGACCAGGTCACGGTCGAGCCACTCGTCGGGCATGCCGTAGTTGTCCATCGGCGGCTTCTTGGCAGGAGTGAACGACCGCCAGCCGTCGGCCAGCTCCAGCGCACCCGCGAGCTCGAGGCGGTCCAGATTGGGGTCCCGGTGCAGGTTGGCGTCGTGCATCAGGTCCATCGACGGTTTGTCGCCGATGCCGAGGCTGACCGGTGCACCGACCTCCTTGCCGACGACGTACGCCTGCGTGTAGTGGTCGCGGTGCAGGTGCGTGACGAGGAAGCGACGGATGTCGGTCAGCGAGTGACCGAGCGACTTCATCGACGACTCGAACTGGGACCGCGACTCCGGGATCGCCCAGCCGCCGTCGATGAGCACCAGGCCGTCGTCGGTCTCCACGACGTACACGTTGACCGCCCGCAAACCGTCCATCGGCAGGGGCAACGGGATCCGGTGTACGCCGGGGGCAACCGGCCAGGCGCCGGGCTCGGTCCAGTCGTTCGTGGAAATCGTCACGTTGTTCCTTCACTGAATGGGGTGTCGAAGCGTTCGAGCATCCGGAAGATGACCGCAGCGCTGTTCTGCTTCGGGATCAGCTCGATGGTCACGACGTCGCCGTCCACATCGGCGGTGCGGGCGGTCACCAGGTCCGCCAGCGGCTTCCTGGTCGTCTTGCTGGTGCCGTCCTGCCACAGCTTGGTGATCGCGGCTCCGGCAGCCTTGGCGTCCTTGGCGAAGTGGTAGCTGACGAACGCGTGCGCCCGGCCCTTCTCCACGGTTGCGCCGATGCCGACCGCGTCGAAGCGGTCGGCAGCTCGGGCGGACACCACAGTACTGGCGACCGGCAGCTGGTCCGTCGGAGGATTGCCCGTCGGCCGGGCGAAGGTGCCCGCGTAGAGCATCGTCGAGTACGGGTGTTCCTTGTCGAGTGCCTCCGCCACCGCAGCCAGGGACACGTTGTCGGCAAGCGACTTGCCCTTGCCGTCCTGCCAGCTCTTCACGAGGTTCGTGACTGGTGACATCGCGACCAGATCGTTGTCCTGGGCGATCGACTCGATGACGGTGAACGGACCGGCGTCGAGTGAGTCCAGGCCCTTGTCGATCGAGCCCGGAGTGCCCTTGCCGGTGGCGTTGAGCCCGCCGTACATCGGCAGGCTCTTTTTCAGTTTCGCCTTGCCAGCAACGGTTTCCACCGTGAATGAGGCGTCATCAACCACCACTCCGGCGAAGGTTTTCACGGCCGTGGCGTCGAACCCGAGCTGCTTGCCGACCACGTCGGTGGCGAGCCAGTCGAGGCCCACCTCCCTCGGAGCCTGCACAGCGACCGGTCCGCTGCCGTCGGTGACCTTGAGCCAGGCTGCGATCGCGGAGGTCGCGCCAGCCTTGGGACGGCTGGTCCCCGCAAGCTCGGTGGCATCGTCGAGGTCACCGGTCAGCACGGTCACGCCGCTGTCTCCGGGCGTCACGTACGGCAGCTCGTGGAGGGCGCCGCTGACGCTGTAGTGGGCACCGGAGCCGAGTCCGGGCGTGCCGCAGCCGACGAGCACGAACGCTCCGGCGACGGCAGCGAAGGGTGCCAGAACACGTCGGCAACGCATGGAAGTCCCCCATCAGGCAGAGGGCTTCGACGCTACCAATCCACGTCCGGTGATCATCGGGAGGTCCTTGGCGTAGACGAGGCCGGAGGGCGCGTCACAGACTGCCGGCACCGAGTTCACCAGTCGCATCGCCGTCACGATCATGCCGCTGACGTTGTGGTCGCCGTTTTCGCCGCGGTGCACCATGTCGATGGTGATGCAGGGTTCCCCGGTGAACTCCACCCGGTAGCAGCCATCACCCTCAGGGGGCTGCGGCCACTCGGGCATCGCCTTGGCGTCGGTGCGGGTCACGTGGTCGAGGACGACGCGAGGGACGCCGTCGACCGTGCCCTTCACCTGGAAGCGGACCGCGCCCATCGTGCCTGCCTTGATGTTCACGCTGATCGTCTCGGTGTCGTACTCGGCCGGCACCCGCTCGACCTCCTCGACCAGGTCGGCGTCGAGCTCGAGGTCGAGGCCTGCGGCGATCTGGCGGACGACCGGGCCCCACGCGGTGGTCAGGATGCCGGGCTGCCAGAGCATCGCGACCTCGTCCATCGGCTTGCCGAACCCGTAGATCTCCTGCATCACAACGGGTTGGTAGTACGTCGAGTAGTCGGCGATCTCGCTGACCCGCACCTCGTCGATGCGCTGGCACAGGCTCGACGTCGTCAGCGGGAGCACGTCGTTGGCCCAGCCCGGGTCGATGCCGTTCACGTGCAGTGAGGCGCCGGTCTTCTCGCCGGCCGCATTGATCCGGTCGACGTACTCGTCGAGGCCGAGGCCGTTCGGGTAGCAGAGCAGCACCGGTCCGCTGGAGACGACGTTGATGCCGTGCTCGAGGAAGCTGATCAGGTCCTCCATGCACTCGAAGATCCGGTCATCGGCCATCGCGGTGTGCACGACGACGTCCGGCTTGAGCGCGAACAGCGCGTCGCGGTCGTTGGTCGCGAGCACCCCGAGGTCGCGACCGAGCTCGGCGAGCTGCCCGGCGTCCTTGCCGATCTTGTCCGGGTTCGAGACCCAGAGCCCGACGAGGTCGAGGTCGGGCCGCGCGTCGATGCCAGCGATGGCATGCCTGCCGACCGTGCCCGTCGACCAGGCGACGACTCTGCGCTTGATGGGGTCGGTCATTTGCTGGCTCCCTCGGTGGTTGAGCTTCTCGAAACCAGATCGGGAAGCTTGAGGTCGAGGTTCGGGACCTGCAGGCCGCCGTCGACCTCGATCACCTTGCCGGTGATGAACGCACCGGCGCGGCTGGACAGATACAGCGCAGCAGCGGCGATGTCCTCCGGCTCTCCGACCTTGCCGAGCGGAGTCTTGCTGGTCATCTCGTTCATGGTCGCCTCGTCGGACGCGACGAACTCCAGCGCGCTGGTCAGCACCGAGCCGACCGCGATCGCGTTCACGCGGATGGTGGGGCTGAGATCCTCGGCAGCGAGTCGCGTGTAGTGCGCGAGCGCGGCCTTGGCCGTCCCGTAGGCGAGATAGCCGCGGGCCGACGCGCGGCCCATCACCGAGCTGATGTTGACGATCGAGCCACCGTTCTCGTTGCGCAGCAGGTGGGGCACCGAAGCCCGGACCAGCGCATGCGCCGTACTCACATTGAAGTGGAACGCCTCTTCGAGGTACGCCGGATCGGTGTCCATCAGCGCGTTCGGGATCGTCCCGCCGACGTTGTTGATCACGATGTCGAGCCGGCCGAACTCGTCGTACGCCGCCTGGGCGAGACTTGCCACCGCATCGAGATCCATCAGGTCGGCCTTGACGATGTGCGCTCGCCGGCCAGCCCTCTCGATGCGGGCCGCGACCTCCGCGAGCTGCTTCGAGTGCCGGGCGGAGATGACGACATCGGCGCCGGCCTCAGCCAGCGCAACCGCCGTCGCCGCACCGATCCCGCGCCCGGCGCCGGTCACCACTGCTACCTGTCCATCGACCTTGAAGCGGTCCAGAATCATGTGCAGAAATGTAACAGGTTCTAGTTTTGCGGAACAGCCTCCACCACCCCGCCATCTGGGTCACCTCCAATTCCGCTGACCCGGCTCTTCTGCACCAGAAAAATGCGCCGACCCGGCTCATCCGCACAACTGAGCTGTGCAGATGAGCCGGGTCAGCGACGGCTGTGCGTTCGTTGGAGCCGGGTCAGCGACCGAAGGGGAGGTAGTTCTCGACGGTCTCGGCGAGAGCAGCGACCGGGTTCTTCTTCTCCGGCGCGGTGTCGCCGACCTTCGGCCATGGCGCGAAGACCCGCTCGACGTTCTCGAGCGCGGGCGAGAGCTCCGGGTGGTGGCGCTCGATCACGTCCTTCATCGTGGTGTTCTGCACCCAGTCGAAGCCGAGCTTGGTGTAGATCTCCGGGCGGAAGTCCTCGGTGAAGAACCGGTCGCTCTTGATCCGGCGCGACGCCATCAGGATGAAGACCCGGAAGGCCGTGTCGGAGAACCCGAAGCCCTTGGGCGGCTGTTCGGCGTACATCCCGACCATCGGGTCGACGGAGTCGATGTCGTTGTTGTAGAGCGTCGCGATCTCCTTGGCCCACACCTTGTTCCTGGTGAGCTCGTCGAAGGAGCGCACCCGGGGCATTCGGAGGGCCTCGCGGAAGTCGTTGTAGCGCGGGATGCCGCGCTCGCGGTCGCGCAGGATGTCCAGCGTGCCGAGGTCGACCATCTCGCCGTCGATGCGCTTGAGCTGACGCAGCGAGTTCGGGTAGTTGTGCAACTGGACGGCGCCGGCACTGGCATTGCCGAAGGAGTACCAGAGGTCCGGCATCCCGATCCGGTCGATGAACCCACGGGTGTCGCGACCCTGGATCTCGGTGAGCGTCCGGCTCTCGAGGACGCGGTTGTCCTCGTGGGAGATGAACGTGTAGTCGTCCGGCAGCAGCGGGTGCATCCGGTAGACCGAGACGAACTCCTCGGTGAGCGAGAAGGGCGCCGAGTGGTGCGCGGCGTCCGAGCCGGCGATGCCGCTGAGGACCTCGCTGCCGGTCAGTCGGCCAACCTTCTTCTGCAGCGCCTCACCCTCGACACCCCACCAGTTGGCATACATGCCGATCTGGAGAGCCGGGTGGCGCAGGATCGTGGGCGTCCAGTCGACGGTGTGGATCTTGGCCATCAGCGCGGAGTTCACCAGCCAGGCGGTCTCGAAGAGCCGCTGGTCGTCCATGGCGGGGTACGCCTTCTTCAGCGCGTCGCAGATCGCGTTGTGCTCGCGGGAGAAGATAGTGTGGAAGACCGAGAGACCGGCCCACCAGTTCTCGTTGAAGCCGGAGAGCTCGATGCCGTCGACCTCGGGGTCCGGCAGCAGGCGTCCGTCGGCGGCGACCTTGATCTTGCCGTCCGTGAAGGTCCGCATCTGGTGCTGCTTCTCGGCGCCGGTGCCATAGATCTGCGAGCCGTCCCACCAGTGGGTCTCCTTGTTGGCGTACGCCGGAGCAGCACCGCCGTGGCCTTCCGGACAGCCCATCGTCGGGGTCTTGCGGATCCGGATCGCGTCCTCCGGCCAGGTGTCGCCGTCCGGGAGCGGGACCTCGAAGTACTCGTCCTCCGAGCCGCGCACATGGAAGAACCAGTTGTGGTTCATGAACTGCAACCAGGCTGCGGCCAGGGTGTTGATGATTCCCGCCGGGGTGAACTCGCCCCGGGCAAGGATGAGGTTGGAGATGTCGCGCGGATTCGGGCTCGCCAGCGCCGGGCGTGGAGTCGTCATCCGGAGCGGGACGTTGCGGCCGAACGCCGTACCGGCCATGCCCATCGTCGGCATCGAGAGATCGTTGAAGCTGCCGTCGACCGTGCGGGCGCGCCTGGCCTCCTCGGTCGCGGGGCCGAGGTCGACCTCGGGACGGATGTCGGGGGACTCGAAGAGGTTCTGCTCGCGCAGATCGCCACGCAGCCTGGAGAGGCTGGCGAGCTGCAGGGTCAGGGAGGGCAGCTGATGCCACTGGAGCCGTCCGGGAGCCTTCGCCAGTTTGCCGACCGCGCCGAGCGGCTTGTCGATCTTGGACATGGTGAGTTCTCCTCGTGCGTGCGATTCCCCAATACTCGCCGGTAACACTTGGATAGTCCATGGCCGGGGGAGGCGGATAGTCCGCCACGAAAAGCACCCGACCCGCCGCAATTTCGAGCCGTTTCGTGGCGGACTATCCAGCCCCCCGGGTGAGTCAGCCGGTGGCGGACAGCTTCTTCTCGCGACCGGGTACGTCGAGGCCGTAGTGCTCGCGCAGGGTGCTCCCGGCGTACTCGCGACGGAAGAGGCCCCGGGCCTGGAGGACGGGTACGACGTGCTCGACGAACGCCTCGAGCCCGCTCGGAAGGACGGCCGGCATGATGTTGAAGCCGTCCGCCGCGCCACCCTCGAACCACTCCTGGATGGTGTCGGCGATCTGGTCCGGCGTGCCTGCAAAGGTGCGGTGGCCGCGCCCGCCACCGAGGCGGTTGAGGAGCTGCCGGACGGTGAGGTTGTCGCGACGGGCGAAGGCGACGGTGAGCTCATAACGCGAGCGGTTGCCTTCGATCTCGCTGACCGCGCGGACCTGCTCGGGGAGCGGGCCGTCGAGGTCGATCTCGCTGGCGGGGATGCCGATCTGGTCGGCAAGCTGGTGCAACGCGTGCTCGTGCACCATCAGGTCGTCGAGGTCGCGCTCGAACCGCAGCGCCTCCTCCTCGGTCGATCCGACGATCGGCACGATGCCCGGCAGGATCTTGATCGAGTCGGCGCTACGGCCGGCCTTGACCGTCGCCGCCTTCAGCTCGGCGTAGAACGAGCGGCCCTCTTCGATCGTCCGCTGTGCAGTGAACACGGCCTCGGCAAAGGCGGCTGCCAGTGCGATGCCGGGACCCGACGAACCCGCCTGCACGATCACCGGTTGCCCTTGCAGGCTTCGGGAAACGTTCAGCGGACCGCGGACCTGGAAGTGCTCGCCGACGTGGTCGAGCGGGTGCACCTTCGCCGGATCGGCGTACACGCCGCTGGCCTTGTCGGCCAACACGGCGTCGTCCTCCCAGCCCTGCCACAGGCCGGTCACGACCTCGAGGAACTCCTGCGCCCGCGCATAACGGCTGGCGTGGGTCGGGATCTCGGAGTAGCCGAAGTTGGCGCCGGCGTCCTCTGCAGCGGTGGTCACCACGTTCCAGCCGGCACGGCCATGACTGATCGTGTCGAGGCTCGCGAAGCGACGGGCCACGTTGTAGGGCTCGTCGTACGTCGTCGAGCCGGTCGCGATCAGCCCGATCCTGGAGGTGACTGCGGACATCGCAGCCAACAGGAGGGTCGGCTCGATGTGCTCGGCCGGACGACGGGCGACGCTGCCGAAGATCGACGGGCTGTCGGCGAAGAAGACCGAGTCGAGCTTGCCGGCCTCGGCTATCTTCGCGAGCTGCTGGTAGTGCGCGACCTCGTTGTTGGCGAGCGGGTCGCTCTCGGGGAGGCGCCACGCTGACTCGTGGTGGCCGACGCCCATCAAAAAGGCGTTCAGGACGAGTTGTCTGGTCATGTCGGGTTCTCTCTTTCCGGGGGTCAGACGCGCCAGCGGGACAGCCGGCGCTCGAGGGCGACGAGTCCGTAGTTGATGGCGAGGCCGAGGAGTGAGGTGGTGAGGATGGCGGCGTACATCTGCGGGATCAGGAAGTTGTTCTGCGAGTAGTTGATGAGGAAGCCCAGCCCGGAGGTGGCGCCGATCATCTCGGCGGCGAGCAGGACGAGTACGGCGGCAGCACCCGCGATCCGGATGCCGGTGAAGATCGTCGGCAGTGCGGCCGGAAAGACCACCTTGCGGAACGTGGCGACCGGCGAGAGGCCGAGCACCCGCGCCGTCCGCAGCAGCTGCTGGTCCACCGAGCTGACCCCGCTGACGGTGTTCAGCAGGATCGGGAAGACACACGCGTAGGTGACGATCGCGATCTTGGAGGTCTCGCCGATCCCGAGGATCAGCACGAACACCGGAAGCAGCGCGAGGGCGGCCGTGTTGCGGAACAGCTCGAGCACGGGGGTCACCAGCTCGCGAACCGGCGGATACCACGCGATCGCCGCACCGAGCGGGATGCCGATCGCCAGCGCCAGGCTGAAGCCGACCCCTGCCCGGACCAGGCTGATGCTCACGTGGGTCCACAGCTGGCCGGTGACCAGCAGGTGCCACCAGGTGTCGAGCACCTTCGACAACGGCGGGATGAAGTAGGAGTTCACCAGGCCGAGCCGGGGTGCGAACTCCCAGATCGCGGCGAGCAGGAGCAGGCCGGCCACTCCGCGAAGTACCCGGTTCGCCCGGCGGCGCACCTTCGGCGCATGGCGTACGCCGGCAGCCTCCTCCTGGCGCTGATTCGGGCGGGCCTCGGTCCGCTCCATCAACAGGTCAGGCAACGCGATGCACCTCTTCGAGATGGGCACCGCGGTGGACGCCCTCGGGACGGAGCAGCGACCAGATCTGGTGGCGGTAGTGGGAGAACGCCGCCGTGGACCGGATGTCCTCGTCGGTGGCGGCGCGGTCGAGCTCGATGTCGATGACGGCCTCGATCCGGCCGGGACGGCTGCTCATCACGGCAACGCGCTGGCCGAGGAACACCGCCTCTTCGATGTCGTGGGTGATGAACACGATCGTCGTGCCGGTGCGGCGCCAGATCCCGACGAGCTCCTCCTGGAGTCGCTCGCGGGTCTGGGCGTCGAGCGCGCCGAACGGCTCGTCCATCAGCAGCACCTCAGGCTCGTAGGACAGGCTCCGCGCGATGGCGACCCGCTGCTTCATGCCTCCGGAGAGCTCGTGCGGGAAGCGGTTCGCGAAGTCCGAGAGCCCGACCAGGTCGAGGTACTCCAGCGCGCGTTCACGTCGCTTGGCCTTGGACAGTCCGCCCTTTGCCTCAAGGGCGAACTCGATGTTCGCGAGCGCCGTACGCCATGGAAGAAGGGTGTACTGCTGGAACACGAAGCCCCGGTCGAGACCCGGCTCCTTCACCTGACGACCGCCGACCTTGACCGAGCCTCCGCTCGGCGTACTCAGGCCGCTGATCAGGTCGAGGATCGTCGACTTGCCGCACCCACTCGGTCCGACCAGGGTGAGGAACTCCCCCTCGCGGACCGTCAGGTCGAGCCCATCGAGGGCGACGAACTCCTGGACTTCGCGACCCTCGTCGCCGCGGACCCGGAAGACCTGGCGTACGTCGGACAGCTCGATCTCTGCACTCATGTCAATCAGCTCGCCTTCGCATAAGGGTTGAACTTGTTGGTGTAAAGGTCGGAGGCCTTGATCGAGTCCGCCTTCACGTCGTCACGGCTCTTGAGCCACGAGATCCAGATGTCGAAGTCCTGGTCCCGGATCACGCCGTCGGGTGTGGCCACACCGGTGCCCTTGTAGAGGTTCAGCGCGTCGGCATCGGCCTGCCGCTTGTGCGCGACCAGCCACTCCTGCATGAGCTTGCGGGTCTGGTCGACCGGATGCGTCTGGGTGTAGTGCAGCGCCTTCGCGAGGGCCGCCACGAAGTTCTTGCTGGCGGTCGGGTTCTTGGCGATGAAGTCGTTGCGCAGCACAAGGCTGCCGCCGTTGTAGGGCCCGACCAGATCCGTGTCGGTGACGATGCTCTTCAGCCCACCGCGGCTGAGCGCCGACTCCTTGCCCGCGCCACTGAGGTACGCCGCGTCGACCTTGTGCTCACGCAGCGCTGCTTCCTCGTTGATGCCGGGCAGCGGGACCAGGGTGACCTTGGCGATCTCGGCCTGGCTCAGTCCGCCCTTCTGCAGGTAGGTGTCGAGCACAGCCTCCGCGTTGGCTCCGAGCGTGTTGACCGCGACCTTCTTGCCGATCAGGTCCCGGGCGCTGTTGATCCCGCCGGACTTGAGGACGAGGAGGGAGGCCGTCACATCGCCCGACGAGCCGTAGTAGGAGATCACCGAGGTGATCGGTGCCCCCGTGGAGGCGAGCTGGGCGATCGCGCCGTTGAAGGCGCCCGCGTAGTCGACCTGACCGCTGACGAGAGCCCGAAGGTTCTCCGGGCCACCCTGCACCACGCCCTCGGGCTTCAGCTGGAAGTCCTTGAGGTAGCCGAGCTCATCGGCCAGCTCCGGGAGATTGATCATCCCGGTGTAGGTCTGGTAACGGATCACGGTCTTGCCGTCCGCTGTCGTGCTCGCGCCGTTCGCGGAGGCGCACGCCGCCAGGCCGGCGGAGAGCAGGGAGACCACAAGTCCCAGTGCGAGCTTTCGTCGAACCTGTCGGATGTTCATGGGGGAAGTGCCTTTCTAGTCTTTGTGTAGTAACAGACTAGAGATACTAGACACAGAAGCAACACCTCGACGCGCCGGGTGTCCGCCATCTGGTCATCGAGGCCGCGATCGGTGCTTGCCCGGCGTGCCCGAGCTCGGCCGCATGGTCTCGATGTGGTGCCAGCCGGCCTCAGCGTCCAGGTTGGGGCCTGGACCACGCATTGGCCCAGCTCTCGACCTCACGAAGCACCGGCTCCAGGGCACGACCGGACTCCGTCAGGTGGTACTCCGCGCGGACGGGAGACGTCTCCACCACCCGCCGCTCGACCAGGCCGGACTCGGTCAGCTCCTTGAGCCGGATGGAGAGCATCCGGTCGGTGATGCCTGGCACCGCTGACCGGATCTCGCCGAACCGCGAGGCACCGCCGAGCATGGCGCGGACCAGACCGCCGGCCCAGCGGCGGCCAAGGATCAGCATCGCGTGGTCGAAGGGTGCGCACGCGTCCGCCCATGGGGTCTCTCTGCGGTTCTCGTCGCTCATCGGAATACCCCCTCGGTGATGATGGTTGGAGTCGCTATGGTTAGCATAGTAACTATCTACATGATAGCGAGGAGAACGCAGTGAGTGACTACGGCAGGCCGCTGGAGTTCGGCTACTTTCTGGAGCCCAGCGCGGCCGACCCGGCCGGGCTCCTGGAGGCGGCCCGCACGGCCGACCGCCTCGGACTGGACCTGCTCGGCATTCAGGACCACCCGTACCAGCCGACGTTCGTGGACACCTGGATGCTGTTGAGCGCGATCGGGGTCAGCACCGAGAACATCAGGATCTTCCCGGACGTGGCGAGCCTGCCACTGCGTCCGCCGGCGGTGATGGCCAAGAGTGCCGCCTCGCTCGACCTGCTGACCGCCGGCCGGTTCGAGCTGGGTCTCGGCACGGGTGCCTTCTGGGACCCGATCGCAGCGATGGGCGGCCCCCGCCGTACGCCGGGCGAGGCCGTGGCCGCGCTGAACGAAGCCATCGACGTGATCCGGCTGTGGTGGAGCGGTCAGCGTTCGGTTCGCTACGACGGCGCCCACTACTCCCTCACCGGCTCCCACCCCGGACCCCAGCCCGCGCACGACATCGGCATCTGGCTCGGCGCGTACGGCCCGAAGATGCTGGACCTGGTGGGCACCAAGGCCGAAGGGTGGCTGCCTTCCATGGGCTACCTGCCGCCGGAGAACCTGGCAGCCGCCAACAGTCGTATCGACCGGGCTGCCGAGGGTGCGGGTCGAGACCCGTCGACCATCAATCGCATCTACAACCTGTGGGGTGACAAGTCCACCGCGGAATGGGTCGACCTGCTGACCGGCTGCGTCCTCGAGCACGGGATGAACGGCTTCCTCTTCGGCGGCGCGCCCAGCGAGCTGCCCAGGATCGCCGAGGAGATCGCCCCCGCCGTCCGGGAGAACGTCGAGAACGGGCGCACCGCATGACATCGACCGGCAACGGCACCCGAGCCGGCCAGCAGATGGTCGCGCAGCTGCGCGCGTTCCACGCCCCACTGCGCCGCGACGTCGCCACGCTCCACCAAGCCCTCGCCCAGCTCAGCGACGCGGTCATCGATGTCGACCGGGTAGACGGGCTGATCCAGGGCCTCACCACCGCCGACCTGGCCTGGCAGCTCAAGTCCGGCTGCCAGTGGTACTGCCAGGCGCTCGAGGGCCACCACAACGTCGAGGACGCCCGCATGCTCCCCGTCATGGAACGCGCCTTTCCCGCACTCAGGTCTCGCATCAAGACCCTGCGCCAGCAGCACGAGGAGGTCCTGCTCCTTCTTCAACAGGTGGTGCGCGCCAGCAGGGCCATGACCATTGACCGGCCTGAGACCGTCATCCAGGTGCGAGACCTCGTGGCCGAGCTTGCCGACTCGCTGCAGACCCACCTCGCGCTCGAGGAGACGACGCTCTTCCCCTACTTTCTGCGGATGGACCGCGACTGGCACTACGGCTGATCCGTCGTGGTCCCGTCCGGGCGAACAGTTGCGACGACCCGAGAATGACCCGCTCGCAGGTCGGGACCTATCGGCGGGCACCTGGTTACCCAATTTGCGCGTGGTGCGGACCTTCCGAGCCTCGTAGCGTGAGGAAGTGCTCTACTCGCTGCGTGGGTGGATGAGACCCGCGGCCGCGTGCACGGCCCTGCTGGTGGTCCTGGTGCTCGCAGGCTGCGGTGGTGCTGAGCCGACCACAATCCGGAGCACCAAGGCTGTCGCGACGCGCGACCTCGACTCGATCGCTGTGATCGGACACTCGGGTGCCACCGGCACGTTGAGCGACCCGCTCGACCCGAGTCGGGACGCGCGCGAGAACTCCTGGGCCACCGGTGACAACACGGAGGTGGACAGTGTGTACCTGCGCCTGCTGGAGGACCACCCGGCGTTGAAGGGTCACAACTACAACGAGGCCGTGAACGGAACCGCGGTCGACGACCTCGTGCCCCAGTTCGAGTCCGTGCTCGCCAAGGCGAACCCGCTCCCGGACGTGATCCTCATCCAGAGCATCGACAACGACATGCGTTGCGACGGCACCGACTCGGAGAACTACGGCCCCTTCGGAAAAGCTCTGGATAGGGCGTTGACCCACATGGAGAACGCGATCCCGGACGTGCAGTTCTTCTTCGTCAGCCAATGGAGCTCGGCTCAGATCTGGACCGCCTGGGCCGGCCATCACATCGAGCAAGTGCGCGCATTCTCCGGTGCCGGACCGTGCCAGCTGTTCCACAAGGGCAAGCCCCGGAAGGCCGGCATCCAGACAATGCAGAAGATCGTGGATTCCTACTGGGCGCAGATCGTGACGGTGTGCGCAGCACACCCGGAATGCTTCACCGACCACGGTGTCGAGCAGCGATTCGTCCCAACGGACCAAGACCTTGCGGCAGACCTCAACCACCTCTCCATCGCAGGACACCGGAAGTTTGCCGCGATCGCCTGGGCTGCCTTTCCCGACGAGATCAAACAGCGGCGCTAGCGGCCGCTGCGGGCCAATGGCCGGGGTGTGAAACCACCAGTGGTGCGCACGCCCAGCGCGACGGCGGACCAAGGGGCCGGTCCACGGCTCGACGTATGGAACCCGTCAAATCTCTGGCCGGGCGCGTAAGAAGCACGTCAAACCCGGTCGCGACGGAAATCGCTTCGGCAACATCGATGTCGTGACTACTCACCCACCTACGCAGTGTCCGACCCCCGACGAACCGTGCCCACCCACCGCCCGCAGCCTGTGTCGTACGACGGCCTCGCTCCAGTTGATCTCGGATCTCGGCCGAATCGCCACCCTGGTGTGCGCCCTTGCCCGGCACCTCGTGGAGAACGAGGTCCCCGCGTCCGTACGCGAGGTGGTGGGTTCAGACCTGGTGATCGTGGAGAGGGCGGGCGCGGAACGACTCCGCACACTCGCCCGTGGCCTTCCTGTCCCCGATATGGAAGCGCACTACGTCAGGTGTGGATGTGAGCTGCGACGAGTTCGGGATCGATTGACGAGCGGGCAGCGATACGACGTTCAGGAACCGGTGCCCGGCCGCATCGGCGCGGTCTCGGCCGGCGCCGGGCTGGCTGAAGCCATCCTGATGGCATCACGACATGCAGGTCGTGCCAAACCCGCCTGCGTCACGCGGCGTTCCACTCGAACGGCTGCGCGACGCAGTTGGGTCCGGAGCGCCAGCCGCTCGTTAGATCTCCCCGTCACCGAGGCAACCAATGAACAATTTTAGGACTTCATCGTTGCGCGCTGAGCTAACGACGTCGATCGTCGGAACTGAGTCGGCCATGTTGTGCGCCGAGTCCTCGCCAGCCATTGACCTTCGATCGACGATCGTCTGCCCACGCGCAGGTCCGGGAGCGAGGACTACTTGAACCGGTCGGCTCTCGACACCAAACAGTTCGGGTGCCACCAGCGCGCACAGAGTCCCGGCGTCACCAATGCAGTCGTAGATGACCGGCGTCCCGTTGGAGGGATCTGCAGCCTCGAAGCCGAGAAGGCGGCCAGCAACCTGACGGACCGGGCTGCCCGACGCGCACAGTTCCGCGACCTTCTGAGCGCCGGTTCTCATGCTCCACAAGATGTCCCAGCCGTACATCGTCAGTGGGAGGCCACTGTTGAGCACGATGTGCGCAGCTTCGGGGTCGTGCCAGAAATTGAACTCGGCGACCGGCGTCGCGTTGCCAACCGTGGCCGAGCCGCCCATGAAGATGATCTGCTTGATGTACCGAGCCACCTCCGGATGCATCCGAAGTAGCAGTGCGATGTTGGTCATCGGCCCCAACGCGATGACGGTTACTTGACCCTCGGCATCCAGCAGGCATCGGCGCATCAGTTCGACAGCATGGACCGGTTCAATGCTCCTGTCGCTGGCGGGCAACTCCACGTCCCCTAGGCCGTGGGTGCCATGGATCCAGGATGCGTCGCGTGGCGGTTCGATGAGCGGACGCCGAGCGCCCAAGGCCACAGGTATCTTCGGCGCGTCGACGAGATCGAGGATTCTCAACGTGTTCGCGGCAGCATTCTCCACGCTCGTGTTCCCCGCGACACAGGTGATCGCCTGGACGTGGATGTTTGGGTGCCTCACCGCGAACATGAGGGCGAGAGCATCATCTCGTCCGGTGTCAACGTCGAGGAGGATCTGGTGAGTCATGCGGTTCGAAGGCCTTTCGATCGTCGGTCGCTTCCCGCCAGCGAGAGCTGCGGACAGTGCCAGCGCTTCATCTGTTGATAGAAACGTTTCTTTCATCTTAGATTAGACCTCTGCAACCGGTTTTACGCTTGGACTCACCGTTTTCTGGGCTTTCCATTGACAGCGAACTCGAATCGATACTACTCTCGGATGAAAGGGCAGGAACAGACGTCGGATTCAGCGAGTCCACGCCGGCGGGTGGATGCCTCCCCGCCATCAGGCGAACCCCGTACGGCCGAACCGTAAACACCGGATCGGCTTACTTTCGACGGGCGAGAGTGAGGATTTGGAAGATGTCGGACTTCAAGCAGCTTGTGCGCTCGGCTTGGGACGCAGCCTGGAACCATGGCGACTCCGATGCGCTCGACGCGATCGTCCACGCCGACTACGCGTTGGAGCATGCCGGACTAGGCCAAACCTCTGGACTCGCCGACTTGAAGGGGCAGATCCGCGACATGCGGGCGGCCATGCCAGACCTTCAGACGACGGTGGACATGCTCGTCGTGGACGGCGACGACTTCGCCATCTTCTGGTCCGCGACCGGAACTTTTACGAACCCGTTCGGCGATGTGCCTCCGACGAAGCGTTCGCTCGAGGCTCATGGCGCGATCCAGGGAACGCTGCGCGACGGCCGGATCATCCGAGAGCGCGTGACTTGGGACCCCACCGTCGAGATGCTGTCCGACCTCGGGGCGCCGGGCCTGTCGTCCGCATTCGAATCTGACTCCGATGACTACACCGAGGACGCGGACGACGGGCCGAACCTCGACGAGCTCAAGGACTTCAACCGTAAGTTCGTAACAGGTGTCACCGTCGTGACAGCCATCGACTCAGAGGGACATCCCCGCGGTCTGGCCGTCAGCGCGTACATGCCGATCTCTCTGGACCCGCCGCTGGTCGTCCTGTGTGTACAGAAGACGTCGTCGACCTACGCATCGCTCTTTGAGGCCGGACACCTCGGCGTTAACATCATCGCCAACACTCAGGGCGCCGTCGTCGCCAAGTTCGCCTCCAAGGATCCGGACAAGTTCGCCGAGCTCGACTGGCACCCCGCCCCTGCCGGCTCGCCGATGATCGGCGGGTCGTCTGCGTCGATCGAGGCCGAGATCAAGGAGCGGTTCCGGGCGAAGACCCACGTCGTCATTGTCGCCCGCGTCAAGCACCTGGAGATCGCCAGCCTCGACCCGCTGGTGTACAAGGCGGGCAACTTCTACAACGGGGCCTCGCTGGAGGAGATGTGAGCGGCTCCTACGCGTGGGCCCGTTCGGGTTTGCACATTCCTGGAGTGGATCAAACTCTGGTGAAGCGATCACGCCGCGCGGCTGATCGGTCTGCAGAGGACAGCCGAGGTGAAGCGGAGTCGTCGCCGGTCGAGGATCGGGACACTCGCGAATCTGACCTGCCGGATCGGTCAGACATCGGAGCTGGCTGACTCATGGATGAGTTCGCCGATTGCTGGTCAGAACCAGGCATCAGGCTGCCGTGGCTCCACCTGAGCTCATTGGGTGCCGTACTGAGCACGGCGATCGGCGAGGTTCTTGCGTTCTGGCCTGCCGACTCGGGGTGAAAATTGGCGACTGTAGTGCCTGATTGGAGCAGCGACGCGGCTTGCCTGACCGTTGACCCCGAGACCTTTTTCCCTCACGGAGAGGGGCAGACGGCGTGGCCGCGGATCGCGAAAGCCAAAGCGATCTGCGAAGCGTGCCCGGTTGTCGAGGTGTGCTTGGAGTTCGCGTTGAGCACCAAAGCCCAGTACGGCATCTGGGGCGGTACGACGCCTCTAGAGCGTAGGCGCATCCGGAGGATGGAGGAGCGGCACAGCGTGGCCAGGACCCTGGTTGTTGTACAGCCGCTCTGGCAACGCGATGTGCTCGAACACGAAGAGCTACCCGATCTGCTCAGTCATCACTAGCGGTTGAAGCGATCTGAGCCGCAGAGCTCACTTGGCCACGGCATTCGACGGCCCCCGCCTGAGGGTTGATGTTCGCGAACAACGACAGGCGATCACGTCCGGGTTCGACCCTTCATTGACGCATCGACTCGATGTCCTCCGGCGTAGATGTTCATCGTGGTGCCTCGGAGAACTTCCACGAATGACAGCCCAGCTTCTTCTGCAAGTTCAACAGCCAGCGACGAGGGGCGGACACGGCCGCGAGCATCGGAATGTCAGCCGTCACTGCCTTCTGCACCAACTCGAAGCAAGCGCGCCCGCTCACCACCTGGCGTGAACAAGCCGGCGGCATGGCAACCCGCCCGTCCGACTGAACGCACGCTGTGAATCACGCAGCCTGTCCTGCATCAGCGACAACGCCCCGGCAGACACACGAAGCGGGTCGTCCTGGAGTTCACCTCAACCGCGAGCGTGTCTGCGCACTCGTCGGACGGCGTCACGAATTCGGGAGCACGCGTCGCCGTGTCGTGACTCGTCCCACTAAGGCAACTCGCGCACAGGTTCGAGGCGCACGATTACGCCCTTCGACGTGGGCGTGTTGCTGATCTCCGCGACGCTATCGAGCGGAACAAGAACGTTCGTCTCCGGATAGTAGGAGGCGGCGGACCCTCGGGCAGCCGGATAGGCCACGACCCGGAACCCCTCTGCGCGCCGTTCAGTTCCGTCCGTCCAAATGCTCACCAGGTCAACGAGCCCGCGGTCCTGGATACCTAGGTCCGCAAGGTCGTCCGGGTTGACCATGACAACTCTTCTGGCTTCATGTATTCCGCGGTAGCGGTCGTTCATTGCGTACGGGATGGTGTTCCACTGGTCATGCGACCTCAGGCTCTGGAGTACCAGGTGACCGGGTGGTGCCACGATCATTTCTAGTGCGTTGCAAGTGAAGACGGCCTTGCCACTCGGGGTTGGGAAGCGGTACTCGTTCACCGGATTGGGTAGCCGGAAGCCGCCCGGCACAACAACGCGCGCGTTGAAATGGTGGAACCCAGGAACGACCCGTGCGATCCGATCGCGAATGAGCGAGTAGTCCCGCTCGAAGTCCTCCCAAGGCACGCTGATGCGGTCACCCAAAGTGCGTCGGGCAAGCCGGCCGATGATCGCCACCTCGCTCAGCAGATCGGGCGAAGCGGGCTCGAGGCGGCCTCGGGATTGGTGAACCTCACTCATCGAATTCTCGACCGTGACGAACTGCTCCCCAGCGGCCTGGACGTCTCGATCACTGCGACCCAGGGTTGGCAGGATCAGCGCAGTCTCGCCGCAAACCGTGTGAGACCGGTTCAGCTTGGTCGAGATCTGCACCGTGAGCTTGCAGTTGCGGAGAGCGGATTCAGTCACGTCGCTGTCGGACATCGCTCGCACGAAGTTGCCGGCAACACCAACGAAGACGCTCGCCCTACCGTCGCGCATTGCGCGGACGCCTTCGACAGAGTCATACCCGTGGCGGCGCGGAGGCTCGAAGGCGAATTCGGTGCCCAGCGCGTCGAGGAATGAGTCCGGGGCTCGCTCCCAGATTCCCATGGTGCGGTCGCCCTGAACGTTGCTGTGCCCCCGGACCGGGCACACACCGGCACCTGGGCGCCCGACGTTGCCGCGAAGCATCAAGAAGCTGACAAGCTCACGGATGGTCGGCACCCCGTGACGATGCTGGGTGAGCCCCATGGCCCAGCAAACGATGATCTTGCGTGCACCCACCACCTCGCTGTGCACGGCTTCGATCTCGACCCGTGACAGGCCGGTTGCAGCGAGGACGTGCTCCCATGTCACCAAGCGGGTGTGCCGCGCGAACTCGTCGAACCCGAGCGTATGCCTGTGGATGAAGTCGCGGTCCAGCACTGTGCCGGGGGCGTTCTCCTCGGCC
>JAOPXK010000072.1 GCA_025965195.1 Marmoricola sp.
AGGACACCGTGACCGACGCGGTTACCGGCCGAATCGCCAATGCCACCTTCGGCGACTACCTGGTCGCGGTCAACGCCGACGTCCCGGACCTCGAGGTCGAGTTCGTCGGGGGTCCCGACCGGCTCAACCCGGTCGGCGTGAAGGGCGTCGGCGAGGTCGGCCTGTGCGGGGTCGCGGCCGCGATCGGCAACGCCGTCTTCCACGCCACCGGCCGCCGCATCCGGCGCCTGCCAATCACCCCCGACCTGCTGCTCTGAGGGCCTCCGCCGGGCGCGGAGGGCGAATTGGGTCGCCCTCACGCCCGGCGTAGAGTGGCGCGTGTGACTGCCGCTCCCACCCCTGAAGGACGCAAGCTTCTCCGACTGGAGATCCGCAACGCGGAGACCCCGATCGAACGCAAGCCGGAGTGGATCAAGACCAAGGCCAAGATGGGCCCTGAATACACCGCGCTGCAGAACCTCGTGAAGTCCGAGGGCCTCCACACGGTGTGCCAGTCCGCCGGCTGCCCCAACATCTTCGAGTGCTGGGAGGACCGCGAGGCCACCTACCTCATCGGTGGCGACCAGTGCACCAGGCGTTGTGACTTCTGCCAGATCGACACCGGCAAGCCCCAGGCACTCGACCGCGACGAGCCACGCCGGGTGGCCGAGTCGGTGCAGAAGATGGAACTCCGCTACGCCACCATCACCGGCGTCGCACGCGACGACCTGCCCGACGGAGGTGCCTGGCTGTACGCCGAGACGGTGCGGATGATCCACGAGCTCAACCCGAACACCGGCGTCGAGAACCTGATCCCCGACTTCAACGGCGAGCCCGACCTGCTCCGCGAGGTCTTCGAGTCCCGCCCCGAGGTGCTCGCCCACAACGTCGAGACGGTGCCTCGGATCTTCAAGCGGATCCGGCCGGGATTCCGCTACGACCGCTCGCTCGGCGTGATCACCCAGGCCCGTGACTTCGGGCTGGTCACCAAGTCGAACCTGATCCTCGGCATGGGCGAGACCCGTGAGGAGATCCACCAGGCGATGGTCGACCTGCACGCCGCCGGCTGTGAGCTGATCACGATCACGCAGTACCTCCGACCCTCCCTTCGCCACCACCCGGTCGAGCGCTGGGTCAAGCCGGAGGAGTTCGTCGAGATGGCGACCGAGGCGGAGGAGATCGGCTTCGCCGGTGTGCTCAGCGGTCCGCTGGTGCGCTCGTCGTACCGCGCAGGACGGCTCTACAAGCAGGCGATCGAGGCGCGGACGCGCTCGGTGGTCGAGCCTGTCGAGACCATCTGAGAGACTTGGCTGTCCCCCGGGCCACGTCGTAGTAGACCCGGCTCACCCGACTCAGCACAAAGGCATCACCCATGGCGAAGGCAGCAAAAGCACCGAAGACTCCGAAGGCACCGAAGAAGCCCGGCCGCATCGCGCAGGTGCGGCAGAGCTACCAGGTGACCAAGAAGGGCGACCCGCACATCGGCGGCGTCCTCTTCGGCACGTTCATCATCGGCGCGGCTGTCGGCTTCACGGTGGTGTACTTCCTGCTCGGCCAGACCTTGCTGTTCCCGATCGTCATCGGTGTGCTGACCGGCCTACTGACCACGGTGATCATCTTCGGCCGGCGCGCGATGAAGTCCCAGCTGTCCCAGATGGAGGGTCAGCCCGGTGCCGCAGCCGGCGCGCTCGGCATGCTCCGTCGTGGCTGGAAGACCGACCCGGCCATCGCGTTCAACAAGAACCAGGACATCGTGCACCGCGTCGTGGGCCCTCCTGGCATCGTGCTGATCGGCGAGGGCAACCAGCACCGCCTCAAGCCGCTGCTGCTCTCCGAGCGCCGCAAGCACGAGCGCGTCGCGAGTGAGACCCCGATCCACGAGGTCATCGTCGGCAACGAGGCCGGCGAGGTCCCACTGGACAAGCTCGTCAAGCACGTCACCAAGCTCGGCAAGGACCTCAAGCCGGCCCAGATGACTGACGTGCTCGCGCGGCTGCGGGCGCTCGATGCCAACCGGTCGAACATCCCGATCCCCAAGGGCCCGATGCCGACGTCCATGAAGGGCGCCCGCCAGAACATGCGCGGCCGCTAGGCAGCACAGCTGGGAGCAGGCTCCAACGCCTCAGCGCGCGCTGACTTCGAGCAGCGTCAGGGCTGGCCCCCGCAGCGTCGTACCTCGACGGATCACTGCGGTCAGTGGCCGGCTCAGCTCCAGCCCCGGCACGCCGATCTCCACCAGTCGTCCCTCGGCAACGTCGTCTCCCAAGGCAACTGCGGGCAGGACAGCCGGTCCGAGACCGGCGGCTGCCGATGACCGCAGTGCGGTGTTCGAGGCGAGGCTCATCGCCACCTGCAGCTCCAGGCCCAGCGCGTGCAAGCCGTGCTCAACGGTCAGCCGGGTGCCCGAGCCCTCCTCGCGGACCAGCAGCGGAGTCTGCGCGAGTACGTCGGGAGCAACACTGGACCGCGCAGCCCACGGATGCCCGGGAGCAACAACGACAACGAGCTGGTCGACGCCGAGCTGTCGGGCCCGGAGATCGGCAGGCAGGTCGGGTGACTCGATCAGGCCGAGCTCGGCAGCCCCGGCGCGCACCAGCTCGGCCACCTCTGTGGAGTTGCCCAGCGTCATCGCGACCTCGGTCTCGGGATGCTCACGCCGCAGCGTGCCGAGCCAGCTGCCGACGTAATGCTCCGCGATCGTCATGCTGACCGCCAGCCGCAACGCCTCGTCCCCTCCGCCCAGCGCGGCCACCGAGTGGCTGAACCCATCGACTCGCTCCAGCAGCTCGGCCGACCAGCCGACGACTGCGCGGCCGGGCGCAGTGAGCGTGGTGCCGCGCGGCCCCCTGATGAGCAGCGGCACTCGGAGCTGGCGTTCGAGCGCGGACATCCGTCGACTCAGGCTTGGCTGCGTCGTCCCCAGCCGCTCGGCGGCGACCCCGAGGCTGCCGGTCTCGGCCACCACGAGAAGTGCCGCGAGCGCCTCGAGGTCGGGCAGCTGTGAGCTCATGCGCTCAGCGTATGACCCGATGCCGAGCCGAGGTCTACTGCCGTAGCTGCGAGCCGACGACGCTGGTCACATGACCCAGCTGCTGACCCGCCAGAGGACCGATACCCCTTCGATCGTCCCGGGGATCCTCACCGCAGCACTCGCCACCGCCGCCGCGACCGGCCTGCACGGGTTGGTCAGCGGTGTCGGCACGCTGACCTGGGCGATCCTGCTCGGCGTGGTTGCCGCGAACACCGGTCTGCTCCCCCGGTCGAGTGCTCCGGGGATCGCCTTCGCCGTACGCCGACTGCTGCGGATCGGCATCGTGCTGCTCGGGTTCTCGCTGTCGCTGACCACGGTCGCCGCCCTCGGCGGACGGGTGCTCGCGGTGATCCTGCTGACCGTCCTGAGCACGCTGGCGATCGGCCTGTGGCTCGGCAGCCGGATGGGCGTCCCGACCTCGCGGCGCCTGGTGATCGCGGTTGGCTGTGCGATCTGCGGCGCCTCGGCGATCGCGGCCGTCGAGGGCGCCGCCGATGCCGACGAGGACGACGTGGCCGTCGCCGTCGCCGTGGTCACGATCTTCGGTTCCATCGCGATGCTTGTGCTGCCGCTGTTGCAGGTTCCCCTCGGCCTCGACGACCGGCAGCTCGGGATCTGGGCCGGCGCCAGCGTGCACGAGGTCGGTCAGGTGATCGGAGCCGCAACTCCGGCCGGCGCGACCGCAGTGGCGGTTGCGACCGTCGTGAAGCTCTGCCGGGTGCTCTGCCTGGCACCGGTGACCGCGGCCGTCGGCCTCGCCCGGGGGCGGACGGCCAACGCCACCACGCGTCCTCCGCTGGTGCCCCTGTTCGTGATCGGGTTCTTCGGCTGTGCGGTCCTGCGCACGGTCGGGATCGTGCCGAGCGAGGTCGTCCAGCTCGCCGCGCTGCTCCAGGGCTGGTTGCTGGCAGCAGCGCTGTTCGGGCTCGGCACCGGCGTCCGGATCCGGTCGCTGGTCCGCACCAGTGGGCCCGCCCTCGCGCTGGGTGCGGCGACCTCCCTGACGGTGTCGGTCGTCGCGCTGGCCGGCGTGAAACTGCTCGCCTAGAATTCGGTCAGATCTTGTACGCCGCGGAGCTGGTCCAGAGGTCATGCAGGCCACGGCCGTCATCGGGCTTGAACACCAGCGGCGGGACCACCAGGCAGATCAGGAACGAGCGGAACAACGCCATCAGCAGGCTGAGCTGGCGGCCGTCGGTGCGGAACACCCGGATCCTGATCACCAGCTGACCGAAGGAACCGCCGGCGAGCGCCGTACCGAACGCCGACTCGAGCAGGAAGACGGCGAGGGGCAGCCAGTTCGCGGACCGGTCCGAGTAGTGCTCGGACCCGACGATCGCAAGCGTGACGAGCGAGCTGGCCACCCAGTCGATCAGCAGGGCGACCACTCGGCGGGCCCAGGAGGCGTGCTCCAGCTCAAGTCCAGACATCGCGCCGACCCTATCCGCCGGTCGGCGCCGGCTCAGTGACCGGGCACCTGTTACACGTCCGAAACAAACCGGATACGGTCGATTAACGGCCTGTGAGTACGTTTCGTTCGTTGCGATGCATCGTCGCGTCGCGTTACTCACCCTTTTGACGCGATCGCCAAGGGCGATCAAGGAGGACGAATGTTCCAGAACAGCGACGAGCTGCTCAAGTACATCAAGGATGAAGGCGTCGCAATGGTCGACGTGCGTTTCTGTGACCTTCCCGGGATCATGCAGCACTTCACGGTCCCGATCTCATCGTTCGACCAGTCCGTCTTCGATGACGGCCTCAGCTTCGACGGTTCCTCGATCCGCGGTTTTCAGGCGATCCACGAGTCGGACATGCAGCTGTTCCCGGACCCGACGACCGCCTACATCGACCCGTTCCGCGTCGCCAAGACGCTGGTCGTGAACTTCTTCATCCACGACCCGCTCACGGGCGAGGCCTACTCCCGCGACCCGCGCAACATCGCGCGCAAGGCGATGGCGTACCTGGCCAGCACCGGCATCGGTGACAAGGCGTACTTCGCTCCCGAGGCCGAGTTCTACGTCTTCGACTCGGTCCGTTTCGAGACCAAGCAGAACGCCGGTTACTACCACATCGACTCCGAGGCCGGCGCCTGGAACTCCGGCTCCGAGGACAACAACCGCGGCTACAAGGTCAAGTACAAGGGTGGTTACTTCCCCGTTGCGCCGTACGACCACTTCGGTGAGCTCCGCGACGAGATGGTCATCGAGATGGAGAAGTCCGGCCTGCACGTCGAGCGCGCGCACCACGAGGTCGGCACTGCCGGCCAGGCCGAGATCAACTACAAGTTCGACGAGCTGCTCAAGGCCGCCGACGACGTGATGAAGTTCAAGTACATCGTCAAGAACGTGGCCTGGCGCAACAACAAGACCGCGACCTTCATGCCGAAGCCGATCTTCGGTGACAACGGTTCGGGCATGCACTGCCACCAGTCCATCTGGGACAAGGGCGAGCCGCTGTTCTACGACGAGACCGGGTACGCCGGGCTGTCGGACATGGCGCGCTACTACATCGGCGGCATCCTCAAGCACGCGCCGTCACTGCTCGCGTTCACGAACCCGACGGTGAACTCCTACCACCGTCTGGTGCCGGGCTTCGAGGCCCCGATCAGCCTGGTCTACAGCCAGCGCAACCGGTCGGCCTGTGTGCGGATCCCGATCACCGGCTCGAATCCGAAGGCCAAGCGCATCGAGTTCCGTTGCCCCGACCCGTCGGCGAACCCGTACCTCGCGTTCTCCGCGCTGCTGCTCGCCGGCATCGACGGCATCCAGAACAAGATCGAGCCGCCCGCCCCGGTGGACAAGGACATCTACGAGCTGCCGCCTGCCGAGATGGCCGAGATCGACCAGGTGCCCACCTCGCTCAACCAGGTCCTCGACTCCCTCGAGGCCGACCACGAGTTCCTCACCAAGGGCAATGTCTTCACGCCCGA
>JAOPXK010000184.1 GCA_025965195.1 Marmoricola sp.
CCCGGCGTGCGGGTCGGCAAGGGTGCCATCGTGCGCCGGGCGATCCTGGACAAGAACGTGGTGATTCCCGACGGCGCACAGGTCGGCACGGATCCCGGCTTAGACCGGGAGCGCTACACCGTCAGCGGTGGTGGTGTCGTGGTGTTGGGCAAGGGAGCCCATGCGGAGTAGGCCGATCGGCTAGCGTGGCGCGGTGCGAAGGGTACCTTGGTGGGCTGTGCTGTCATCGGCCTGCGCTCCAGTGTTCCTGATCGGTGGTTGGCAACTTGCCGCAGGCCGCCAGCGGGCTGGTTTCGACCCGGTGAGACAGACGATCAGTGAGCTGGCCGGCCGCGGCGCCACTGACCCGTGGATCATGACGACGGCCCTTGTCGGGGTCGGCGTGTGCTATGTGATCACGGCCGCTGGACTCACACCGGCGGCTACGCCGGGTCGCCTGCTGCTCGCCACCGGGGGGACCGCCACCGTGGCGCTGGCCGCGTTACCGCTACCGGTCGTCGGGGATTCGCCCGCCCACGTCGTAGCGGCGACGGTAACCTTCCCCGCACTGTCACTGTGGCCCGCGCTGGCGGTGCGGTGCGGCGGCACTCCCCGTCCCGCTGTCTGGCTGTCTGCCGCCGCGGGCCTGCTTGGCCTGCTCGGCTGGTTCGGGATCGACTACTTCGGCGGGAGTTCCCGGATCGGGTTGTCCGAACGCGTACTCGCCGCGGCCCAGGCGCTGTGGCCACTGGCGGCTGTGCTGCTGGCGCGCCGCCGCTGAAGCCCTCGCCGTCGGGATGCGGCAGTGTGGTCCAATTCGCTCATGACAGCCGCAGAGCAGCCGTCCCCTCAGCAGACGACCGGCTCACTCACCGAGGCGATCGTCGGCTACTACGACGAGACCTGGCTCGACTATCGAATACTGTGGCTCAACAAAGACAACCTGGCCGTACATTTTGGCTACACCGATGACAGCACCCGCAGCCATGCCGATGCCTTGAAGAACATGAATCGGGTGCTGGCCGACCGGGTGCGGATTCAGCCCGGCGAGCGTGTCCTGGATGCGGGCTGCGGCGTCGGCGGCAGCAGTCTGTGGCTGGCCACCGAGCGCGGCGCCGAGGTCGTCGGGATCACGTTGGCCGCTAGGCAAGCCGCGATGGCCCGTAGTAACGCGTTACGGCGCGGCGTGACCGACCGCGTCCAGTTCGAAGTGGCCGACTTCACCGCAACGCCCTTTCCGGACGCGTCGTTCGACGTGGTGTGGGCAGTGGAGAGCATGTGCCACGCGCCCCGCAAGGCTGCCTTCTACCGGGAGGCTGCTCGGCTGCTGCGGCCCGGTGGACGGGTGGTCGTTGCCGACTTCGTCCGGGCGGCCCGCCCGCTGGACTCGACCGGCGAGCGGCTGCTGCACGAATGGCTCGCCGGCTGGGCCGTCCCGGACATAGACACCCCCGGCGAGCATCTGAAGCATCTTGCGTCCGCCGGGTTCGCCGAGCCCCGGCTCGACGACGTGACCACGCACACCCGCCCGTCGCTACGCCGGTTGTATCGCATGGCCTATTGGACCTATCCGCTGGCCCTGCTCGGTCGCGTGACGGGAGTTCGATCGGACGTCCAGCACGGTAATGTCATCGCCTCGATACGTCAGTATCAGGCGCTTCGCCGGGATGCGTGGTTCTACGGCATCCTTTCAGCCACCAAACCAGTCACCGGCCGCTGATCCGCACACCGCCATCCGGCTCCGAATGGCGACCGGGGCGACCGGGCGACTCGCTATGTGCGTAGGGCTAGCAGGAGACCGTCACCTAGCGGGAGCATCAGCGGGATGAGAGTTTCGTCGTCGCGCACCATGGCGCCGATCCCGCGCAGGGCGGTGCACAAGGGGTCGCGATATGCGGAATCGGCCACCGTGCCACTGCGCAAGGCGTTGTCGAAGGCGATCACCCCGCCGGGGCGTAACAACCGCACACCGGCCTCCAGATAGCGTGGGTACTCGGGTTCGGCGGCGTCGACGAAGACCAGATCGTAGCCGCCGTCGGTGAGCCGGGGCAGCACATCCAGGGGTTGCCCCATGATCAGGCGATAGCGCGACGGCGGGAACCCGGCCTCGGCGAACGTCTGCCGGGCGGCGCGCTGGTGCTCGGGTTCGACGTCGATGGAGGTGAGCACCCCGTCGGGGGTCATTCCCCGCAGTAGCCACAGTCCGCTGATGCCCGCGCCAGTACCGACCTCGACCACGGCCCGGGCGGCGAGTGCGCTGGCCAGGAACCGCAGCGCGGCGCCGCTGTCCGGGGCGATCGGAGCGCAGCCCCATTCCTCGGCGCGCTCGCGGGCCGCGGCCAGTAACACATCCTCGGTGATGAAGCTTTCCAGGTAGTCGCGCACGCCACTGCCAGACAGGGCAGGCGGTCCGCCTGGGCTGCCGGTCGACCTCACGTGCGCAGCGTAGCGCCGCGGTGTGCGCCGTCTGAGCGGCGCCGCGCCGGATCAGCGCAACCGTCTGGCGACCGGCTTACTCTCAGGATCTTCTTAACCGCGCCTTACCCAGCGCACACGCTTGCCCCCCAACATAGGAGCGGGCTTCGTTGCGGATCGGTTTACCGGATTTCCTGCCCGGGCATCCGTGAGGAGGCCTCGGAAACATCGGCCGCCATCTCCGCGTTGCAGTACC
>JAOPXK010000095.1 GCA_025965195.1 Marmoricola sp.
TGGCGCCGACGCTCGCCTATCCCGCGAGCAAGATCGAAGCCGAGAACCTGCTCCGTGCCAGCGAGCTCACCTGGGCTATCCTGCGGCTCCCGTTCATCTACGGCGACCAGGATGGGCACCTCGAGTCCCTTCCCGAACTCGCCGCCGGCATGGGATGGCACCCCGCGCAGAAACTCAGCGTCATCCACCACGCCGACATCGCCACCGCATTCACACTCGCCCTCACGGGCGTCTTCGACGGCCGCACCGTCAACATCGCCGACGAGTCACCTCTTAGCATCTCCGAGAGGTCCCAGATCGTCGGCTACGACTACCCCTCATCCGCCGAACCGCTTGCCCAACCCTGGAAGGGTCAGATGGATGTGACCCTCGCACGCAGCCTGGGCTTCACGCCCACGATCAGCACCATCTACGAAGCCGCTCGAACGCGCGCGCTCTGATATGCCCGCTGAAGGTTCCGCTTCCGGGATCTCAGTGCGGCGTCGGCAATGGCCGTACGATCGCTTGGACCGCCCACGACGATGAGTTTCGTCTCGCGATCGGTCACTAGCTGTGGCAGAGCAGCCGGCAGTTGGAGCTGCTCGTCCTCATCGAACTCGATGTCCTCAACGACCGTCTTCTCGACCCCCAACAGGGCGCGCCATAAAGTGGCGTTCTGCACGCCGTTCTCCGCTCATTGGTTCCTGTTCTTCGACAGCTCAGAACCTAGACAGGGAACGGCGTGCTCAACTTCCAGACGCGCCCAGCACCCACGGAAGCGTCAGGAGAGCCACAAATGTCAAGACACGGAACAAATGAGACCAAGCGTCTGAAGGTTTGTGTTGACGCGTGCGGTGTCCCGACCATGCGGCCCTGCCACTCGTCGAAATTGCGGACGGATAGAGGCCCTGGAACAGACTGCGCGACGGGTCCGTCTGCTGTCGTGACCCGAGAGGCCGAAGAAGGCCTCGTCGGGTGCCATCTCTGATCGGACCGCGCCGCCGCCTGTCCGGGCCGGTGCGCTCACACCCGCCCTCCCAGCGGGAGGGCGGGTGCGCCGGTGGTGCGCCTTGGGGCGGGCAGGTGTGAGCCGCGCAGCGATCAGTGGTTGTCCGATGTCGCGGCGTTGTGGTGCCGGTCGAGACCGTCCAATCAAGGACGATCGACTAAGTGGAACCAGCTGAGGGGTACCGTGTCGGCCATTACCTCATCCCCGAGGTCGTTGGGATGCAGGCTGTCTGCGGTTTGGCATTGCGGAGCCCCGGTGCTGTTGTAGGCAGCGGCGAAGTATCCGGAGTTGTACGGGCTGGCCATGGCCTGGTCGAAGTCCACGACACCGTCGAAGGCGTGGCTGGTCCGGATCCAATCATTGACGCGCTGCCGCAGCGCTTCACCCTCCGGCGTGCCGTAGTTGCCGCCGTAGCGGCAGTTCGAGCCGAGGAAAGGCGTGAGCGTCCCGCCGTAGATCTTGACTCCGCGAGCGTGCGCCATCTGGATCAACTGCCTGTAGCCCGCCTCCATCTCCGTAGCCGTGACCGGATCCGTCCCACTTTGTCCAATGTCGTTGATGCCCTCCAGAAGGACCACTGCGGTGACTCCAGGCTGCGACAACGCATCGCGCTGGAAACGGTGCAGGGCGCTCTCTCCGCTCCCACCCGAGTCGTTCAGCACTCGATTTCCACTGATGCCGGCATTCACGACGGCCGGTGCCTCATTTCCGCGTGTCGAATCGAGGCGCCGAGATAGATAGTCCGGCCAGCGGGCCTCTGAATCGACTTCAGAATGGCCGACGTCCGTAATGGAGTCTCCGAAGGCAACGACAGTGCCGTCCGTCGCGCGGTTGTGCACGTTGAGACCGTCCACGAAGTACCACGATGAGGTCTGGGCGGTATAGGCGGTGCTTGTCGCGTCGCCGGCGTGGTTCCCTGATGCGACGTAGTTTGTCTCCCAAGCGAGTGGGTGATGTGTGGCGGGGCCGGTAGGACCTGAGAGGTACAGATCAACGGCCAGTTTCGTGAGGCGAGGCACCTGCATGTTTATCGGGTCGCTCAGGACCTCCTCGCCGACAGGAATTGTCACCGACGCGTGTCCGTCGAACGTTATGGGGTGGCTCGTCCCGGGGGCCAGTTGTGCCCCGTCAAGCACAATGCCCACGCTGGTGGCACCGACCTCAACCGGTTGGCTGCCAAACGTGTTGCTCAGGCGTACGCGGACCTCGTTACCGCTGACGCTGCTGTAGATGATGTTGCGCACCGTCTGGTCATTGAACTCGGTAGAGCCAACAACAGGGCTGGCGGTCCAGCTCGCCACCCATCCATCGTCGGCGTGAGCCGGAGGCCCTGGATGGCGGGGCGCCGCCGAGGCTCCCGTATCCGGTGAAATCGCGAGGAGAGCCGCCACCAGCACGGCCACTCCTCCCAAGCTGGCTGCGACACGTTTAGTCATTCGGCGAGTTGCCAATTTGGCCTCCTAAGGCGGGTACGAAGAGGCTTCTTGGATGACCTAGCCAAACGCCGGTACGCCTGTCACCTCTCCGAGTGGTGATGACGCGACGAGAGTGTTCCAGCGTGCGGCTCACCCGCAACCCCGAGTCGGCGGACGTATGCGCTGACGCGGTAAGCGGCACAATCGTGCGGCGAGCTGCGCCAATTGATCGACGGGCGGTTCAGTGGCTCATCGGAGATTCGGGTGGGTGAGTCGTCCGGCGGCCAGGATCATGCGCAGCCTGTGGTTGGTCGGTTGCGGAAGCCGCGGGCGATGCGGCGGTGTAGCTCGATGATCCCGTTGACGGCTTCGGTGCCGCCGTTGTTCGCCCGGCCGGTGTGGAAGTAGGCCAGGAGCTGTTCACGCCAGGAACGCAGGGTGCGCCCGTCCCGCGATCTCGGGGACCGGGCAGGTGTGGAAGGAGTCGAGGACCTCGAGCGCGATCTTCCGGCCGCGACGCAGGTCC
Organism: Marmoricola sp.; assembly: GCA_025965195.1. Taxonomy (GTDB): domain Bacteria; phylum Actinomycetota; class Actinomycetes; order Propionibacteriales; family Nocardioidaceae; genus Marmoricola. The sequence continues at coordinate 2,930 of JAOPXK010000095.1, forward strand.
TTGATCGTGAACGCGGCACGCAGCTTCGAGGTGTGGCCGAGCATTTCGGCCGCGACGTCGGCTCCGCCGGCCCGGTCGACAACCGTAGCGACGGTCCGCCGGAACGAGTGCGGAGTAACGCCACCGATGCCGGCCTCATCGAGGATCGCCCTGAGACGACGTCGGACGTTGTTCGTGGTCAGCGGGGTGTGGTTGCGGCTGAAGAAGACCAGGTGCTCCGGATCTTCGCTGGCGATCACGACGAGTCGTTGCCGCAACACCTCCGCGGTGAAGGTGGGGGATCGAGATGGTGCGCCGTGACTTGGAGGTCTTCGGATGGTCTTGTCGGTAGGTGGGCTTGCCGGTCGGAGAGATCACGGTGCCGCGGCTCCAGGCCGCGTCCAATAGTGATGTCGGTGGTCATACCCATCAGGTGGGCAGAGCGTTCCGAGACGACCGGGGTGGTCCGTGATTGGTCCGCAGTCGTCACCGAGATCGGCCCATCGAAGGGCTCGTGGAAGGAGTATGTGGAGAGTTTGTGGAGAGCGGTTCAAATCTTCGCGTCTTTCCTGAACGGAAACCCGCGACTCTCCGAGACCGGAAACCCACTCTGACCAGCATGTTTGCTGGCCAGAGCCGGATTCACTCGGTCGGGCTGACAGGATTTGAACCTGCGACCCCTTGACCCCCAGTCAAGTGCGCTACCAAGCTGCGCCACAGCCCGAAGCCTCCGGAATTCGTGGATCTCCTGAGGCGAGTGAAACCTTATCGCAGCGGTTCGGTTCGCCCGAATCGGGTCCCGGCCACTGGCGTGCGCTCCGCTCTCAGCAAGATCTTGGTGTTGCTGGGCCAATCTCGATGCTATTCACAGGTTCCTCTTCCTATTGCGAGGTCGACTCGACAGTGACTCCGATGGATCGAGGAACCCATGACGATGCAGCAACCTCCAGCAGACCAGTTCGACACCAGCACTCCGCACGCGGCCGCGCCGCCGCGCCGCCGCCACTACCGGCGGTGGTGGGCAGCGGGTACGTCGCTCGCCGTGGTGCTCGGCGTCGGCGGGTTCGGGGCCGGGATGGCTGTCGCGGACCGAAACGTCAACCAGAGCACGAGCTCCGCCCCGTCGGCCTCGTCGTCGACGACGCACGGCTATTCGACCTACGGCACGTACGGCGGAGCCGGCGGTGCTGCCGGCAGTGGTGGCTTTGGCGCGACCGGCGGCTTTGGCGCGACCGGCGGCTTTGGCGCGACGGGCGGCGCCGGCGGCTACGGCGGATTTGGCGGCTACTCAACCGTGCCGACCAGCCCCGGATCCGGCGGCAGCACCCAGAGCGGCCAGGCCACCACGAACCCCAACACGTCCGCCGCCTCGAGCAGCCAGCTGACCGGGCTGGTCCGGGTCGACGCGACGCTGGGCTATGACAACGGCGAAGCTGCCGGCACCGGCCTGGTGCTGACCTCCGACGGCGAAGTGGTCACCAACCACCACGTCGTCGCCGGCGCCACCAGCATCGAGGTGAAGGTGATGTCGACTGGCCAGACTTACTCGGCCAAGGTGGTCGGCACCGACGCGACCGACGACGTGGCCGTTCTCCAGCTCGCGAACGCGTCCGGGCTCGACACCGTCAAGACCGACACCTCCGGCGCCGCTGTTGGTGACGCGGTCACGGCAGTCGGCGACGCGAACGGTACGACGGGCCAGCTGACCGCCTCGCCCGGAACGGTGAGCGCTGTCGGCCAGACCATCACCACCCAGGCCGAAGGGGCCAGCGCCGGCGAGACGCTGCACAACCTCATCGAGATCAACTCCGACGTCGTCTCGGGCGACTCGGGCGGGGCGACGTACAACAAGGACGGTGAGGTCATCGGCATCACCACAGCTGCCTCGAGCGGCACCGCCGCGGTGGACGGCTACGCGATCCCGATCGCGACCGCGCTCCAGATCGCCTCGGACCTCGAGCAGGGTGTCGCGAACGCCGACTACGCCTATGGCAACCCGGCGTTCCTCGGGATCGGCCTCGGTCAGGGCGCGAGCACTACAGTCCAGGGCGTCTACACCAGCACGCCCGCTGCCAAGGCCGGCATCGTCGCGGGCGACTCCATCACCCGGGTCGGCAGCACGGCCGTGAAGACTGCCACCGAGCTGAGCACCGCCATCCGGAGCTACTCCCCCGGCGACAGCGTCAAGATCACCTGGACCACTGCCACCGGACAGTCGCACAGCGCCACGCTCACCCTGATCGCGGGTCCGATCAGCTGACCGAACCTCTTACTGGGAGACCCGCGTCGGTCAGTGCGGTCGTACGGCGGCGCTGTTGGCCGAGACCCGCAGGCTGCTGGTCTGCACCGCTACGAAGGCCGACGCGGGAATCTTCTTGAGGTCAGCGATCAGCGAGCTCGGCCAGTGCGGGTTCTGCTCGCCCTGGAAGTACCACGGAGACCCGTTGTCGGCGAGCACCAGGCCGTACTTCTTCATCGCCGCGACCACCACCCGCGCGTTCCGGCCGAGATGTGCAGCCGAGTACGACGCCCTCAGCCGGAACCGGGCGCCCATCGGCGGATAGGCGGAGACGCTCTTCGTGCCCGCGTCGTGTCGTGCCGGCCACAGGTGCGCCTTGGCGGTCACGTCGGTGGTGAACCGGATGGCGTGGTTGACGTGACCGGCCTTGACCTCGTTCCACCGCAGCAGACCGGGGAGGATCGGCAGCCCGGCCGCGTCGGCCGAGGTCCAGCCATTGGGTCGCAGCGCATTGCTCGTCAGGCTCCAGGTCGCACCCGAGCCGGCCCGCCACTGGCCTCCGGACTTCCGGGTCAGCCAGGTTTCGTAGAGCCGGCAGTTGGCCTTGTCCACCACCACCGTGTGGCGATCCCCGGTCGAGTTGATGCCGCCCTCGACCCGGGTGTCGCTGCCGAGCGGGTAGCGCACTCGGTCGCTCTCGCTGGCGTAGTCGAAGCGCACCGACACCTTCGGATGCGCAGCCGAGACCACGGTGACCGGGATGCCGTAGTTCGGGCCATTGCCGTACGACGGACCGAAATCGGGATGCAGCGTCCGGCCCGTCGACATGTGCGAGAGCCACGCGCTGCTGCGGGGGTCGACCGGAAGCCTGGAGATGTCGGCGTGCCAGTAGTTGTTGGCAGGGAAGACGGTGCAGTGCGTGCCCGCGACCGCCCGAGGCAGGGCGGCGGGTGCCGAAGTCGCGAAGGCGCTCGTGGCCACTCCCGCGACGACGATCGCCGCGAGCACGCCGGCCGCCTTCCTGCGCACGGCTACCTCTTCCGCTTCTCGCGGGGCCGAACCGACAACGCGATCGGGGTGCCGACGAAGCCGAACTCCTCACGCAGGCGACGCTCGATGTAGCGCTCGTAGCCGGCGTCGAGCTTGCCGGTGGTGAACAGCGCGAACGTGGGCGGCGCGGTGGTGGCCTGGGTGCCGAACAGGATCCGCGGTTGCTTGCCACTGCGCACCGGGTGCGGGTGCTCGGCGACCAGGCGGCCGAGGAACGCATTGAGCGCACCGGTAGAGATCCGGGTCTCCCAGCCTGCCAGCGCGGCCTCGAGCGCCGGCACCAGCCGGTCGACGTGCCAGCCGGTCTTGGCGGTGATGTTGATCCGCGGGGCCCACTGGACCTGGACGAGCTCGCGCTCGATCTCACGGTCGAGGTAGTAGCGACGCTCGTCGTCGACGGTGTCCCACTTGTTGAACGCGATCACCAGCGCACGGCCCGACTCACGGATCGTCTGGATGATCCGGATGTCCTGCTCGGAGATCGACTGGCCGCCGTCGACGACAAGGACGGCCACCTCGGCGCGCTCGATTGCGGTCGCGGTCCGGAGCGAGGCGTAGTACTCGTGGCCCGAGGCTTCCTTGACCCGCTTGCGGATACCGGCCGTGTCGATGAACCGCCAGGTCTTGCCGCCGAGCTCGATCAGCTCGTCGACCGGGTCCACCGTGGTGCCGGCCGCGTCGTCGACGACGACCCGTTCCTCCTTCGCCAGCTTGTTCAGCAGCGAGGACTTGCCGACGTTGGGCTTGCCGACGATCGCGATCCGGCGCGGACCACCAGGCGGGTCGAAGGACTCCGGGGGTGTGTCGGGCAGCGCCGCCAGGATCGCGTCGAGCATGTCGCCCGAGCCGCGACCGTGCAGGGCGGAGACCGGCCAGGGCTCTCCCAGCCCGAGGTTCCAGAGCCCGTAGGCCTCGGCCTCGGCGCGCATGTCGTCGACCTTGTTGGCGGCGAGGATCACCGGCTTGTCGGCCGCGCGAAGAATCTTGACGACCGCCTCGTCGGAGTCGGTGATGCCGACCATCGCGTCGACCACGAACAGCACCGCGTCGGCGATCTTCACCGCGACCTCGGCCTGCGCCGCGATCGATCCGAGCAGGCCCCGGGCGTCCGGGTCCCAGCCGCCGGTGTCGACGACGGTGAAGGCGCGCCCGTTCCAGACCGCGTCGTAGTAGACCCGGTCACGGGTCACACCCGGACGGTCCTCGACGACGGCTTCACGGCGGCCGATGATCCGGTTGACCAGCGTTGACTTGCCCACGTTGGGTCGGCCGACGACAGCCAGGATCGGCACCCGACCCGGGCCCTGGTCGGGTGCTTGCGTTTCGTCGCTCACAGCGACTCCTTCTCGAGCGTTGGCGGCACGGGCCCGGGCAAGGAGATGCCGGTCGTTGCCTCGGCGTCGCGCAAGGTCTGCAGGATCGCCGTACGAATGTCTTGGGCGGCGGCTCGCACGTCCGCCGTACGCCGGGGCCAGGCGTGCCAGTCGAAGCTGACGGGCGCACCGAACGTCATCACCATCCGGGTGCCCGCCTTCGGCACCGAGTTCAGCGAGCCGCCGGGATCACGGGTGCCCAGCATCGCGAGGGGTACGACGGTCGCGCCGGTCACCATCGCGAAGTACGCCGCGCCACCCTCGATGCTGGCGAGCTCACCGGCGCCGCGGGTGCCTTCGGGAAAGACCCCGACCGCTCCCCCGTCGCGCAGCACCCGCAGGGTCGTCCGGATGGCCGCCGGATCGGGCGCGTTGCGCCAGACCGGGATCTGACCGGTCGCGCTGAGGAACGGCCCCATCGCGCCCTTGAACATCTCCCGCTTGGTCAGCGCGTGCACCGGTCGCGGGCTCATGATCGCCATCAGCGGCCCGTCGAGAAAGCCGATGTGGTTGGCCGCGACCACCACCGGGCCGTGCTCGGGGAAGTGCTCCGCGCCGTGGATCTCCAGGTTGAACCGCCGACGCAGGATCGCCTGCGCCAGCGGACGCCCGCCGGTCAGCAGCGCCCGTCTCGGGCGCCGGGTGGTGGTGGTGCGGGGTAGTGCCTCGTGCGCCACCCGGGGGCCGGGTCGTGTCACGACGGCTCCGTCTGGAGGACCAGCGCGACGACCTGGTCGATGACCTCGTCGAGGGTGTACGGCGTGGTGTCGATGTGGATCGCGCCCTCGGGCATCGTCAGCGGCGCCGCCTTCCGGCCCGAGTCGATGGCGTCGCGCCGGAGCAGGTCGGCCTGGGTCGCCTCTACCGAGCCGCCACCGTTCTCCGCCGTACGCCGAACCGCGCGAGCTTCCGGGTCGGCGGTCAGGTAGACCTTCACCGCTGCCTGCGGCCACACGACCGAGCCGATGTCGCGACCCTCGACGACGATCCCGCCCTCGCCGATGATCTCGCGCTGGAGCCCGAGGATCCGGGTGCGCACCTCGGGAACGGCCGCCACCGCACTGACGTTGGCGGTCACCTCGGCCGAGCGGATCGCGACGGAGACATCCGAGCCGTCAACCGTGATCGTCGGTGCGAGCGGGTCCGTGCCGGACACGATCACCGGCTCGCCGGCGTGCTTGGCGATGGCCTCCGGAGAGCTCGGATCGACGCCGTGGGCGAGCATCCACTGGGTCATCGCACGGAACTGCGCACCGGTGTCCAGGAAGCGCAGACCGAGCTTCGACGCCACGCCCCGCGCGGTGCTGGACTTGCCAGAGCCGGACGGGCCGTCCATCGCCACGACCACGGTGCTGCTCACGACAAACTCCTACCAAAAGCCAAACAGGGGATTGCGAACAAATCGCAGCCTGCAGCCTACCGGTGAGTCGTCCATTCCCTTGCTTCGAGAGACGTACGCAACCCCTCGGCAGCGCTCGCCTCGACGGTCAGCTCGACCAGACCGACGGCCCTGCCGGGGTCGTGGTCGATGCGCAGGTCCTCGATGTTGACGCCGATCTGGCCGACGTCGGCGAACAGCCGGGACAGCTCGCCCGGGTTGTCGGGCACGGCCACGAAGACCGCCCCGGTCTCGAGCGGCGGGCCGCCGTGTTTGCCGGGGATCGCCTGGGTGCCCGCGACACCACGGGTGAGGATGTCACCGAGCGCCTCGGTGTCGCTGCTCTTGATGGCCCGGATCATCGCGTCGAGCTCACCGCGGGCATCGACGAGCAGCTCGGTGACCGCGACCCGGTTGCCCCGGATGATCTGCCCGTAAAGGTCGGGATCGCCGGCCGCGACCCGCGTCACGTCGCGCACTCCCTGGCCCGACAGCGAGAGCTGCTCGGGGGCGCCATCGGCGAGCAGACCAGCGGTGAGTACGGCGAGAAGGTGCGGCACGTGCGACGTACGGGCAACCGCGCGGTCGTGCTCGACCGGGGAGAGCCGGACCGTCTGCGCCCCGCACAGGGCAGCGAGCTCCTCGACGAGCTCGACGGCTTCGACCGAGGAGTGCACGTGCGGCGTGATCGCCCAGGGGCGGCCGTCGAACATCGCTGCACTCGCGGCCAGTGGACCGGAGCGTTCGCTGCCGGCCATCGGGTGGCTGCCGACGTAGCGAGCCAGCGCCGACTCGTCGACCTGGTCGCTCACCTCGAGCAGCGGGAGCTCCTTGACGCTGCCGACGTCGGTGACCATGGCGCCCGTCTCGAGCGCCGCGATCACGGTCGCGGCGATGTGGTCGGGCGGGACCGCGACCACGACGAGCTGAGGGACCGCGTCCTTGGGCAGCGCGGAGCCCGCGCCCAGGCCACTCGCGGTGCGCACATGCTCATGGCTGGTGTCGCTGAGCCAGACGGTGAGTCCGGCCTTCGACGCGGCCATCCCGATCGACGTGCCGAGCAGGCCGGCGCCGATCACATGGATCGGACCGGTCAAGGCCTCGCGTGATCGAGTCGTCCCCGGTGATCGAGCCGCCTCCGGTGATCGAGCTTGTCGAGATTCATTCATCTGGCACCGACCGGACCCGGGTCAGGTCGGACCGCAGTGCGGCGGCGCCGTGGAGGTAGACATGGGTGATGTCGCCGCGGTCGAGCTCGGTCTCGACGTGCGCCATCATCCGGATCACCCGCGGCATCGAGCCGGTGATCTCGAGCTCACGCGCACAGATCAGCGGAACCTCACCGAAGCCGAGCTGGCGGGCGGCGTACGCCGGGAACTCGGAGTGCAGGTCACTGGTCGCGGTGAAGATCACCGAGATGAAGTCGTCCACCTCGAGCTCGTTGGCCTCCATCACCGAGGTGACCATCTCGCTCACCCGGTCCAGCATCTGCTGGCGGTCGTCCTTCTCCAGCTGGGTGGCTCCGCGCACGGCCCGAACAGGCACGACTCCTCCTTCATCGGGCGCACAAAACGGCACCCGTCGGCGATGGCTTGAGCCTACAAGCCAGCGGCGTCGAGAAGGGTGCCGACCTCATCGGTCGTCAGCTCACGAAGGGTGCCCTGCTTGAGGTTGCCCAGCTTGACCGGACCGATCTGGGTGCGGGTGAGCCGACGCACCGGATGGCCGAGCTGGTCGAGCAGCCGACGGACGATCCGGTTGCGGCCCTCGTGGATGACGAGCTCGACGATCGAGCGCTCCTTGGGGCCCGCGCCGTGCTTCGACAGCACCTTGGCGCTGCTCACCGTGACCGGCCCGTCCTCGAGGGTGACACCGTCCTTGAGCAGAGCCAGGGTTGCCTTGGTGAAGAGGCCGTCGACCTCTGCGACGTACGTCTTGGATGTTTCGTACGACGGATGCGCCATCTTCTGCGCGAAGTCCCCGTCGTTCGTCAGCAGGATCAGGCCGTCGGTGTCGGTGTCGAGCCGACCGACATGGAAGAGCCGTTCGGGCCGGTCCTCGACAAAGTCCGAGAGCGTGGGGCGACCTTCGGGGTCCGACATCGTGGAGACCACTCCGCGCGGCTTGTTCAGCACCAGGTAGACGTTCGCGCTGACCGGCGGCAGCCGCTTGCCCTTGACGCGTACGACGGCAACCCGCGGGTCGACCTTCGTGCCGAGCCTGGTGACGACCTCGCCGTCGACCTCGACGGCGCCCTCCAGCATCAGCTCCTCGCACTTGCGTCGGCTGGCGATGCCCGACTGGGCGAGCAGCTTCTGCAGCCGGATCAGGCCGTCCTCGCCGATGTCGAGGTGAGCGCCGTCCGTCATTCGGCCTCGGTCTCGGGGTCGGGGGTCTCGACTGCACTCGACGGGCCGGGGTCGCTCGACGGGCCGGGGTCCACCGCGTCGACCTCGTCGGGGTCGTCGAAGTCGTCGGTGTCGGGCAGGTACGGCGCGAGCTCGGGGAGGTCGTCGATCGAGGTGACCCCGATCCGCTCGAGGAAGTAGCTCGTCGTCCGGTAGAGGTGCGCGCCGGTGTCCTGGTCGGTGCCGGCCTCGTCGACCAGTCCGCGGGTGATCAGCGTGCGCATCACGCCGTCGACGTTGACGCCGCGGATCGCCGAGACCCGGGCCCGGCTGACCGGCTGCTTGTAGGCCACGACCGCGAGGGTCTCGAGTGCAGCCTGGGTGAGCCGGGCCTGCTGCCCGTCGAGGACGAACTTCTCCACCACCGAGGCGAACTCCTCGCGGGTGTAGAACCGCCACCCCCCGGCCACGTTGCGCAGCTCGAAGCCACGGCCCTGCTCGTCGTACTCCCCCGCCAGGTCGGCCAGCGCGTTGTTGACCTCACCGACCGGGTAACCCACCGCGGTCGCCAGCGTCATCTGGTCCAGCGGCTGGTCGGCCACCATCAGGATCGCCTCGAGCGCCGGGCGAAGCTCCGCCAGCGGGATCGCGAGGGCCTCGCTCTCCTCGGTGACCGAGGTGCCCTCGATGTCCACCTCTTCGGTGTCCAACTCTCCGGTGTCCATCTCTCCGGTGTCCAACTCCTCGCTGACGGTGTCGATCTCGCTCATGCGTCTTCCTCATCGGTGGTCGAGGCAGCTGGTGCCCCGTCGCTCAGCACGATCGGCCGGTCGTTGGTCGGGTCGACGGGTGCCCCGTCGAACTCGTCGGTGATCTCGACCTCATCGTCCTCGCCGCCGGTCCAGCGGATGGTCAGCTCTCCGAGTGGCGTCATCTGGTCGAACATCACCACGCCTTCCTTGAAGAGCTCAAGCAGTGCCAGGAACCGGGCCACCCTCGTCATCGTGTCACCGGCGTCGCGAGAGAGCGCCCGGAAGGTCAGCGTGCCCTGCACCCGCAGGCGTTGAACCACGATCGCGGCCTGCTCCCGGACACTCACCGTGGGCGCATGGATGTGTGCGAGCGACAGCTCCATCTCCGGCTTCGGCGCCAGAGCCTTCGCGGCGAGACCGGCGAACTCCTGCAGGCCGAGACCGATCAGCACCTCGGGCAGCAGGTTCGCGAACCTCTCCTCGAGGCCGACGGAGCGTGGGTGCCGCTTGGTCTCCCCCGCCACCCGGTGCTCCAGGACGGACGCGATCTGCTTGAACGCCTTGTACATCATCAACCGCGCGAACAGCAGGTCGCGCGCCTCGAGCAGCGCCAGGTCCTCCTCGTCCTCGATGTCGCCCTGCGGCAACAGCCGGGCGGCCTTGAGGTCGAGCAGCGTGGACGCGACGACGAGGAACGAGGTGGTCTGCTCGAGGTCCCAGCCCTCGTCCTTGTCCGGTGACTGCGCCTGTCGCAGCTTGATGTGCGCGATGAACTCGTCGGTGACCTTCGACAGCGCCACCTCGGTGACATCCATCTTGTGCATGCTGATCAGGCTCAGCAACAGGTCGAAGGGTCCCTCGAAGTTCTCCAGGCGTACGGCGAAGCTGCTGGTCGACCCAGCCTCTTCGGACTCAGCCAGCGACGTGGCAGAGGTCATGGACCAATCAATCTCTGCACCAGCACGCTCTCCTCGCCGTTCTCCTCGAGGTCGGCCAGCGCGATGGCGATCGCTTCGCGCACCAGCCGCCCGCGATCAACGGCGAGACCGTGGTGCCGGCGCATCGACAACCGGGCGTGCTCGATGTCGATCAGCTCGTCGGCCGTGACGTAGACGGTCATCTTCTCGTCGTGGCGCACCCGGCCACTCGAGCTGCGCTTCGCCTCGGCCTCGTCGGCCGCGGCCTGCGCAGCCTTCGCAGCCTTCGCACGGTCAGGGACAGCCGCGACCTTCCGGCTCGGCTGCGAAGCCGCCCCGTCACCTTCGTCCTCGTCCGTCGGCCGAAACAGGTCATCGGCCGTCGGCAGACTCACCCGTCGAGACAACGAGCTGCCACCTCCCGGGCGAGTTCACGGTACGACTCGGCGCCGGTGGAGGCCGACGCGTAGCTGGTGATCGGCTCACCGGCAACGGTCGAGTCGGAGAACTTGATGGTCCGCCGGATCACGGTGTGGAAGACCGTGTCGCCCCAGGCCTGGACGAGACGCTCCATCACCTCCCGGGTGTGCAGGGTGCGTCCGTCGTACATCGTGCCGAGGACGCCTTCGATCTGCAGCCGTGGGTTGAGCCGCTCCCTGACCTTGTCGATCGTGGTCTTCAACAGCGCCACCCCACGGAGCGCGAAGTACTCACACTCCAACGGGACGATCACGCCGTCGGACGCGGTCAGCGCGTTCACGGTGAGCAGCCCGAGCGAGGGCTGGCAGTCGATCAGGATCACGTCGTACTTCGCGATGGCCGGAGCGAGCACCCGCTGCAGGGTCTGCTCACGGGCGACCTCATGGACCAGCTGAACCTCGGCAGCCGAGAGGTCGATGTTGGACGGAAGCAGGTCCATCCCCGGCACGTTGGTCGGAACGATCACCTCATCGAGCGTCACGTCGCGCTGCATCAGCAGGTTGTAGATCGACAGGTCCATCTGGTGCGGGTTGAGGCCGAGGCCGACGGAGAGCGAGCCCTGTGGGTCGAAGTCGACGAGCAGGACCTTGCGACCGAACTCCGCGAGCGCGGCGCCCAGGTTGATGGTCGTCGTGGTCTTGCCGACGCCACCCTTCTGGTTGCACATCGAGATGATCCGGGCATTGCCGTGGGTGGTCAGTGGCTTCGGGTCATCGAAGTGCGGAAGCGGCCGACCGGTGGGGCCGATCTCGGCCTTCGCGTCGACGGTGCCACTGGCTGAGCTTGTTGAAACCACGTTGTTCTGAACCTCTTCTTCGCGTTTCCGGAACGGGATCGGCTCACTCGCAGGGACCGGCGTCCTCACCATCGGCGGGACCTCCGATGCGCTGCTGCCAAAACTTCCGCCGCTACCGTCGGCACCGCTCATCGCTGGTCTCCTGAGTTCCTCGAGTTTCAGCTGGCTCGTCCGCTGACCGCCCGCGCGACATGTCGACTTACCGCCAAATCGTGCAGTGCGCGCGACTGTACGCACGCGGAGCACGAGTCACAAGACGAAAGCGATGAGTGCACAACCCCCAACGAAATCTGGGGAAAACATGTGTGCGAGTTTGCGCCGCGAGTGCACAACCCCAAGCCTGCTTGTGGAAAACCCTGTGCGTCACGGGTGCGCCTGCTCTGCTCTTTCTCTGCCCTTCCTCTGCCCTTCCTCTGTGACCAGCACCCGGGCAGGATGGTCCTCACCGACGCCGTTGGAGGCCCAGTGAAGAGCACGATGCAGGACGTTCCCCTGACGATTGGCCGACTGCTCGAGCACGTCTCGATCGTCCATCCCGACATCGAGGTGGTCACCGCGACCCCCGACGGCTCTCGCCGCAGGACGTACGGCGAGATCGGCGAGCGAGCTGCCCGGTTGGCCAATGCCCTTCGTGGCATGGGAGTCGACGCCGACCAGCGCGTCGCGACCTTCATGTGGAACAACGCCGAGCACCTCGAGGTCTACGCGACGGCTCCGGCCATGGGCGCGGTCCTGCACACCCTGAACATCCGGCTCTTTCCCGAGCAGGTCACCTACATCGCCAACCACGCCGAGGACCACGTCGTCGTCGTGGACGCCAGCCTGCTGCCCGCGTTCGAGAAGCTGCTGCCGACCTTCAGGACCGTCCGGCACGTGCTGGTCGCCGGACCCGAAGCAGCCGAGGCCGATCTGTCCGCGTTGCAGGCTACCGGCGTCGACGTCCAGCTCTACGAGAACGCAATCGAGGCCGCCGAGCCGACGTTCGCGTGGCCGGCCGTGGACGAGACGTCGGCCGCCGCGATGTGCTACACCTCCGGCACGACCGGGAACCCCAAGGGCGTCGTCTACAGCCACCGGTCGGCGTACCTCCACTCGATGGCCGTGGCGATGGGTGACTCGCTGGCGCTGACGGCCTACGACCGGGTGCTGCCCATCGTGCCGATGTTCCATGCCAACGCCTGGGGTCTCCCCTACGCCGCGATGATGACCGGCGCGATGCTGGTGATGCCCGACCGCTGGTTGCAGCCCGAGCCGCTGGTCCGGCTGATCCAGGCCGAGAAGGTCACCGTCTCCGGAGCCGTTCCGACGATCTGGAACGACATCCTCGGCTATGTCGACGAGCACCACAGCGACCTCTCCATGATCCGCCAGGTCGCCTGCGGCGGATCCGCCGTACCCGTCAGCCTGCAGCGGGCACTGCAGGAACGTCATGGCGTGAAGATGATCCAGGCCTGGGGCATGACCGAGACCAGTCCGGTCGCGTCGGTCTCGTGGCCTCCGCCCGGTGTCGAGGGAGAGGACGAATGGCAGTACCGCGGCAGTCAGGGCCGGCTCGGCGCGTCCATGCAGGCGCGCATCGTGGGCGACGCCGGCATCGAGCTCCCCCGCGACGGTGAGTCCGTCGGCGAGCTCGAGGTGCGTGGACCCAGGGTCACCGGCAGCTACTATCCCGAGGACGATGCCGAGTCACAGGAGAAGTTCCACGACGGCTGGTTGCGGACCGGCGACGTCGGGTCCCTGGACCGGCTCGGCTACATCAAGCTGTCCGACCGGTCCAAGGACGTGATCAAGTCCGGCGGCGAGTGGATCTCCTCGGTCGACCTCGAGAACGCCCTGATGGCTCACCCCGACGTCGTCGAGGCCGCCGTGGTGGGCATCCCGGACGAGAAGTGGGACGAGCGTCCGCTGGCGACCGTCGTGCTCCGCGACGGTGCCACGACCACTCCGGAGCAGCTCCGCGCCCACCTCGCCGACACGTTCGCGAAGTGGCAGCTCCCGGACGCGTGGGCGTTCATCGCGGAGGTGCCGCGCACCTCGGTGGGGAAGTTCGACAAGAAGGTGATCCGCAAGAGCTTTGCGGACGGCGAGCTGGATGTTGCGCGGGCCTAGGGTCCGGCCGTTCAGCCCAGTGCGCGCGGGTGTGCGGCGGCGTACACCTCGCGCAGGCTGTCGACCGTCACGAGCGTGTAGACCTGCGTCGTCGTGACCGAGGCATGGCCGAGCAGCTCCTGGACCACGCGTACGTCCGCCCCGCCTTCGAGCAGGTGCGTGGCGTAGGAGTGCCGAAGCGTGTGCGGTGAGACCTCGGTCGTCACGCCTGCGCGCTCGGCAGCCTTGACGATCACTGCCCAGGCACTCTGTCGCGACAGTCGGCCGCCGCGGGCGTTGAGGAACATCGCGCCTCCGGTGGTCGGACCCGTCGAGGCGGCGACCAGCTCGGGTCGTGCCCGCACGACGTAGGCCTGCACCGCCTCGCGCGCAAAGCTCCCGACGGGCACGATCCGCTCCTTGGAGCCCTTGCCCCGCAGCAGGACCGTGCCTTCGTCGAGATCGATGTCATCGATGTCGAGCCCGATCGCCTCGGAGATCCGGGCGCCGGTGCCGTAGAGGACCTCGAGCAGCGCCCGGTCGCGCATCGACAAGGTGGTGCCCGGGGCACCGGCCGCCTCGAGGATCGCCTCGACGTCGGAGAGCGGAAGGGCCTTGGGCAGCCGCTTCGCCGGCGCCGGTGGTTTGACGCCGGCCGACGGGTTGCTCTCGGCCAGGCCGTCACGCACCGCGAACTTGTGGAAGCCCCGGACCGCCACCACCGTCCGACCTGCCGAGGACGCGCTCAGCGCCGGATGCTCCGAGTCGCCCTCACGCAGTGCCATCAGGAACCCGGCAACGGTCTGCTCGGTGATCGCCGAGAGCTCTCCGATGCCTTCGTGGTCGAGGAACCCGAGGTAGCGGCGCAGGTCGCGACGGTAGGACTTCAGGGTGTTGTCGGCCAGCCCGCGCTCGACGCTCAGGTGGTCCAGATAGGTCCTTACCGCGCGGGTCAGCGCACTGGGACCTGTATGGGGCCCTCGTTCGCCCGTGGTCGAGCTTGTCGAGACCTCAGCCAAGGACGTCCTCGAGCGGGGTCATGTGCAGGCCGTGCGCCTCCGCGACCGGCGGGTAGGTCAGCTGTCCGGCGTGGGTGTTGAGGCCCAGCGCGAGCGAGTGGTCGTCGCGGCACGCCTGCTTCCAGCCCTTGTTGGCCAGCGCCACGGCGTACGGCAGGGTCACGTTGGTCAAGGCGTACGTCGAGGTGTGCGGCACCGCGCCGGGCATGTTCGCCACGCAGTAGAAGATCGACTCGTGCACCTTGTACGTCGGATCGTCGTGGGTCGTCGGCCGCGAGTCCTCGAAACAGCCGCCCTGGTCGATCGAGATGTCGACGAGCACCGAGCCCGGCTTCATCCGGCTGACCAGGTCGTTGGAGACCAACGTCGGCGCCTTCGCTCCGGGCACCAGTACGGCACCGATCACCAGGTCGGCGTCGAGGCAGGCGCGCTCGACCTCGTAGGTGTTGGACGCGACGGTCTGGAGGTGGCCCTGGTAGATCCGGTCGGCCGCACGGAGCTTGTTGACGTCCCGGTCGAGCAGCAGCACCTCGGCCTGCATGCCGAGTGCGATGGCGGCAGCGTTCATCCCGCTGACTCCTGCACCGATGACGACCACCTTGCCGGCGTACACGCCGGAGACGCCGCCGATCAGCACACCGCGTCCGCCTCCGGACCGCATCAGGTGATAGGCGCCGGCCTGTGGAGCCAGCCGTCCGGCGACCTCACTCATCGGTGCCAGCAGCGGCAGGGCCAGGTCAGGGGTCTGCACGGTCTCGTAGGCGATGCCGGTGACGCCGTGCTCCAGGAGCGCGTCGGTGCACGGACGGGATGCCGCAAGGTGCAGATAGGTGAAGAGCACCTGGCCCTCGCGCATCCGGTGGTACTCGGTCTCGATCGGCTCCTTGACCTTGAGGATCAGGTCGCCGGTGGCCCAGACGTCGGCGGGGAGATCGAGGATCTTGGCCCCGGCGGCGACGTACTCGGCGTCCGGGATCGATGACCCCTCGCCGGCGCCGGTCTCGACGAACACCTCGTGTCCGTGCAGGACCAGCTCGTTGACACCGGCCGGGGTGATCGCCACCCGGTACTCATGGTTCTTGACTTCCCTAGGTACGCCGACCCTCACTGCGCGCTCTCCCTACGTCATTGTCCGAACCGCTTCGGGATCGCCGAGGCAGTCATTCCGAGTGATCGACGCCACAGTTGTTGGCGTCGAAAACCGAGTCTAGGCCCCCTCCGAGGTGGTTGCTCCACCACCTCGCGCCCCGCAAGGCCGGCGCCTGGACCAGTCGGGAAGGTAACCGTTCGCCCGGCAACTCGTTCTCCCTGCAGGCGGCGATCGAACCGACGAGGCCGACTGATCCCCGAGGAACTCACCTGTGAAGCGTCTTGCTCTTGTTGCCGCGCTCGGAATCATCGCCCCAGTCA
Organism: Marmoricola sp.; assembly: GCA_025965195.1. Lineage (GTDB taxonomy): Bacteria > Actinomycetota > Actinomycetes > Propionibacteriales > Nocardioidaceae > Marmoricola. The sequence goes on from JAOPXK010000095.1 coordinate 18,759, forward strand.
CCGTCACCGTCACCGTCGCCGGCCTTGTCGCCGGCTCACCGGCCTCCGCCGCCCCGGCCTACACCGTCCGGACGCTGCACTTCCTCGTGCACACCGGAGCGAGCGGCGCGACCGCGTGCGACGTGGTCGGCGACCTGTACACCCCGACCGTCGCAAGTGCGACGAACCGGGTGCCGGCGCTGCTCACGACCAACGGCTTCGGCGGGTCCAAGGCCGACCAGGCCGGGCTCGGTGCCGCGTTCGCCACCCGCGGCTACGAGGTGCTCTCCTACTCCGGTCTCGGCTTCGGCGGTTCCGGCTGCAAGATCACCCTCGATGACCCCGACACCGACGGCAAGGCGGCCAGCCAGCTGGTCAGCTACCTCGGTGGGGATCCCGGGATCGCGTTCACCGATGCCGCGCACACGACAGCCGCTCCGGCGCTCGACGTCGTCAGGCACGACCCGACCGACCACGCCGGCCAGTCCCGCACCGATGACCCTCGGGTCGGCATGATCGGCGGATCGTACGGCGGCGAGGTCCAGTTCGCCGCTGCGTCCGTCGACGCCCGCATCGACACGATCATCCCGATGATCACCTGGAACGACCTGTCCTACTCACTCGGCCCGAACAACACCGACCTGACCAGCGGGGTCACCTCACCGACTCCGGGTGCACTCAAGCTCAACTGGGGTCTGGGCTTCACGATCTCGGGCGTCGAGAACGGGCTGACCAACCTGCTCGGAGACCCGACGCGGATCCTTCCGTGCCCGAACTTCGTGACCTTCGTCTGCCCGGCGCTGGTGACTGCTGGCTCGACCAGCTTCTTCCAGCCTGCGGACGTCGCTGCGTTGCGACACGCATCGGTGACGTCGTACATGAGCAAGATCAAGATCCCGGTCCTGCTGATGCAAGGCGAGAACGACACCTTGTTCAACCTCAACGAGGCCGCCGCGACGTACCAGGCCCTCAAGGCGCAGGGCACTCCGGTCAAGATGGTCTGGCACTCGTGGGGCCACTCGGGCAGTACGCCGGCTCCTGGCGAGCTCAACCTCTCCTCGCCGGATCCGTCGACGCAGTACGAGACCGGACGCATCGTCAACTGGTTCGACCACTACCTCAAGGACAGCGCCGCCTCGACCGGCCCGGACTTCAGCTACTTCCGCGACTGGGTCAGCTACACCGGGAACGCCGCACCGGCGTACGCCACGTCCAGCACCTTCCCGGTCGGAGCCCCGCGGACCTGGTACCTCTCTGGTGCGGGCGACCTCGCGTCCACGACGGCGACGGTCAAGGCCGGCAGCCAGTCCTTCCTCACTCCGCCGGCCGGTGCACCGACGAGCATCGACCCGGGAGACGCCCTCGGCATGTTCGTGAAGGGCTTCGAGACACTGCCCGAGAAGGACGTCCCTGGCACCTTCGCGTCCTGGAAGTCGCCGGTCCTCACCACGGCCGTGAACGTCGCAGGCTCGCCGTCGCTGACCGTCCGGGTGAGCGCGCCCACCGTCGGACTCACCCAGCTCGTCGGTCCGCTCGGGCAGCTGGTGCTCTTCGCCAAGGTCGTCGACATCGCACCGGACGGCACAGCGTCCCTGATCAAGGGCCAGATCGCCCCGATCCGGGTCCGCGACGTCACCAAGCCGGTCCAGGTGACCATGCCCGCGATCGTGCACCAGTTCGGGGTCGGTCACCGGCTCGGCCTGGTGCTCGCCGGCGGTTCGCTGAACTACCGCGGCGGTGTGGTCCCGGCTCTGGTCAGCATCGTGTCGGGAAGTGCCCAGACGCTGGTGCTGCCGGTCGTCCCCTGACCCTCAGAGCTCGCCGCGACGCTTGAGGATGTCGTAGGCCATCACTGAGGCAGCGACCGGCGCCTCCTGCACGCGTCCGGCGAGCACGGCGTCCAGCAGCTCGCCCATTGGCACCCAGACGATCTCGATCTCGGCTTCCTCGTGCAGCATCGCGAAGTCGCCGCGGCCGGCAGGTGAGAGGCCGCGTGCGAGGTAGAGGAAGTGCATCTCGTTGCTGATCCCGGCGGTCGGGTACGTCGTCAACAGGTGCCGCCACTCTGTGGCTTCGAGCTCGACCTCCTCACGCAGCTCGCGCTTCGCGGTCTCGACGGGGTCCTCGCCGGCCGCGTCGCGCAGGCCTGCGGGCAGCTCGACGAAGACATGCTGCGAGGCATGGCGGTACTGCCGGATGCAACAGACGCGCTCGTCCTCGTCGACCGCCATCGCCATCACCGCACCGGGGTGCTCGACGATCAGCCGCGAGAACGTGTCCTCGGGATGGCCCGGGCGCTGCACGGTGTCCTCCCGGAAGGCCACCACCCAGTCGTCGCGGTGGATGTCCCGAGTCGCGGTCACCGGCCAGCTGGCCGGCTCGTCCTGAAGTGGCACCCTCAGTCCTCATCGAGGTCGTGGCGACGCAGACCTGACTCGTCGATCGGGAGGGTGAGCTCCTTCTGGCGCACGATCGCGGCCTTGATGAGTCCGGCGAAGAGCGGGTGCGGCCGGGTCGGACGCGAGCGAAGCTCCGGGTGCGCCTGGGTCGACACGTAGTAGGGGTGCACGTCGGCGGGAAGCTCGACGTACTCGACCAGGCTGTTGTCCGGAGACGTCCCGGAGAACACCAGGCCGGCCTCTTCGAGCTGGTCGCGGTAGGCGTTGTTGACCTCATAGCGGTGCCGGTGGCGTTCCTCGACCCGGGCCTGGCCGTACGTCGCCCGGATCACCGACCCCTCCTTGAGCTCCGCGGGGTAGAGACCGAGCCGCATCGTGCCACCGAGGTCGCCGGCGCCTTCGACGTAGGCGTGCTGCTCCGCCATCGTGGCGATCACCGGCTCGGGACACTCCGGGTCGAACTCCGTGGACGCCGCCTTCTCCAGGCCGGCCACGTTGCGGGCGTACTCGATCACCATGCACTGCAGGCCGAGGCAGAGGCCGAGCGTCGGAATGCCGTGCGTGCGGGCGTAGGTGAGCGCGCCGAGCTTGCCCTCGAGGCCACGGATGCCGAAGCCGCCGGGCACACAGACCGCGTCCACCTCGGCCAGCCGGCGAGCGGCACCTTCGGGGGTCGCGCACTCGTCGGAGGCGATCCACTCGATGTTGACCCGAGCCATGTTCGCGAAGCCACCGGCTCGCAACGCCTCGACGACGGACAGATAGGCATCGGGCAGATCGATGTACTTGCCGACCAGGCCGACGGTGACCTGCTCGTCCGGGTGGTGCACGCGCTGGAGGAGGTCGTCCCAGAGAGTCCAGTCGACATCACGGAAGGGCAGGTTCAGCCGGCGTACGAGGTAGGCGTCGAGGCCTTCGCTGTGCAGCACCTTCGGGATGTCGTAGATCGAGGGCGCGTCGGCAGCCGTGACCACGGCCTCCTCGTCGACGTCACACATCAACGAGATCTTCTTCTTGATCGAGTCGGGAATCGCGCGGTCGGCGCGGCACACGATCGCGTCGGGCTGGATGCCGATCGAGCGCAGCGCAGCGACGGAGTGCTGGGTCGGCTTGGTCTTCAGCTCACCCGAGGGCCCGATCCACGGCACCAGCGAGACGTGCAGGAAGAAGCAGTTGTCGCGGCCGATGTCGTGGCGTACCTGGCGGGCTGCCTCGAGGAAGGGCAGCGACTCGATGTCGCCGACGGTGCCGCCGATCTCGGTGATCACGACGTCGACCGACGACTGCCCCGCGATGACATTCGGGCCGCCCATCGCAAGGATGCGTTCCTTGATCTCGTTGG
>JAOPXK010000097.1 GCA_025965195.1 Marmoricola sp.
CGTGAAGACGCCCCTCTCCTGGTACGGCTCGACCGAGTCCATCGTGAGGTCCGTGTTCTCGCGCGAGTGGTCGGTGAGGAAGATGAAGTTCGACGCGTGCCCGGTGGACCCCCCCGGGTTGGGAAGCGCGCCCTTGTCGATCTGCACGATGTCGGTCCAGCCGAGCCGTGCGAGGTGGTGCACGAGGCTGTTGCCGACGATGCCGGCGCCGATGACGACGACCTGGGCCCTGCTCGGGACGGTGGCCATGTTTCCTCTTTCGATGGTCGAGCCTGTCGAGACGTGTTGCAGGATACGCAACACGATGCGTGATACGGAACAACTCTAGAATCGACTCGACTCCCCACACCTGTCAAGGTGTGGGGAGTCGATTGGTGTGACGACTTCTACTTCAACCAGGCAGCCACCTTGTCCGGGTTGGCGTCGATCCACTTCTGGGCGGCGTCAGCGGGCTTCATCTTGTCCTGCGCGATGTAGGTCGAGACGAGGTTCTGGTCGTCGTTGGTCCAGTGGAAGTTCTTGATCAGGTCGACGGCCGGCGATCCGGAGTCGGCGAACTTCTTGGAGATCAACTTGTTCAGGTTGTACGGCGGGTAGTCGCACGCGACCTTCGCCGCATCCGCGTCACAGCCGTCGGTGTACTTCGGCAGGTTCACCTTGACCAGCTTCATCTCGGAGAAGAACCAGTCCGGCTCGTAGAAGTACGCCAGCAGCGGGGTCTTGTTCTTCTCGGCCGAGCGGAAGCTCTGGATCAGCGCAGCCTCACTGCCACCGACCACCACCTGGTAGTTGAGGTGCAGGTTCTTCACCAGCGCCTCGTCGTTCGTCACGTACGACGGGTCACCGTCGAGGAGCTGACCCTTGCCACCGGACTCGGAGGTCTTGAACATGGAGGCGTACTTGTTCAGGTTCTTCCAGTCGGTGATGTCGGGGTACTTGGCTGCCATCCACGGCGGTACGTACCAGCCGATGATTCCCTGGTTGCCGGTCTGCCCGGCGTCCACGACGGTCTTCTGCTGGTCGACGTACTTCTTGACCAGGTCGGGGTGTCCCCAGTTCTCCAGGATCGTGTCGATGGTGCCGCTGGACATGCCCTGCCAGCCGACCTCCTCCTTGACGTTCTGATACGACACGTTGCAGCCCAGCTTCGTCGTGGCGATGTCGCCGACGACGTAGGCGTCGGACTCGTAGCCGGTCCACGGGTTCACGGCGATGTTGAGGTCACCGCACTTCTTTCCCGATGCTGTCGTGGTGTCCTTGATGCCACCGCTGCCGCAGGCCGCCAGCGCCAACGCAAGGGCGGCTGCGACACCGACGAGCGCGACTCGATTGCGTCGTCTCATGTGCTTCCTTCTTTCCTGTGGTTGCGAGAGTTTGGAAATGCCCGGGACGTCATGCACGTCCGTGGCGAGCAGCGGTGTAACGCGCGATGCGGTCCAACATCACCCCCAGCGCAGTGATCGCGATACCTGCGGCGAGTCCCTTGCCGAAGAGCTGGTCCTGCGAGAATCCCGAGACCACGATGTAGCCGAGGCTGCCTCCACCGACGAGGCCGCCGATGACGACCATCGAGAGCACGTAGAGGATGCCCTGGTTCGTCGAGAGCAGCAGTGCCTCGCGGGCCATCGGCAGCTGGACCTTTCGGATCATCTGCCAGCGGGTGATGCCGGACGCGCGGGCTGCTTCGACGGTCGTCGGTGCGACGCCACGGATGCCGTCCGCGACGAGCTTCGTCGCGATCGGTACGCCGTACGCAATGGCGGCAACGATCGCGGTGAACCGGGTCGGCCCGAACAGCGCCAGCGCCGGCACGAGGTACACGAACGGCGGGATGGTCTGGAAGGTGTCGAGAACCGGTCTGATGATCGTGTCCGCACGCCGGCTGCGACCCATGGAGACTCCGAGGACCACCGCCACGAGCATCACCAGGACGGTCGCGACGAGGGTCATGGTCAGCGTCACCATCGTGTCGTGCCAGAGCCCCGTGCCGAAGATGATGGCTTCGCAGACAACCGAGACCGCGAGCGCTCGCCAGCCACCGAGGATCAGGGCCAGGGCGAGGATCACGGGCGCGATCAGCCAGAACGGTGACTCTCCGAGGAGCGACTGGAGCGGGTTGAGCAGGCCATAGGTCACCACGTTCTTGAACGCGTTCGTGACCGGCTCGGCGAGGTTCACGAACCAGTCACTGAAGTCGCTGACCTTGTTGGAGATGTCCGTGCCGAAGTCCAGTGACTTCGGGAAGCTCGCCAGGGAGAGGTACTGCCGGGAGAGCCAGATCGAGATGGCCACCACGACCAGGCCGATCCCGAGGATGCCGCGGCGGAACGCCTTCGAGGGGAGCGGTCGGCGTCCCTTTGTCTCCTCGCTCGCCCAACGCGGGAGGTGCTCGAGCACGACGGTCACCAGCATCACACCGGGTCCGCCGACCGACGCCACACGCGCGGCGCTCTGCTTCTCGCTGCGCTCACTCGCAGCGGTCGTCGTGCGGTCGAGCATGATCGCGATGATGACGATCGCGAAGCCGTACACGGCCGAGCCGCCGACATCGAGGTTCTGCAGCGCCTGCTCGACGTCCTGCCCGAGGCCGGGACTGCTGACGAAGGCCGCGATCGTGGCCATGGAGAGCGCCGCCATCGTGCACTGGTTGATGCCGACCACGATGGTGCGCTTGGCCATCGGGATCTGGACCTGGCGCAGCAGCTGGCGCTTGGTGACGCCGAGGGAGCCGGCGGCCTCGAGGGTCGTCGCCGGCACCGAACGGATGCCGTGCTCGGTGATCCGGACCAGCGGGGGCAGCGCATAGATCAGCGTGCACACCACGGCTGAGGAGGCTCCGATGCCGAAGATCAGCGCCAGCGGCGCGAGATAGGCGAACGCCGGCATCGTCTGCATGGTGTCGAGCACCGGCGTGACCAGGGTGGACACCAGCTTGTTGCGGGCCATGGCGATGCCGAGTGGGAGACCGATGATCACGCAGATGGCGACGGCGATCAACGTGATGATCAGCGTGTCCACGCTGTCCTGCCAGGCGCCGAGGATGCCGAAGAGGAACACCGTGACGAGGACCAGGATGGCCGAACGGGCACCCGCGACCGCGTAGCCGACCCAGCCGAGCAGGACCAGGACGCCCAACCAGCCGACCTGGGGGACCGGCCGCGGGAACGCGGGCAGGCTGAACAGGTGCTGGATCTGCTCGACCAGCCAGTTGAAGAACGTGGTGATCTTGCCGATGACGCCGTGGAAGAACCAGTTGTGCTGTGCCGAGGCCTGGATGTTGTCGCGCAGGTCGTTGATCCATTTGTGGAAGTCGGTCTGCTGCTGGAAGCTCAGCACCAAGGTGTCGTGGTTGCGGAAGATCAGCCAGCCGACGACCCAGACCACGATGACGGCACCGAGCAGCGGCATCGTGTGCCTGTTCTTCGCACGCTCGGTGGGAGGCTCCGCCTCCTTGTTCACCGGCCGCGCAAGGACCTGGACGGTCACGACGTACCTTCTTCTGCCACCACCACGCGCAGGATGTCCTGATCGTCGACCATCCCGACGACCTTGTCGCCGTCGAGCACGCGCACCGGTCCGTTGGCGGCCAGCACGTCGCGGGCTGCGTCGCGCACGATCGTGTCGCACTGGAGCGCCGGCCCGCTGTCGGATTCGCCCGGCCGGGCCGGGCGCATCACCCACTTCAAGGTGAGCACGTGCGACTTGGGTACGTCGGAGACGAAGTCCTTCACGTAGTCGTCTGCCGGGGCCCCGACGACCTCGTCCGGCCGGCCCACCTGGACGACCTCGCCGTCGCGCATGATCAGGATCCGGTCGCCGAGCTTGAGGGCCTCGGCCAGGTCGTGGGTGATGAAGACCATCGTCTTGCCGACTTCCTTGTGCAGCCGGATGACCTCGTTCTGCATGTCGCGCCTGATCAACGGGTCGAGAGCCGAGAACGGTTCATCGAACATCAAGATGGCGGGGTCTGCGGCGAGTGCCCGCGCGAGGCCGACGCGCTGCTGCATGCCGCCCGACAGCTGGTCGGGATAGGAGCGCTCGTAGCCGGACAGGCCGACCAGGTCCACCATCTCCTGGGCACGCCGGCGCCGGCTGGTCCGGTCATCGCCACGCACCTCGAGACCGAAGGCGATGTTCTCGATGACCTGGCGGTGGGGCAGCAGGCCGAAGTGCTGGAACACCATCGCGACCTGCTTGCGACGCAGCTCGCGCAGCTGGCCCTCGTTCGCCGAGGTGACCTCCTCGCCATTGAGGACGACCGAGCCCGAGGTCGGCTCGATCAGCCGGGTGAGGCATCGGACGAGCGTCGACTTGCCGGACCCGGACAGTCCCATCACCACGAAGACCTCGCCGGGAGCGACCTCGAACGAGACGTCCTTGACGGCCAGTACGCAGCCCGTCTTCTCCTGCAGGTCCTTGCGGGACAGGTCGGCGTCACTGGTGCCGATGATCTTGTCGGAGCGGTTGCCGAAGATCTTCCACAGCGAGTCGACCTTGAGCGCGGGCTCGCCAGTGGTCCCCGAAGCGACGGGGGTGGGAGTTGTCGTATCGGCTGTCATGAGTGATCTTCCTTCGTCGTGGAGACCCGCGGCGCGTCGTTGCGGGGATCGCCGGGCGGGTAGAGCGGAGTGTCATCTCGGTAGCGGTAGTACGGCACCTCGGCGGGGGCGAGCGGAGTGTTTCCGGCGATCAGGTCGGCGGCCTTCTCGGCGGTCATCATCACCGGGGCGTAGATGTTGCCGTTGGTGACGTAGGGGAAGACCGAGGCATCGACGACGCGCAGGCCGTCGGTGCCGTGGACCTTCATGGAGGTGGGATCGGTGACCGCCTGGTCGTCGATGCCCATCTTGGCGGTGCACGACGGATGCAGTGCCGTCTCGGCGTCCTTGCGCACCCAGTCGAGGATCTCATCGTCGGTGGCGACCGAGGGTCCCGGCGACAGCTCGCCGTCGTTGTAGGCAGCGAACGCGGGCTGGTTCAGGATGTCGCGCGCGACCCGGACCGCCTCGACCCATTCCCTGCGGTCGTTCGGCGTCGAGAGGTAGTTGAACTGCATCGACGGGTGCATCTTCGGATCCGTCGACTTGATCCGGACCCAGCCGCGGGTGTCGGCGTACATCGGGCCGATGTGGACCTGGTAGCCGTGCGCCCCTGGTTCGAGCCCGGCCGGCTGCGAACCGTCGTACCGGATCGCGATCGGCAGGAAGTGGAACATCAGGTTCGGGTAGTCGACGTCGTCGTTGCTGCGTGCGAACCCGCCGCCCTCGAAGTGGTTCGTCGCGCCGAGTCCGCCGCGCTGGAACAGCCACTGGAAGGCGATCTTCGGCCGCTGCCGGTAGCGCAGCCCGGGTGCGATCGAGACCGGCTGCTTCGACGCGTACTGGATGTAGACCTCGAGGTGGTCCTGGAGGTTCTCACCCACGCCGGGAAGATGGTGTACGACGTCAATCCCTAGCTGGGTAAGGAGATTCTGATCTCCGACGCCCGAGAGCTGGAGAAGCTGAGGGGTGTTGATCGCGCCCCCGCAGAGGACCACCTCACCGGCTCGGACGGTGTGGCTCCGGCCGCGGTGCAGGTAGTTCACGCCGACCGCGCGGTTGCCCTCGAAGTTGACCAGGGTGACGAACGCATGGGTCTCGATGGTCAGGTTCTTGCGGGCCTTGACCGGATCGAGGTAGGCGCGGGACGCGGACCAGCGGCGGCCCCGGTAGATGTTGCGGTCGAACCTCGCGAAGCCCTCCTGCCGGTAGCCGTTGACGTCGTCGGTCAGCGGGTAGCCGGCCTGCTGCGCGGCCTCGAAGAACGCACCGAACAGCGGGTTGGTGGCCGGACCGCGTTCGAGCTTGAGCGGACCGTCGCCACCGCGCCAGTCGTCGGCTCCTGCCAGGCAGTTCTCCATCCGCTTGAAGTACGGCAGACAGTGCAGGTAGTCCCAGGTCTCCATGCCCGGGTCGGCCCCCCAGCGCTGGTAGTCCAGCGGGTTGCCGCGCTGGAAGATCATCCCGTTGATGCTGCTCGACCCGCCGAGGACCTTGCCGCGCGCGTGATAGATCCGTCGGTCGAACATGTTCGGCTCGGGATCGGTTTCGTACTTCCAGTCATAGAACCGGTTGCCGATCGGGATCGGCAGCGCGGCCGGCATGTTGATGAACGGGTCGATCTTGTAGTCCGAGCGCCCGGCCTCGAGGAGCAGGACCGTCGTGGAGGAGTCCGCACTCAGCCGGTTGGCCAGTGCCGAGCCCGCGGAGCCACCGCCGACGATCACGTAGTCCCAGGTCTTGTCGCTGTGCCTGGACTCACTGTGGCTGGATGCCATCGTCGCGCTCCTCTCGTCCCGGTCTGCTCAGCCCGCGAACCAGCGCTGCGGAGTGGGATTGATGTTGTGCCACACGTGTTTGGTCTCGCGGTACTCATCGAGACCGGCGCGGCCGAGCTCGCGGCCGATGCCGGACTGCTTGTAGCCGCCCCACTCCGCCTGGGCGACGTACGGGTGGTAGTCGTTGATCCAGACCGTGCCCATCCGGAGCCGGGCCGCGACCCGCTCGGCGCGGCCGCCGTCGCTGGTCCAGACGGCGCCGGCGAGTCCGTAGATGCTGTCGTTGGCAATGCGTACGGCGTCGTCCTCGTCGGTGAAGGTCTCCACCGTCAGGACCGGGCCGAAGGACTCATCCTGGGTCACGCTCATCTGGCTCGTACATCCATCGAGCACGGTCGGCAGGTAGTAGAAGCCGTCGGCCAGCGCTGGGTCCTCGGGTCGTCGGCCGCCGCAACGAAGCACCGCACCTTCGGCGATCCCGGCCGCGACGTACTTCTCGACCTTCGCGCGGTGCTGGGCACTCGTCAACGGACCAGTCTCGGCCTTCTCATCGAACGGGCCACCCAGTCGGATTCGCTCGGCGCGCGCGACCAGGTCATCGACGAAGCGGTCGTGCAACGTGTCCTGTACGACGAGCCGGGCCCCTGCCGAGCAGACCTGGCCCGAGTGCAGGAAGACCGCCGTCAGGGCGAAGTCGAGCGCGGTGTCGTAGTCGGCGTCCGCGAAGACGATGTTGGGGTTCTTGCCGCCGAGCTCGAGCGCGATCTTCTTCACGCTCGCCGATGCCGCAGCCATGATCTGCTTGCCGGTGGCGAGGCCGCCGGTGAACGACACCAGGTCGACCCTCGGGTCGGTGGAGAGTGGAGCACCTGCACCGGGTCCGTCCCCGACCACGAGGTTCGCCACCCCATCGGGAAGGCCGGCCTCGGCGAGCACCTTCATCAGGTGGATTGCGGTGTGCGGGGTGAGCTCGCTCGGTTTCAGGACGAAGGTGTTGCCGGCCGCCAGGCAGGGAGCGACCTTCCAGGCGACCTGGAGCAGGGGGTAGTTCCACGGGCTGATCAGGCCGCACACGCCGACCGGCTCGTGCACGATCTTGCTGACCACACTGGAGTTCCCGGTGTCGACGACGCGGCCGGCCTCATCGTCGGCGGTGCGGCCGAAGTGCCGGAAGACCGAGACGACATCGGCCACGTCGTACTCGCTCTCGACCAGGCGCTTGCCGGTGTCGAGCGACTCTGCCCGGGCGATCAGGGCGGTGTCGCGCTCGAGAAGGCCGGCCACCCGGAGCAGCAGGTCGCCGCGTTCGCGGGCCGACATACTCCGCCAGGATCCGCTGTCGAAGGCGTCCCGGGCCGCTGTGATCGCGGCTGCGGTGTCCTCGGGTCCGGACTCGTCGATCTCGGCGACCAGGGTCCCGTCAGCGGGGCAGCGGATCTCCCGGCGACCGCCGGAACGTGCGCTCACCCACTGACCAGCGATCCAGTTCTCCGGCAACGACCAACCCTTCGCTTGTTGCGTATGGCACAACAGGCGTGCCTCCTGCGCAACCCGAGCTAGTGCTGAGCATGGTCCGAGGGTGCCCAGCCGTCAAGGACTCAGCGAAGGTCGCAGTGAGGTCGTGACCTACCGGTGACCCCAGCCGAGGCGGTGCGAGATCTCCTCGGCGGCCTGTCGCAGCTCGGGGATCACCTCGCTCAGCTTGTCCTGGCCGAGTCGGAAGGTGGGACCGCTGACGCTGAGCGACGCGATCACGTCGCCGTGGGCGTTGTGGATCGGAGCGGCAACCGCCGTCAGGCCGACCTCGAGCTCGTCCACCGCCACGGCGTACCCCTGCTCGCGGACGACGTCGAGCTCGCGTCGCAGCGCGGAGCGTTTCGTGATGGTCAGCGCGGTGTACGCCGGGAGGCGGTGCAGCACCTCGTCGAGTCGTTCGACCGCCAGGCCTGACAGGAGCACCTTGCCGTTGCTCGTCGCATGCAGCGGGATGTGCTGGCCGACCCAGTTGTGCGGCTGCAGGGTCGACGAACCGGCGACCTGGTCGAGATAGAGCGCCGAGGACTCCGAGAGCACCGCGATGTTGACGGTCTCACCGGTCGAGGCGGCCAGTGACTTGCAGATCGGGCGGGCCTCCTGGACGACGTCGAGGCGCGCGGTCGTGGCTCCCGCGAGACGAAGCAGGCCGACGCCGAGCCGGTACTTTCCGCGCTCACCGGTCTGCTCCACCAGGCCGCGACCTTCGAGCGTGTTGACCAGCCGGAACGCCGTGCTCTTGTGGACGTCGAGCTCCGCGGCCAGCTCGGTGACCCCGACTTCGCCCAGACGAGCCAGCACGTCCAGGATGGTGATCGCTCGATCGACCGACTGGACACCGCCGGCGGTGCTGTCGGCTGCGTTGCTCATGGCGCAACACTAGCCTAGAAGGTGTTGCGTATCGCAGACTGTGTTGCCGAAGGCGCAACGTCTGCCCTTCCGTGCAGAGGAGCTGTCGATGTCTGGTCCCGACTCCGGGTCGCCCACGCGCGAGGGCGCCGGAGGCAGCCCGATCGCTGCCCCGCCCGGACAGGCCGCCGGAGATTTCGTGTTGACGCTGGTCTGTCCCGACCGGCCCGGCATCGTGCACGCAGCCAGCGGCTTCCTGATCGACCACGGCGGCAACATCATCGAGAGTGCCCAGTTCGGTGACCAGATCACCGGCAAGTTCTTCATGCGGATCGACTTCGAGGTCGCCGGACCGGCGACGGCCGACGATCTGCGCGCCTCCTTCGCGGCCGTCGCCGAGGAGTTCGAGATGACCTACGAGCTGTGGGGGGCGAAGGCGCCGTACCGGACTCTGATCATGGTCTCCAAGCAGCTGCACTGTCTCAACGACCTGCTGTTCCGCTGGTCCACCGGGTCGCTCCAGATCGAGATCCCGGCAGTCGTCTCCAACCACCGTGACGCCGAGCGACTCTGCGCGGCGTACGGACTGCCGTTCCACCACATCCCGGTCGACCCGGAGAACAAGGCCGCCGCGGAAGCCGAGCTCCTGGGTCTGGTCCGGCAGCACGGCGTCCATCTCGTGGTGCTGGCCCGCTACATGCAGGTGCTCTCCGACGACATCTGCCGCACGCTCGAGGGCAAGGTGATCAACATCCACCACTCGTTCCTGCCCAGCTTCAAGGGCGCCCGGCCGTATCACCAGGCCTATGACCGGGGGGTCAAGCTCGTCGGCGCGACGGCTCACTACGTGACGGCCGACCTGGACGAGGGTCCGATCATCGAGCAGGACACGATCCGGGTCGACCACACCCACAACCAGGACCAGCTGGTTTCAGCTGGTCGCGACGTCGAGGCCCAGGTGCTCTCGCGCGCGGTGCGCTGGCACTGTGAGTCACGGGTGCTGCTGAACGGCAGCCGGACCGTCGTCTTCCGCTGACCCGGCGCTTGTGAACACATTCGGACCGTCGACCCGGCTCATCGGAACCGCACGGCTGCGCGGACGGGCCGGGTCAGTAGTAGAAAGGTGTACGGACGCGCCGGGTAAGTAGTAGAAAGGTGTACGGACGCGCCGGGTAAGCGTTAGAAAGGCGCGCGGACGCGCCGGGTCAGCGTCAGTCGCCGAGTTCCTTGCGACGGCGTACGACGAACTCCTCGAGCTCGGCGCGGATGGCTTCGTCGAGGTCCGGGGCGACGTACTCCTCGAGCTTCTTCTGGTAGATCTTC
>JAOPXK010000188.1 GCA_025965195.1 Marmoricola sp.
GGGCGCGCCCATGCCGCACCTGCGCGACATGATCGAGCGCTACTGGAACAGCACGCAGCACTTCCGGCGCTTCTTCGTCAAGGACTCGCTGGCCAAGGACGGCCTGCCGTTCTCAGACCCGCAGCACCTGCTGCTCATGGAGACGATTCGCTCGCGCGACGCCGAGGGCGCGAGAAGCGTCGTGCACCTGCACATACGGCGCACTCGGCTGCTGATCGAGAAGCTGAGCAGCGGCGAGCCGGTGCCCGCTGCTCCTGTCGCCGCCGTGAAGCCTGTGCGCGCGAGGTAGGCCATGACCGAGCCATCCACCCAAGAGGCGCTTGCACGGCTGGCCGCATACGAGACGGCCGCCAGCGTCCGCCCTGGGGAGGCGTTGGCCGGAGCGGCAGGACAGCGATTGCCCCTTGAAGCAACGACGGCGCTCGACCTGTTCGACGCCGCCAGCCGCAGCGCGCCGGCCATCAGCTACTTCGACCACACGCTCGACTACGCAGCACTCGACCAGCTCAGCGACCGGCTGGCCGCCTGGCTGCAAGAGCGCGGCGTGCGGCGCGGCGACCGCGTGGCCGTCATCCTGCAGAACACACCGCAGTTCGCGATCGCCACGCTGGCCGCCTGGAAGCTCGCGGCCATCGCCGTGACCTTGAACCCGATGTACAAGGCGCCGGAGCTGGCGCGGCTGTTCGCCGACTGCATGCCGAGCGCCATCGTCTGCCACGACGACCAATGGACAACCGTGGTGCAGGCTGCCGACGGTCTGGTCGAGCCGGCATGCATGCTGTGGACGTCACCACGCGAGATGCAGTCCCGCGACGATGTGCGGGTGCTGCCGGCGCTTCCTTCAACGCCCGCACCGGCGTTGCAGGCGCTAGTCCCCGTGCTTGCGGCGCAGCCCGTGAAGCCGCTGCAAGGCGCGCGTCCGGCGGCCGACGATGTGGCGGTGCTGCTCTACACGTCGGGCACCACCGGCATCCCCAAGGGCGCGATGCTGACCCACCGCAACCTGGTGTTCAACGCACGCACCTGCGTCAGGCACTTCGAGCTGACGGCCGCGTCGCGGATCTTCGGCATGGCGCCGCTGTTCCATGTGACGGGGTTCGAAGTCCAGATGGTCTGTGCGTTCGCGGCCGCGGCGAGCCTCGTGCTCACCTATCGCTTCCAGCCCACGGTGGTGCTGGACGCATTCGTGGCGCAGCGCCCGACCTTCATCATCGGCGCCATCACGGCCTTCATCGCGCTGATGAACCAGCCCAGCGCCACGCGTGCGCACTTCGACAGCCTGGTGCACATCTACTCCGGCGGCGCGCCCATCGCTCCGGCCACCGTGCAGGCCTTCGAGCAGCGATTCGGCCGCGCTGTCCGCAGCTCCTACGGCATGACCGAGCTCACGGCGCCGAGCCACCTTGCGCCCATCGAAGGCGTCATTCCTGTGGACCCCGACTCGGGCGCGCTGTCCATCGGCCTTCCGACCGCGGCGGTCGACGCGATCGTCGTCGACGACGCCGGCAGGCCGGTGGGCCCGCGCAGCCTGGGCGAACTGGTCGTTCGTGGCCCCAACGTGATGGCCGGCTACTGGCGCAAGCCGCAAGAGACCGCAGAGGCCATGCCGGGCGGCTGGCTGCACACCGGCGACATCGGCTTCTTCGACGAGCAAGGCTGGTTCTACCTGGTCGACCGCAAGAAAGACATGATCAGCGCGTCCGGCTTCAAGGTCTGGCCGCGCGAGGTGGAAGACGTGCTGTACGCCTTCCCCGGCGTGCGCGAAGCGGCCGTGGTGGGCGCCCCCGATGCCTACCGAGGCGAAACCGTGATCGCCTTTGTCTCGGCCTCGCAGGGCCTGACGCTGGACGTCGCCGCGCTCGACCGCCACAGCCGCGAACGCCTGGCCGCCAACAAGTGCCCGGTGGCCATTCAAGTGGTCGCGGAGCTTCCCAAGACCGAGACGGGAAAGATCACGCGTGCGGTGCTGGCGCAGCAGATCCGGGGGAGCTGAGGGCGCTCGCCTTTGCCCAGCGGCCATCTGCCGCCTGCGGTTTTTCGGCTATCCGCGCGCTTACTCGAATTCCGCATAAGCAAGCGTCGATTGCTTCGTATCCAGCTTGAGCGCCGCCTTCTAAATTGCTGGCTTGCCGGTTCACGCCGGCCCCACGCATCGCTCAGAGGCGGATCCCATGACATCGAAACTCACGCTCACACGCCTTGCCGCGGTCATTCTGCTGGGGGCCAGCAGCGTCGTTGCCCTGGCCAAGGACGTGACCCTGCTCAACGTCTCGTACGACCCGACGCGTGAGCTCTACCAGGAATACAACGCCGCCTTCGCCAAGTACTGGAAAGCCAAGACCGGCGACAACGTGTCGGTCAAGGCCTCGCACGGCGGCTCGGGCAAACAGGCACGCAGCGTCATCGAGGGCCTCGAGGCGGATGTCGTGACACTGGCGCTCGCCTATGACATCGATGAAATCGCGCACGTCGCCAAGCTGCTCCCGGAAAATTGGCAGTCACGGTTGCCGCACAACAGCTCGCCCTACACCTCGACCATCGT
>JAOPXK010000146.1 GCA_025965195.1 Marmoricola sp.
CGGTTCAGGATCGGGACCACTACACGGGTTGTCTTCAGAAGGTTCAGGACCTCATGGATTGGCTTGAGCTGGAAGACCAACTCTTGACCCCAGGGCGCTACTGACCAAGACCTGATCACAGCAGAAAAAGGGGATGTCGCTGGATGGCCCACGGCCAGACGGCTACTCACCGGCTAATAGCGAGGCGAAGCCTTGGTATGCCCCCAGAAGAGGTGCTCACAGGATGCACGCTGAGTCGTACCTGCTACAGAGTGTGAAGCGCGTTTCGGCCTGCCTGCGCTGATCCCCATTGAACGGTGGCAAAGGGCGGATACATCGAATCCCTAGTGATGTGAATGCCTTCGAGGCGTTCCCTCAGCTTGGGTTTCCATTGAGCAGGTATCCGGATGGTCCAGCCGAGCGCGTGCCAAGGAGTTATAGACAGCTTCGTTGGACCCTTGTGGAAAGCCACGCTCAGAGTAGTGATCTGAGGCAGTTCATAGCGGTCCAAGAAATTATTGTGACCCTGGAAGTGAATGTTCCTGTCCGCACTCGCCCGTATCAAGCCGCCCACAAGAAACCTGCTCTCCTGCGCGCCCATTCTTGGATCGATGGGGAGAGGGGCTAGTAGTGAGACCTCTTCAGTCCAGTCGGAACGGGCATGGCGGCCATTAATAGTTGAGGGTGTCCATGGGAGGGGGTCTGTCGCTAGATCCCGGTCGATAATCCATTCGTCTCGCTCGTTGTTTACCTTGAAGATAAAGAGTCTGCCGTCGAAGGCATCGCTTCCCTCCGTTGCAAAGAACAGGGCTTCCATCGGTCCTGTTGAAACGTCCAGGAGACGAGTTGGAGAACCGTAGTGCTGCAAGAGCATAAGTAGGTGCCCGTCAGACATGCCCTTGCCCAGACCTCTGCTCCGGGCATCCGCCAAAATGGCCGCCTCAACCTTCGCCATGAGAGCCTCTGTGATCTCGGCGGTCGTTTCACCTTGTATGAATCGGTACAGGCTGGTTGAGATGCCGTGGCTCTCATTGGCCTGACCCCGGAAGAACAGGGGATAGCTCGCCGTTGCGCCCGACAGGCGGCTTTGTCCCGTTCCTGACCTCTGGTGATCTTCTAGCAGTAGATTCCAAAAGCCGTCCAGGCTGTCCACTTTGAGAGGTCGCTTGCGATTCAACTCTCTGTCCCGGAAGAACTCCTTGACGAAAGTTCCACCACTTCGGCCTGCCATGACGCCCCCAATTGCGATAATCCGATCCAACCTTGGTTGAGCCTAGGTGCTTGGTATATCCATGTCACGTCTATCCGAGCGTGCCTTGAGGCGGTTCGCTCTTCGCGGTTCCTGTCTATCGTCCTCACCGTCCATGAATTGCCCCCACACGGCCCCGTGAGCCATCCGAGGGTAGTTATCCCGGCTGGAAATTCAGGACTCTTAGAAGACCAGCAAAAGAGCAGGGATATCCATATCTTCGAATGTAACGAAGATATAACGATGACTAAATGAGCTTGACTAAACTGTTAAAGTATGGATAATGCGGATAAACTATTAGTAATCCCGATAAAGAGGGAGAAAAAGAAACTCTCCAAATACAGAAAAGAGCAAATTCCATGGGTCTCAAGGTTGATCAGTCCGCAAATTCAATTCTCATTATCGCTGACGACATCGTCGCCCAGCCAGCCGAAGGCTACGACGAAGACACACGTTCCAGCAATGGAATCCAGGCAAAGGACAAGGCAACTGATCTTCCGGTCTGGGGTCTCCGATGCGCGGTTATGCATGGGGCTAACCAGCTCTCCAAGAAGATCAAGATCATCGCCGCAGAACAGCCGGGCGGCTTCGTCAAGGGTGGCCTCCTCACCGCTCACGGCCTGGACATCAATCTCTACGAGATGAACGGCAAGAAGGGTTGGTCCGTGTCCGCTGACTCCGTCACCAACGTTGGCGCTCCGGTCGCTCCCGTCACCTCCAGCCGCCGCAGCGCTGGCGAGTAACACCCTTCAGTAAAACCCGAAGGAGTGGGTGACTTTCCTACCCGTTGAGTCACCCACTCTATTCTGGCGCGCCCTGAAAGAGGCCCCCATGGCTTCCCCAATCCACGTCCTTACTCCTCAACAGATGAGGGACCGTCTCAAGGCCCCAAAGTCGCCCCTCCTGATTCCAGCCGCCCTGAGAGATTTACCCCCATCGAAAGAAGCGCAGAAATGAACGCTCACACGAAGTACCCAATCGACACAACGGACATTGCCTTCGTTGTCGACTTCGCGCAGGAAGGCCTCGTGTGGGGGAGGGAACAGTACGACTGGCAGTACTACTCGTTCCACGTGACTGCCATGGGTGGAAGTTCAGCCACGGAACTGTACTTTGACGTGGTCTTTCCAGCGGAAGCGACCATCTGCGGTCCCTCGGAATGGAGTCCCGGAAACATTCAATTCCTTGAGTTTGAGGGTCTTGCCGTTGAGGTAAATGCTCCCAACAAGATCCCAGGGGTGCACTACTACACCTTCGACTCCCTCAGGGGTGTTGCTCACAACAAATTCCAATCGAAAGAAGTAAGCAAATGATTTCCCTGTCCATCTTGACCATTGTTTTCGTCTCGCTCCTGGTGGGCGTTCCAGCCGTCGCTGCCCTGACCCCCGCAGTAGTCATCGCAGGGCTCCTCAGTCCGTTTGCGGCGATGCTGGCCGTGCACGTCTGGATTGGAACGCACATCGTTAGCTTCGTCCAGAGTCTGTTCGGCTAAGCCCAACCCGCAAGCCGGCAGA
>JAOPXK010000162.1 GCA_025965195.1 Marmoricola sp.
GACCTGGATGGTCTGGGTGAGGAACGGCTCGTCGCCCGGACCGATCCGCCACCAGGTGCGCGACTTGGCGGAGTCGCCGGAGTGCGCGGCGTTGTCGCCGGTGTCGACGACCACCGAGTCGTCCCGCACCCGGGGCGCCGCGAGCTGAGCGCGGCGGAAGTGGTTGAGGGTGTAGGTCTCGGAGTTCATGCCCCGCACGAAGGTGCGGTCCTTCTTCGCCATGGTCTCTCGCTCTCTCGGCGTGACGCCTGTCCCGCACAGCATAGGACTAACTGTCCTACCAATCTAGTGCCAGCTCCGTTATGGTAGGACCAATGGTCCATTAGGAGGACACGTGGTCTCTACTCGCTCGGGCACTCTCATCGTCGGCGCCAGCCAGGCCGGCCTCCAGCTGGCCACCAGCCTGCGCGAGCTCGGCGACCGCGAACCCATCGTGCTGGTCGGCATGGAGAAGCACCCGCCGTACCAGCGACCGCCACTCTCCAAGGCCTACCTCGCCGGCCGGGCGGACGCGCAGTCCCTGCACTTCCGCAAGCCCGAGTGGTACGCCGACCAGCGCATCGACCTGCGGCTCAGCACCAAGATCGTGGCGATCCGGCTCGACGGGCCCGACTCCGGCAGCGGCGTCGCCACCACGGAGAGTGGCGAGGAGCTCGGCTTCGCCCGGCTCGCCCTCACCGTGGGCGGCCGGGCCCGCCGCATCCACCTGCCCGGCTCCGACCTGGAGGGCGTGAAGGTGCTGCGGCACCTGCGCAATGCCAAGGAGCTGCGCGACGGGCTGGCCGCGGCCGAGGAGGTCGTGGTGATCGGCGGGGGGTTCATCGGTCTCGAGGCGGCCGCCGCCGCGACCGCCGCGGGCAAGCACGTCACCGTGGTCGACATCGGCGACCGGCTGCTCGGCCGGGCGGTGGCCCCGGTGGTCTCCGACTTCTACCTGCACGCCCACCAGCGCCGCGGCACCGATTTCCGGCTCGAGACCGGTGTCACCGCCTTCGAGGGCGCCACGGGCCGCGTCACCGGCGTCCGGCTGGACGACGGCAGCGTCCTCCCGGCCGACCTCGTGCTCGTCGGCATCGGGTTGGAGTCGCGGCTGGAGCTGGCCGAGGACGTCGGGCTCGCGTGCGACGGCGGGATCGTCGTCGACGCCGCGGCGCGCACCAGCCACCCCGGCGTCGTGGCGGCCGGCGACTGCACTGTGATGCCCCACCCGCTCGGTGGCCGGGGTCGGGTGCGGATCGAGTCGGTGCAGAACGCCGTCGCCCAGGCGCAGGTCGCGGCGGCCTCGCTGCTCGGCATCCCCAGCGAGATGCACGCCGTGCCGTGGTTCTGGTCCGACCAGGCCGACCTCAAGCTGCAGATCGCCGGGCTCTCGCACGGCTTCGACCAGGTGGTCGTCCGCGGTGACCCGGAGAGCGAGTCGTTCTCGGTGCTCTACTACGCCGGCGGGGTGCTCATCGCGGCCGACGCCGTCAACGCCCCGCGCGACTTCATGGTCGTGCGCAAGGCGCTCGGCGAGGGCCGGACCATCCCGGCGGACCTCGCCGCCGACGCCGGCACGCCCCTCAAGGGGCTGGTCGTCGACAGGCCCCGGGCGATCTCGGCCTGAGGCTCAGAGGCCGCCCTCGGCCGGGCTCATCGCCGTGACGGTGCGGCCGAGGTAGCTGCACTCCTCGCTGTACAGCAGCGCGGCGACGTCGCCGGCGGTCAGCGTCTTGACCAGCTGGTCGACCTGACCGGTGAGCGGCAGCACCAACCCGCCGTCCTGGGCGAGCTCGAGGACGAAGTCCATGTCCTTCTCCTGCCAGGTGAACCGGGTGCCGTCCCAGCGGCGGAGCGTGCCGTTCTCGGCCGGGCACTCCAGCAGCACCTCGCGCATCCGCTGCGCGTCGACGCCGTACCTCTTGGCGATCGCGAGGGTCTCGAAGTTGGCCACGCTGTGGATCCAGTGCATCAGGTTGTTGCACGCCTTGGCGAGCATGCCGGCACCGAGGGCACCGACGTGCTCGACGCCGCGGCTGTAGCCCATCAGGACGGGGCGGGCCCGCTCGACGTCCTCGGCGTCGCCGCCGCAGAGCGAGAGCAGCTCGCCCTTGCGGGCTCCCTGGGCGCCGTAGACGACCGGGGCGTCGATGACCCGCAGACCGGTGCCGGCGAACCGCTCCCCCAGCCGCCGCATCAACGCCAGGCTGTGGGTGCCCGCGACCACGACCAGCTGGTCCGCGCGGCCCACGGCCAGGACCTCCTCCGCCACGGTCTCCATCTGCTCGTCGGTGCGCACGCAGGCGACCACGACGTCCACCCGGCCGGCGAGCTCGGCGACCGAGCCGACCGGCTTGGCGCCGACCGCCGCCGCGTCGGCGAGCCGCCCGGCGTCCACGTCGTACGCCGCCACGTCGAGGCCGCGCTTGACCATGTGCTCCGACATCGGCAGCCCCATGTCGCCGACTCCGATCATTCCGGCCGAGGGCGTGGTGTCGCTCATCTGTTCTCCTCCGTGCTCCGTGTGGGTGATGACCGGTCAGCCGACGTCCGCGAGACCGCGGAGGTCGAGCCGACCGAGGTGATGGCGCCAGAGCGCCCCTTCGTTGAACGCGGCGCCGAGATCGGGCAGGTCGACGAGGTCCTCCTCCGGGACGTCGCCCGGGTCGCCGCCGAGCGCGGCGACCTGCACCGCGACCCTCGCCAGCTCGTCGACGGCGAGCGTCCGCAGCACGGCCTGGACCGGGTCGTCACCCACGGTGACCAAGCCGTGGCCGAGGATCAGGCAGGCGGCCGACTGCCCCATCGAGTCGGCCAGAGCACGACCGGCCTCGCCGGTGCGCAC
>JAOPXK010000151.1 GCA_025965195.1 Marmoricola sp.
TCTCCTCCATCGCCTTCCAGGTCTCGACGTAGTCTCCGACGGCCGGCAGCGGCCAGTGGATGAGGACCAGGTCGAGATACTCGAAGCCCAGCGCCTCGAGGGTACGGTCGAAGGCGGCGAGCGCCGCGTCCCGCGCATGGAAACCGTTGTTGAGCTTGCTGGTGACGAAGACCTCATCGCGCTTCAGCCCGGAGTCGCGCACTGCCTCCCCGACGCCCTGCTCGTTGCCGTACATCTCGGCCGTGTCGATGTGCCGATATCCGACCTCGAGAGCATCGAGAGTCGCGGCGCGAGTGTCTGCCGGCGGGATCTGGAAAACGCCGAAGCCCAGCTGGGGAATCTCGACGCCATTGTTCAGGGTGATGTTGGGGATGGAGGCCATGTCTTAACGCTAGTCCGCATTAGCGCTAATCGAATCCCCAGCCGCCAGGGGCTTGTGGGCACTACCGTTGTCGGGTGACCGAATCCCTTCCCCGCTCCACCCCCACCGACGCCGGCGTCTCCCCCGCAGCCATCGAAGCGTTCGAGAACGCCCTAAGCAGGCTCGACCGCGTCGACAGCTACATGCTGCTGAAGGGCGGTGCCGTGATCGGCGAACGCTGGTGGGCTCCGGAGGCGCCAGACAAGCCACACGTGATGTGGTCGGTCAGCAAGAGTTTCGCGTCGACCGCCATCGGGATGCTGATCGATGCGGGCAGCCTCACACTCGACACCTGCGTCGTCGACCTGTTTGCGGATGTCTCCCCCGCGCAGCCGGGCGAGTGGCTGTCGCAGCTTGCGGTGCGGCACCTCCTCACCATGACCACCGGCCATGACGCAGAGTCGCTGCCGACCGAGGATCGCGAAAACGATGTCGATTGGGTGGATCACATCCTCGGGGAGCCCCTCGTCTACGAACCTGGCACCCACTTCCAGTACAACAGCGGCGCGAGCTACCTGCTGTCGGCGATCGTGCAGCGGCTGACGGGCGGCACTCTCCTCGACTACCTGCAGCCGCGGCTGTTTGCCCCGCTGGGCATCCAGCCACCCACGTGGGAGCTGAGCCCGCAGGGCATCAGCGTCGGCGGCTGGGGATTGAACCTCCGAACAGAGGATCTCGCCAAGTTCGGGCAGCTCTACCTGCAGCGCGGCGTGTGGAACGGCGCGCAGGTCGTCCCCCGGGAGTGGACCTTCGCTGCGACATCCTGGCAGGTGCCGAACGGCGACCCGACCGAGGCGAGCGACTGGTCGCAGGGGTACGGCTACCAGTTCTGGGTGTGTCGCCACAACGCGTTTCGCGGCGACGGCAAGGACGGCCAGTTCATCATCGTGCTGCCAGAGCAGGATGCCGTGGTCGCGATCACCGCCCAGCTGGTCGACATGCAGGGGGAGCTGGACGAGGTCTGGCGCCACCTGCTGCCCGCCCTCGGCTAACCCAGCACAAACTCCGCGTACCGCTTCGCGGCGCGCGCCACGCCCTTCTCGAGGGCGGCGCCCGGCACCTCGAAGTATTCCGGCTCAATTTCGCCCGACTTCGACCTGGCGGCTCGCCGCCAGGTTCCGACGATGCGACCCTGCGCCACGATGATCGGCAGGAAGATTCCGTTGTTGCCCGGCACGATTCTTTGCGCGTGCGCCGCCGCAAGCGGTAGGGAACGATCCTGGTAGGCGAGCAGGTATTCGTCGAAGCCGGCCAGCACGTGCACTCCAGTGCCTGCCCTGGCGGTGCGGGCGGCCTGGGCGGCATCCCATTCCCGCGCGGATGCGAGGTAGGGCTGGCCATCCAGCTCCACAGACACGAGCTCGTCGCCCGCGAGCGCGATGCCTGCCCGCGCGTCGGCGAGCGTGAGCTTCGACCACCAGGCGAAGTCGCGCACGGTCGCGAGCCCATGACCGGTGAAGTAGCGCAGCGCGAACTCCCGCAGCGACTCCTCGCGGCCGAGAGCACGCCTCGTGCGGATCCACTCGTCGACCAGCACGAGCGCCTGCTGCGTTCCCGCGGGCGGTCCCCAGCAGAGAATCTGCCGCTGGTTCAGGTAGAAGATCACGTGGTAGCCGCGCTGGCCCTCCGGCGAGATGCCGTTCGCCTCGAGCAGTTTCATGAAGCCGTCGCGGGAGAGGGCGTTACCTCCCGCTAGCGCGTCGACTGCCACCTGCTCCGAACGCACCAGCGTCGCCTCATCCAGCCCGAGCGCGCGAAACCGAGTGGTCGCGGACTGCAGCATTCTCGCGGCGGTGAGGTCGAGCATCCAGCCGAGGTCGTCTGCGGCAACGAAGTGCAGCGTGCCACGCATGGGCAGCGTGCGAACGACCTGACCGGAGGCCAGCGCGGCGATCACATCTGACCGCTTAGATGCCGCCGTGCGCGAGCCGACGGCCCAGAGAGCCTGCGCGAAGTCCTGGGCCTGCACCGCAAGCAAATGGCGAACTGTGTCTGCGACCGCGCCGCGACCAACAGGATCGATTCGGCCAGACCATTGCCGCGATCGCAGCACGTCTCGAGCCGTCACCGCGATCGTCATCTCGCCAGTATGCCCGTCACGTCCGACACATCATCGCTTTCGCGCCGCTCGTGTTCGCCTTGCGAGAACCCGGCCGTTTTCTTTAGCACTCACACCCGGAGAGTGCTAAATTTATGCATGTTGAGTCATACCGACTCAACTTTAGAAACTTAGCGTGACGCTGCCGGTCGGCAGGCCACCCGAAGGAGTCCTGAAATGTCTGTTCTCTTCAAGATGCCGATCGACCTGTACCGCGACGGCGACCACTACACCCTGAACGCCGACCTGCCCGGCGTCGACCCCAAGTCGGTCGACGTGGATGTCGACGGCCAGGTTCTGACCATCCGCGCCGAGCGCGTCGCACCGAGCGTCGAGGGAGCCCGCTGGCTCGCTCGCGAGAACCTCAGCGGTTCGTTCCTTCTTCGCCTCACCCTTGGTGTGGGCGTCGACAGCGAGAACATCAGTGCCAGCTTCGACGCCGGCGTGCTGAGCGTTCGCATCCCGGTCGCCGAGAAGGCCAATGCTCGCAAGATCGAGATCGCTGGTCCTGCAGCAGCCGCCGCTCCCCGCAATGCTT
>JAOPXK010000016.1 GCA_025965195.1 Marmoricola sp.
TCCGGTGGTCGCCACCCGGTTTCACCCTGGGGCAAGCCCGAGGGCCGTACGCGCAAGCGCAAGGCCAGCGATGCCCTGATCGTCCGTCGCCGCAAGACCGGCAAGAACAAGCGCTGAGTAGGGAAGACACGAGATGCCTCGCAGCCTGAAGAAGGGTCCCTTCGTGGACGACCACCTGATGAAAAAGGTGGACGTCCAGAACGAAGCCGGCACCCATACCGTGATCAAGACGTGGTCACGCCGCTCGATGATCGTGCCGGCCATGATCGGCCACACGCTCGCCGTACACGACGGACGCAAGCATGTCCCGGTGTTCGTGACCGACTCGATGGTCGGCCACAAGCTCGGCGAGTTTGCGCCGACCCGCACCTACCGCGGGCACGTCAAGGACGACCGGAAGAGCCGTCGCCGCTGACGCGGGGACTGCATAGCTATGAAGAAACTGCCTGGAGAGACGACAACATCATGAGCGTTACAGAGCGTAGGCGCGTAAGTGCCCGCCGTGACTCCCTTCTCGGCGACGAGCCGGGTTCGTTTGCCAGCGCGCGCTTCGTCCGGATCACTCCGATGAAGGCCCGTCGCGTTGTCGACATGGTCCGCGGCCTCCCCGTTGACGATGCCCTTGCGTTGCTGCAGTTCGCACCGCAGGCCGCGAGCGAGACCGTCTACAAGGTCCTCGAGAGCGCAGTCGCGAATGCATTGACCACCGAGGACCTCGACCGCGCGACCCTCGTGGTCAGCAAGGCGATGGTCGACGAGGGTCCGACGATGAAGCGTTGGCGCCCGCGTGCGCAGGGCCGGGCCACCCGGATCAACAAGCGCACCAGCCACATCACCCTGGTCGTACAGCCTCGCGAGAGCACCGCAGCCGCCACATCGTCTACGAAGAAGGGACGGAACGCCTGATGGGCCAGAAAATCAACCCGAACGGGTTCCGCCTGGGCATCTCCAAGGACCACAAGAGCCGTTGGTACGCCGACAAGCTCTACAAGTCCTACGTCGGTGAAGATGTCGCGATTCGCCGCCTCATGTCCAAGGGCATGGAGCGTGCCGGCATCTCCAAGGTCGAGATCGAGCGCACCCGTGACCGTGTCCGTGTGGACATCCACACTGCGCGTCCGGGCATCGTGATCGGTCGCCGTGGCGCCGAGGCCGACCGCATTCGCACCGAGCTCGAGAAGCTGACGGGCAAGCAGGTCCAGCTGAACATCCTCGAGGTCAAGAGCCCCGAGATCGACGCGCAGCTGGTCGCCCAGGGCGTTGCCGAACAGCTGTCCGGTCGCGTGCAGTTCCGTCGTGCGATGAAGAAGGCGATGCAGACCTCGATGCGCTCCGGTGCCAAGGGCATCCGGATCCAGTGCTCGGGTCGTCTCAACGGCGCCGAGATGTCGCGGTCGGAGTTCTACCGCGAGGGTCGGGTGCCGCTGCACACGCTGCGCGCCGACATCGACTACGGCTTCTACGAGGCCAAGACCACCTTCGGCCGGATCGGCGTGAAGGTCTGGATCTACAAGGGTGAGGTTGCTGGCACCCGCGCCGAGCGTGAGGCCCAGGCCGCCGCTCGTGCCGGAGCTCCTGGCCGTGGCCGCGACGCCCGTGGTGGCGCCGGTGCCGCACGCGGTGGCGAGCGCCCGAGCCGTGGCACCCGTGGTGCAGACCGTCCGGCTCGCTCGGACCGTCCGGCGTCCGAAGCTCCCGCTACCGACGCTCCCGCTGTGGACGCGCCGGCAGAGGCAACCGCAGTTCCTACTACAAACGGGGAGGCCTGACCCCATGTTGATGCCTCGCAGGGTCAAGCACCGCAAGCAGCACCACCCCAACCGGAGTGGCGCGGCCAAGGGCGGCACCAAGCTGGCCTTCGGTGACTACGGCGTTCAGGCGACTGAGCCGGCGTACGTGACCAACCGCCAGATCGAGTCCGCTCGTATCGCGATGACCCGTCACATGAAGCGTGGTGGAAAGGTGTGGATCAACATCTACCCCGACCGCCCGCTCACCAAGAAGCCTGCCGAGACCCGGATGGGTTCCGGTAAGGGTTCGCCCGAGTGGTGGGTCGCGAACGTCAAGCCCGGTCGGGTGATGTTCGAGATCTCCGGTGTGACCGAAGAGGTGGCCCGTGAGGCCATGCGTCTGGCGATCCACAAGCTCCCGATGAAGTGCAAGTTCGTAAGCCGTGAAGCAGGTGGATTCTGATGACTTCAGTTCAGGACCTCGGCGACCTCAACGATGTCGACCTCGAGTCGAAGTTGAAGGAGGCCAAGGAGGAGCTGTTCAACCTCCGCTTCCAGGCCGCCACGGGTCAGCTCGAGAGCCACGGCCGCCTCGGCGCCGTGAAGAAGGACATTGCCCGGATCTACACCGTGGTGCGTGAGCGCGAGCTCGGCATCCGCACGGCTCCTGGCTCGAAGAAAGAAGACGCATGAGCGAGAACAACACGCCCGTGACCGAGGACCGCGCAGCCCGCAAGACCCGTGAGGGACTGGTGGTCAGCGACAAGATGGACAAGACCGTGGTCGTGTCCGTCGAGGACCGCGTCAAGCACGCGCTGTACGGCAAGGTCATGCGCCGCACCAGCAAGCTGAAGGCGCACGACGAGCAGAACGACTGTGGCATCGGTGACCGGGTCCTGATCATGGAGACCCGTCCACTGTCGGCCACCAAGCGCTGGCGCGTCGTGCAGATCCTTGAGAAGGCAAAGTAAAGACCAGATACCAAGAGGACAGGCCCGCCGGGACGTCCTCCTCCAGATTTCAACATCAGTTCGGCAAGGCTCAAACGCACAGTGTTCCTCGACTGAGGCGCATGAGAACCAGCTCGACAACCAGGAGATAAACCGATGATCCAGCAGGAGTCGCGACTCAAGGTCGCCGACAACACGGGTGCCAAGGAGATCCTCTGCATCCGCGTACTCGGCGGCTCGGGTCGGCGCTACGCCGGCATCGGCGACGTCATCGTGGCCACCGTGAAGGACGCAATCCCCGGTGGCAACGTCAAGAAGGGCGACGTCGTCAAGGCCGTAATCGTGCGGACCGTGAAGGAGCGCCGTCGTGCCGACGGTTCCTACATCCGCTTCGATGAGAACGCCGCCGTGATCCTCAAGACCGATGGCGAGCCGCGAGGCACCCGCATCTTCGGCCCCGTGGGTCGCGAGCTGCGCGAGAAGAAGTTCATGAAGATCATTTCGCTGGCTCCGGAGGTGCTCTGAGATGAGTATCAACATCAAGAAGGGCGACACCGTCCGCGTCATCGCCGGCAAGGACAAGGGCGCTGAAGGCAAGGTCATCCAGGTGCTCCGCGAGGAGGACCGGGTCATCGTCGAAGGTGTCAACCGGATCAAGAAGCACACCAAGGTGGTCGACCAGGGTGGCCGCGCAGGCAACACCGGCGGCATCGTGACCACCGAGGCCCCCATCCACATCTCCAACGTGATGCTGGTCGATGGCAAGGGCGTCACCCGCCTGGGCTTCAAGCGTGTCGAGGTGGAGAAGCGCCGCTCCGACGGATCGACGTACAAGGCCAACCGCAGTGTCCGCATCTCGCGGAAGTCCGGGGACGAAATCTGATGAGTGAAGCAACCACCGAAGAGAACGCCGTCGCTCGGTCCGCGGGAGTGCCGCGGATGAAGACGCGGTACCGCGAGGAAGTCCTCCCGGCGATGCGTGAGCAGTTCGGCTACCCGAACGTCATGCAGGTGCCCGCGCTGACCAAGATCGTGGTCAACATGGGTGTCGGCGAGGCTGCGCGCGACTCGAAGCTGATCGAGGGTGCGGTCAAGGACCTCACCGCGATCACCGGCCAGAAGCCGCAGGTGACCAAGGCCCGTAAGTCCATCGCCCAGTTCAAGCTGCGCGAGGGAATGCCGATCGGCGCCCACGTGACGCTGCGCGGCGACCGGATGTGGGAGTTCCTCGACCGCCTGCTGGCGCTCGCGCTCCCTCGCATCCGTGACTTCCGTGGTCTCTCCGACCGTCAGTTCGACGGCAAGGGCAACTACACGTTCGGTCTCACGGAGCAGGTCATGTTCCACGAGATCGACCAGGACAAGATCGACCGCTCGCGCGGCATGGACATCACCGTGGTGACCACGGCGACCAATGACGACGAGGGTCGGGCGCTGCTCAAGCAGCTCGGCTTCCCGTTCAAGGAGAACTGACATGGCGAAGACTGGACTGAAGGTCAAGGCCGCTAAGACGCCGAAGTTCAAGGTGCGCGGCTACACCCGCTGCCAGCGTTGCGGCCGCCCCAAGGCGGTCTACCGCAAGTTCGGCCTCTGCCGGATCTGCCTGCGCGAGATGGCGCACGCGGGCGAGCTGCCCGGCGTGACCAAGAGCTCCTGGTAACCGACCACTTCGAACAACAACGATCGCTGAAGGTCGCTCCCGAGATTCGGGAACGAAACCACGGTGGAGAAAGGGCCTAATCGGCCATGACAATGACTGACCCGATCGCAGACATGCTCACGCGTCTGCGCAACGCCAATCAGGCGTATCACGACTCGGTATCCATGCCGTACAGCAAGCTGAAGGCTGGCGTCGCGGAGATCCTCCAGCAGGAGGGTTACATCGCGGCCTGGAAGCTCGAGGAGCCGGCGGAGGGCGAGGTGGGGAAGACCCTGCACATCGACCTCAAGTTCGGCCGCAACCGCGAGCGCTCGCTGGCCGGCGTACGCCGGATCAGCAAGCCCGGCTTGCGCGTGTACGCCAAGAGCACCGCACTGCCCAAGGTCCTCGGTGGCCTGGGTGTGGCGATCATCTCGACCAGCCAGGGCCTCCTGACGGACCGTCAGGCACACAAGAAGGGCGTAGGTGGGGAAGTCCTCGCCTACGTCTGGTAACCCGGAAACCAGGAGGAGGAAAAGCAATGTCGCGTATTGGCAAGCTTCCCGTCCCGGTCCCTACCGGTGTGGATGTCGCGCTCGACGCCAGCGTCGTCACGGTGAAGGGCCCCAAGGGCACCCTGAGCCACTCCGTTGCCGAGCCCATCACGGTGGACAAGGCCGAGGACGGCGCGCTCGAGGTCAAGCGTCCCAACGATGAGCGTCGCAGCCGCGCGCTCCACGGCCTGACCCGCACGTTGATCGCCAACATGGTGACCGGTGTGACCGAGGGCTATGAGAAGAAGCTCGAGATCGTCGGCGTGGGTTACCGCGTCCTGTCGAAGGGTCCGACGCAGCTGGAGTTCCAGCTCGGCTACTCGCACTCGATCACGTTCGATGCACCTGACGGCATCACGTTCACCGTCGAGACCCCCACGAAGCTCGGGGTTCAGGGCATCGACAAGCAGTTGGTCGGCGAGACCGCCGCCAACATCCGCAAGCTGCGCAAGCCTGAGCCCTACAAGGGCAAGGGCGTTCGTTACGCCGGCGAGCAGGTCCGCCGCAAGGTCGGAAAGGCTGGTAAGTAACCCATGGCCATCTCACTCAAGAACGGCAAGCACACTGCCGCTCGCACCGCGTCGCGTCTGCGTCGTCAGGTTCGTGGTCGCAAGAAGATCGCCGGTACGTCGGAGCGCCCGCGCCTCGTCGTGACGCGTTCGACGAAGCACATCAGCGTCCAGGTGGTCGACGACCTCGTGGGCAAGACGCTGGCGTCGGCTTCCTCGATGGAATCCGACCTGCGTTCGCTCGATGGTGACAAGACCGCCAAGGCCCGCAAGGTCGGCGAGCTCGTTGCCGAGCGTGCGAAGACCCAAGGCGTCGCCTCGGTTGTGTTCGACCGGGCCGGCAACAAGTACCACGGTCGCGTCGCGGCCCTAGCGGACGGCGCCCGCGAGGGCGGCCTGACCTTCTGATCGCCCAAGACTTCGCATGACAAGGAAGAGGTAGTTCTCATGAGCGGACCCCAGCGCGGACAGCGCGCCGGCGGTGAGCGCCAAGGTGGAGGCGGTCGCGGTCGCGACGGTCGAGGCCAGGGCGCGGACAAGACCGCCTACATCGAGCGGGTTGTCGCGATCAACCGTGTCGCCAAGGTCGTGAAGGGTGGTCGTCGCTTCAGCTTCACCGCCCTCGTGATCGTCGGTGACGGCGACGGCATGGTCGGTGTCGGCTACGGCAAGGCCAAGGAAGTTCCGGCCGCAATTGCCAAGGGTGTCGAGGAAGCGAAGAAGAACTTCTTCCGCGTCCCCCGCAGCCAGGGCACGATCCCGCACCCGGTTCAGGGCGAGAAGGCCGCAGGCGTCGTACTCCTGCGTCCGGCTGCTCCTGGTACCGGTGTGATCGCCGGCGGTCCGGTGCGTGCAGTGCTCGAGTGCGCCGGTATTCACGACGTGCTGAGCAAGTCACTCGGCTCGTCGAACCAGATCAACATCGTGCACGCGACTGTTGAGGCCCTCAAGCAGCTCGAAGAGCCCGAGGCAGTCGCGGCTCGCCGTGGCCTGCCGGTCGAGCACGTCGCCCCGGCGGCGCTGCTCAGGGCGCGCGCCGAAGGTCTGGTAGCGACCGGAGGGGTGACTCCGTAGTGCCACGCCTGAAGGTAAAGCAGACGAAGTCCACCATCGGGTGCAAGCAGGACCAGCGCGACACCGTTCGCTCGCTGGGCCTCAAGCGCATCGGTGATGTGGTTGTGAAGGAGGACCGCCCGGAGATCCGGGGAATGGTCCACGCCGTCCGTCACCTGGTGACGGTCGAGGAGGTCGAGTAGCCATGCCGCTCAAGTTGCATCACCTGCGTCCTGCCCCCGGTGCCAAGAAGGCCAAGACCCGCGTTGGTCGTGGTGAAGGTTCCAAGGGCAAGACTGCCGGTCGCGGTACCAAGGGCCAGTCGGCTCGTTACCAGATTCCGGTTGCCTTCGAAGGTGGCCAGATGCCGATCCACATGCGGCTCCCGAAGCTCAAGGGCTTCAAGAACCCGTTCAAGGTGGAGTTCCAGGTCGTGAACCTCGACCGCATCGGGGAGCTCTTCCCCGAAGGTGGCGAGATCTCGATCGAGGCGCTGGTGGCCAAGGGCGCGGTCCGCAAGGACGAGCCGGTCAAGGTGCTGGGCCAGGGCGACCTCTCGGTCGCCGTACAGGTCACCGCACACAAGTTCTCGGCCTCGGCCAAGGAGAAGATCGCGGCTGCCGGTGGCACCGCGACGGAACTCTGAGTCCGGTCCAACGCGTTGCCAACAGGGCAGGATGATCGCCCCACCCCAGTTGCCTCAACAGCCGGGTGGCCGGTCCTTCTGCCCTGTTAGGCTTCCACGGGTTTTGGTCTCGACTGAGCTCGGCCGACCGATCCGGACCAAACGTGCGGTTGAATTGAGAAAGAGGATCACGTGCTAGGCGCCTTCGCCAACGCTTTCCGGACGCCCGACCTGCGACGCAAGTTGCTGTTCGTGCTCCTCATCGTCGCAATCTTCCGACTGGGCTCGCACATTCCGGCGCCCGGCGTGCATGTCGCGAACGTCCAGGCCTGCTTCAACGACACCAAGAACAGCGGCATCTACGGGTTGATCAACCTGTTCTCCGGTGGAGCACTGCTCCAGCTGACCGTCTTCGCGCTCGGGATCATGCCGTACATCACCGCGAGCATCATCCTGCAGCTGCTGGTCGTGGTCATCCCGCGCCTGGAGACCCTCAAGAAGGAGGGCCAGGCCGGTCAGACGAAGATCACCCAGTACACCCGCTACCTCACGCTCGCGCTGGCCATCCTCCAGGGCACCGGCATCGTTGCCCTTGCGCGCTCCGGAAACCTGCTGCAGGGCTGCACCCGGCCACTGCTCTACAACCAGCACGTCAGCACCGCATTGATCATGGTGATCACGCTGACCGCCGGCACTGCGGTCATCATGTGGCTCGGTGAGCTGCTCACCGACCGGGGCATCGGCAACGGCATGTCGATCCTGATCTTCACCCAGGTCGTGGCGACGTTCCCGGCCGCGCTGTGGGCCGTCAAGCAGTCGAAGGGCTGGCTGGTCTTCGGATCGGTGATCGTGATCGGCATGGTCGTGATCGCGACCGTGGTGTTCATCGAGCAGGCCCAGCGGCGAATCCCGGTCCAGTACGCCCGGCGGATGGTCGGGCGGAAGATGTTCGGCGGTTCCTCGACGTACATCCCGCTCAAGGTCAACCAGGCCGGTGTCATCCCCGTCATCTTCGCCTCGAGCCTGCTCTATCTACCGGCGATGGCGGTGCAGTTCAACCAGAACTCGAATTCGGCGTGGGTCGCGTGGGTCTCGACCTATTTCGTCAAGGGAGATCACCCCATCTACATGGCGGCGTACTTCCTGCTGATCATCTTCTTTACCTACTTCTATGTCGCGATCACCTTCAACCCAGAGGAAGTCGCGGACAACATGAAGAAGTACGGAGGCTTCATTCCCGGGATCCGGGCGGGCAAGCCGACGGAGGAGTACCTCAACTACGTCCTGTCCCGCATCACGCTGCCCGGCGCGCTCTATCTGGGCCTCATCGCCCTGATTCCTCTGGCTGCGCTCGTCCTGGTCAAGGCCAACCAGAACTTCCCGTTCGGTGGCACCTCTCTCCTGATCATGGTCGGTGTCGCACTCGACACCGTGAAGCAGATCGAGAGCCAGCTCCAGCAGCGCAACTATGAAGGATTCCTGCGCTGATGAACCGTCCCACGCCCTGTCACCCGTCCCGGCGACTCGCTGTGCCCACGCTCCCGCGGGGATCCCGGAGCGACGCATGAGATTGATCCTCATGGGCCCGCCGGGCGCCGGTAAAGGCACCCAGGCCAAGGTCGTTGCCGACCACTTCGGCATTCCCGCGATCTCGACCGGCGACATCTTCCGGGCCAATGTCTCGCAAGGCACCGAGCTCGGGCTGCAGGCCAAGAAGTTCATGGACGCCGGCGAGTACGTCCCCGACGAGGTCACCAACCTGATGGTGCGCAACCGGATCGATGAGGACGACGCCAGACCCGGCTTCCTGCTCGACGGCTATCCGCGCACGGTCGCCCAGGTCGCGGAGCTCGACGGGATGATCAAGTTCACCGGTCACGAGCTCGACGCGGTCGTCGTGCTCACCGTGAACCAGGACGAGCTGGTCCAGCGTCTCCTTCAGCGGGCAGAGGTCGAGAACCGCACCGATGACACCGAGGACGTCATCCGCCGACGGCAGGAGCTGTACGCCGAGGAGACCGAACCGCTCATCGATGTCTACCGGGAACGCGGCAAGCTCGTCGAGGTCGATGGCATCGGCGAGATCGACGAGGTCACCGAGCGGATCTTCGCGGCACTGAAGTCGGTCCGGGAGAGCTAGATGGGGTTCCGCGAACGCGGCATCGAGATCAAGACGCCTGACCAGATCGAGAAGATGCGAGTCGCCGGCCTGTTGACCGGCGAGACCCTCGAGCTGCTCCGGACCTCGGCCCGGGCGGGCATCTCGACGGGTGAGCTCGACGCGATCGCGGAGGAGAACATCCGCTCTCATGGCGGCATCCCCTCCTTCAAGGGCTATGGACATCCGCCGTTTCCCGCCACGATCTGCGCCTCGGTCAACGACCAGGTCGTGCACGGCATCCCGGGTGACCGGGTGCTCGTGGACGGCGACATCATCTCGATCGACTGCGGTGCGATCGTCGACGGCTGGCACGGTGACGCCGCGATCACGGTCGCGATCGGCGAGGTGCCTGCCGAGGTGGTCGAGCTGATGCGCGTCACCGAGGAGTCGATGTGGCAGGGCTTCGCGGCCGCACGGCTCGGTGGCCGGGTCAGCGACATCTCACACGCGGTGGAGAGCTACGTGCGGTCCCAGGGCGAGTACGGGATCCTCGAGGACTTCACCGGCCACGGCATCGGCACCGAGATGCACCAGCCGCCCAACGTCCCCAACTACGGCCGTCCCGGCAGGGGCCCGAAGCTGGAGCGGGGACTGGCGCTTGCCATCGAGCCGATGGTGACGCTCGGCGGCAAGGACACCGAGGTCGAGGACGACGACTGGACCATCGTCACCGAGGACGGCAGCTGGGCGGCCCACTTCGAGCACACCTTCACGATCACGCCCGATGGCCTGTGGATCCTCACCGCCATCGACGGCGGCAAGGCCAGGCTGGCCGAGCTCGGTGCGCCCTACGGTGGTTCCTGAGCGCCCCCTCGGGAACATCGCCGGGCCGGTGGAGGTTCCGCAGGGGTGAGCTCACCCATCCTCTCCGTCCTCGACCTGGTGCCGGTCCGTAGCGACCAATCCACTGGCGACGCGATCCGCGCATCGATCGCACTTGCCCGCGCGGCCGACGCGCTCGGCTTCCGCCGCTACTGGGTCGCCGAGCACCACAACATGCCAGCCGTGGCGGCCACGAACCCGCCTGTCCTGATCGCGATGATCGCGGCTGCGACCGAGCGGATCCGGGTCGGTTCGGGCGGCGTGATGCTGCCGAACCACGCCCCGCTCGTCGTCGCCGAACAGTTCGCGCTGCTCGAGGCGGTGCATCCCGGCCGGATCGACCTGGGCCTCGGACGCGCGCCGGGGTCGGACCCGGTGACGAGCTGGGCGCTGCGACACGGCGCCGGGGGAGTCGAGGCCGACGCGGCCGCCCACTTCCCGGAGTACGTCGACAACGTGATCGCGATGATGGAGCCCGGT
This sequence comes from Marmoricola sp., assembly GCA_025965195.1. Lineage (GTDB taxonomy): Bacteria > Actinomycetota > Actinomycetes > Propionibacteriales > Nocardioidaceae > Marmoricola. The sequence continues at coordinate 10,524 of JAOPXK010000016.1, forward strand.
GGGGTCTCGCTGAACGCCGGCGGACGCAGCTACCCGCTGAAGGCGACCCCGAGCGCGATCTCGAGTGCGGCTGTCTGGCTGCTCGGATCCTCGGACTTCTCGGCGCGCCTGGCTGCTGCCAAGGGGCTGCCGTACGTCTTTGCCCATCACTTCTCCGGCAACGGCACGGCGGACGCACTCGCGCTGTATCGCGACGGCTTCCAGGCATCCGACCTCGCGGACAGGCCGACCACCTTCCTCACGATCAACGTAAGCGTCGCACCCACCCAGGCGGAGGCCGAGCGGCGGGCGCTGCCCCAGCTGTTGGCGATGGTGGCCCTGCGCACCGGCGGCGAGCTCCGGCCACAGCTCAGTGTCGAGGCGGCCGAGCAGGTCGTGCTGCCTCCCGAGCACCAGGGCGTTCTCGACGCGATGCGCAGCCGCTGGGTGATCGGTACGCCGGACCAGGCGATCCGGCAGATCACCGAGCTGGCCGAGACCTTCGACGTCGACGAGGTGATGGTGCACCCGGTCTCGGGTGCGCTCGAGGGCGAGGACCCGACGACGTCGGCGGGCAGGTTGCAGACGCTCAGCCTGCTGGGCTGAGAATCTTGCAATTGGGAGCCGGATCGATTAACGGTCAGGGGTGGTTTTCCCCTAGACTCGTGTGTCGGCCCAACGTGGGTCTGTTTCGTGGTGCCTCGCGGCTGCCCAGACAACTGCTCGATCGACCCAGTGGGTCGTGTGCGCAGGTCGGGGAAATGAGGTCCACGCAGCGGCGTCACGAGGTCCACCCGCGCAGCGGGAGGTTCCCGGGCCACATGCGCGAAGCGCGAGACCGAGCTTGCGAGGTCGAGCTGCGAGTGCAGTTCAACACGGTAGACACACACCAACTGAGATTGTGGAGGGGCATGCCGAAGAAAGAAGGCGTGATCGAACTTGAGGGCACCATTACGGAGGCCCTGCCGAACGCGATGTTCCGGGTGGAACTGAGCAACGGCCACAAGGTCCTCGCCCACATCAGCGGCAAGATGCGCCAGCACTACATCAGGATCCTTCCCGAGGACAGGGTCGTCGTCGAACTTTCGCCGTACGACCTCACTCGTGGCCGGATCGTCTACCGGTACAAGTAAGCAGCCGACTACCAGACAAGGAAGGCCTCCGCATCATGAAGGTCAACCCGAGCGTCAAGAAGATCTGTGACAAGTGCAAGGTGATTCGTCGCCACGGCCGCGTCATGGTGATCTGCGAGAACCCGCGTCACAAGCAGCGCCAGGGCTGACAAGTCCTGGTCGGCTGGTCGACGTGATTTCGACAGGCTCCATCACCGAACACAACTGAATACCTCATACGTGATCGCTTAGGTCCCGACAGCTCGTTCAACGAGCCGACGGGCCGAACCACCTCCGGAGCAGTGGCCGGAGCCCACGTCCCCGACCGGGTCGGGAACCAGACGAGGGATGCGACACGACCAGACCGCTGTGCATTACCGAAGGGCAATCCCTTCTGAAAGGAACGGGCCAGACACATGGCACGCCTTGTTGGTGTCGATCTCCCGCGTGACAAGCGCATTGAGATCGCACTCACCTATATCTACGGCATCGGCCGTACCCGCTCCCAGCAGCTGCTCGCCGCCACCGGGGTTGACCCGAACGCGCGCGTCCACACGCTCGGAGACGAAGAGCTGGTCAAGCTCCGTGACGAGATCGAAGCCAACTTCAAGATCGAAGGTGACCTCCGTCGTGAGGTCCAGGCCGACATCCGTCGCAAGATCGAGATCGGTAGCTACCAGGGCCGCAGGCACCGTCAGGGCCTGCCCGTCCGTGGTCAGCGGACAAAGACCAACGCTCGCACCCGCAAGGGCCCGAAGCGCACCGTCGCCGGCAAGAAGAAGGCCAAGTGACCCATCTCGACAAGCTCGAGCACCGGACGCCGTCCGGTCACCGGGCCTCGAGAGTCACTGACCTCCTCCACTCGAACTTCCAGCTTCCAGAAAATTCAGGAGAAACTGCCTAATGCCTCCCAAGAGCCGTACAGCGGCTGGCGCCAAGAAGGTGCGCCGCAAGGAGAAGAAGAACATCGCTCAGGGCGAAGCCCACATCAAGAGCACGTTCAACAACACGATCGTCACGATCACCGACCCCACGGGCGCGGTCATTTCGTGGGCCTCTGCCGGCACCGTCGGCTTCAAGGGCTCGCGCAAGTCCACGCCGTACGCCGCACAGATGGCTGCCGAAGCCGCCGGGCGTCGTGCCATGGACCACGGCATGAAGAAGATCGACGTCTTCGTGAAGGGCCCGGGCTCGGGCCGCGAGACCGCGATCCGCTCGCTCGGTGCCATCGGCCTCGAGGTCGGCACCATCGCCGACGTCACGCCCACCCCCCACAACGGATGCCGGCCGCCCAAGCGCCGTCGCGTCTGATCACCCGAGACTTAAGGAGACTGAAGAGAAATGGCCCGTTACACCGGTCCCATGACCCGCAAGTCGCGCCGTCTCGGTGTTGACCTCGTGGGTGGCGACGCCGCATTCGAGCGTCGCCCGTACGCCCCCGGCCAGCACGGCCGCGCGCGCATCAAGGAGAGCGAGTACCGCTCGCAGCTGCAGGAGAAGCAGAAGGCTCGCTTCACCTACGGCATCATGGAGAAGCAGTTCCACAACTACTACGTCGAAGCCAGCCGTCGCGCCGGCAAGACGGGTGACAACCTGCTGACCCTGCTCGAGTGCCGCCTGGACAACGTGGTCTACCGCGCCGGGTTCGCCCGTACGCGTCGTCACGCTCGCCAGCTCGTCGTGCACGGTCACTTCAAGGTGAACGGCAAGAAGGTCAACATCCCGTCGTTCCAGGTCAGTGCCCACGACGTCATCGACGTACGCGAGAAGAGCCTGGAGACCACCCCGTTCATCGTGGCTCGCGAGACCCACGGCGAGCGGATCGTGCCGGCGTGGCTCGAAGCGATCCCGACCCGGATGCGGGTGCTCGTGCACTCGGTTCCGGTGCGTGCGCAGATCGACCTGCCGGTCCAGGAACAGCTCATCGTCGAGTACTACTCGAAGAAGTAACCGCACTGGGCTGGGGCCGCAACCACGGTCCCAGCCACGCTTCGAATTATTCCATTCAAATCTGCAGTTCGAGTCCGTCAAATAGCGGGTGGGCTCGGAAAGGACACACCAGTGCTCATCGCTCAGCGCCCGACCCTGTCGGAAGAGGTCGTCGACGAGTTCCGTTCGCGGTTCGTGATTGAACCGCTGGAGCCCGGCTTCGGCTACACGCTCGGCAACTCGCTCCGTCGTACCCTCCTGTCCTCGATCCCTGGTGCCTCTGTCACCAGCATCAAGGTGGACACGGCTCTTCACGAGTTCTCCACCATCGAGGGCGTGAAGGAAGACGTCACCGAGATCATCCTGAACA
>JAOPXK010000126.1 GCA_025965195.1 Marmoricola sp.
CTTTTCAGGCGGACGCTCGTACCAACTGAGCTACCTGACCAAGCGGGGGAAACGATACAACAGCCCCCACTCGATCAATGAATCGATCTCGACAAGCTCGATCACCGGGGATCAGCTCGATCACCGGTCCTGATCAGGCAGTGATGACGACGTCGTCGTGGTCGAGGCGTGGAAGGCGGTCGAACCAGGGGTTCTCCCCGGGGTGGCCGATGTTGACGACCAGCAGGGACTTGAGGCCGGTGCCGGCGAAGAATTCGGCATCGACGCCGTCCCGGTCGAAGCCTCCCATCGGGCCGGCGGCCAAACCGGCTGCGCGGATGCCAACCAGGAAGTAGCCCGTCTGCAGGGTCGCGTTGAAGCGAGCCTGCTGCACCCGGGCGTCGTCGTCGAGGAAGAGGTCACGGGCGCCGGGGAAGTGCGGGAACGTCTTCTCGAGGTGGTCGTGGAAGTCGGTGTCGGCAGCGAGAACGGCGACCAGAGGGGCGGTAGCAGTCTTCTCGCGGTTGCCTTCCGCCATGTTCTTGATCAGCCGCTCGCGGGCGTCGGCGGAGCGAATCAGCAGCACGCGCAGCGGCTGGGTGTTCATCGCGGTCGGCGCGTACTTCACGAGGTCGTAGATCGAAGCGATCTCCGCATCCGTGACCGGCTCGTTGGTGAACGTGTTGGCCGTACGCGCCTCGCGGAAGAGGAGGTCCTGGGCTTCGGTGCTGAGTTCTAGGGTCATGTCGTGCTCAACATCATTGAATACTTAACTATTCCGGCACGCTGGACGCGTCATGGGAAACCACAAACGCCCAGGAACTTCCTGGGCGTTTGATCGGTGGCGACCCCGACGGGACTCGAACCCGCGGCCTCCGCCGTGACAGGGCGGCGCGCTAACCAACTGCGCTACGGGGCCTCGCGTGCTGTGCTGATGAAGCTGCGTTCTCCGAACTGTGAAGCGACGGAATGCTAACCCATGAAAGGGTCCTGCTCCGAATCGACCCCTACCGGGGCTGATTCAGTACCCCCAACGGGATTCGAACCCGTGCTACCGCCGTGAAAGGGCGACGTCCTAGGCCACTAGACGATGGGGGCCTGCCGCCCTGACGGGCGAACCGCCCAAGCATAGGGGTCGGCTCGGGCGCCGCCAAAATCACTCGGCCCCTGGCGGGTGCAGAGCTCAGCCGACCTGATAGCCGAGGGCGGCGAGGGCGAGGCAGCCGGCGATCGTGAGCACGACGTACGTCGAGCCGAGCCGCGGACCGCGGTCGACGGCCTGTACGGCGAATGAGGAGTACGTCGTCAGTCCTCCGCAGAACCCGGTGCCCAGCAACGCCATCGAGGATCCCGAGACGGCCTCGCCTGCCAGCAGGCCGAGGACGAACGACCCGATCAGGTTCACCGCGAGCGTGCCCCAGGGAAGTCGGCGGTCGAGGAAGTGCGCGACGATGTACCGGCTGGGTGCTCCGATCGCGGCACCGAGCGCGACGAGCAGGGGAGTCAATCGTCTCCCTCCGCATCCCGGATCAGGGCCCGCTCGATCGGGGTGCTGGCCAGGTCGACGAGCCGGACCGCCACGAGCGCACACACCAGGGTGCCGAGCGCGTAGCTCAGCGCGACGGCGACGTGCCCGCCGTCGAGGAGCACGAAGGTCTGTTCCGACGCCGACGACATCGTCGTGAAGCCGCCGAGGACACCCGTGCCGAGGAAGACCGGCAGCACGGCTGATCGGCGGATCGCGGGCACCGCAGGGAGCGCCGCGAGCAGGGTGCAACCGACGAGGTTGATCGCGAAGGTTGCCCACGGGAACGAACCGGTGGATGTCGCAAAGGCATCGCTGATGCCCCACCTGGCCACCGCTCCGATCGCGCCACCGATCGCGGCGGCGGCGATGCCGACGCTCAGGGCAGGTCGGGTCACGAGGCGGTCTGGGAGGGCTCGAGCGCCACGTCGCCGCTCCAGGGCCGCGGCGTTCCGCCTGTGCCTTGTCGCTCGAACTCACTGAGGTACCAGTGCTGCAGGGCGAGAAGCTGGGGTGTCGGCGTGATCGAGAGCAGGTGCTCATCGGCGAAGTGGACGTAGGCCTCGTTGAGCAGGTCGCGCATTCGGCCCATCGTCCCTGGAGCCGTCGGAGGGACGCCGTACTCGAGGTCGACCGACTGGTCGCCGTTCGCGAGCGCCTCGTCGAGGTCGGCAACGCCGACTGCCTGGCGCCGCTCCTCCTCGACCTGGAGGAAGACATCGGTCACCTCGGTGGCCAGCGGATAGCGCTCCGGGTCGGTCAGGGCCAGCAGCCGGAGCTCGCGCCGCAGGTCCATGTAGTGCGTGCGGAGGTGGCCGAACAGCGCAACCGGCATGTTGATCAGCTGGATCCTGACGAGGTCCTCGTCAGGCACCCGGTCGCCGAGCCGCCGGTGCATCACCTCGTCGAGGTCGAAGAGGTTGCCCTCGAGATCGGCGTCCTCCTGGACCTCGAGTGCCGGCTCGAACCACACGGTCTTGCCGGTGCCGGTGTCATCGATGTCCGAGCCCCACTTGATGGAGTGGATGGCGACCAGGGCGAGTCCGCGTCCGACGGTCGAGAGATGGTCGTCGTCGTTGCTCAGATCACGGGCCGGGCGTGGCGGGAGCAGCGACTGGTCGGCGACCTCGATGCGCGGGTGGTCGAGGGTGCCGCGCACGCGCACGGTCACGGGCGGGTCGGAGTGCAGGATCGCGTTGGTGACGAGTTCGGAGACCGCCAGCTGGGCACTCGGCACGAGTTCCGGACGCCCGATGTCAGTGAGTACGCCGGTGACCCAAGCGCGCGCCATCCGCACCGACGGCGGGGTCGCCGGCAAGGAGAGGGTGCGTTTGGTCAAGGGCAAAATGCGTGACTTTCAGCGAGGGAGGTCCAAGCAGCCGTCGGCAGGTGCTGTACCCGCCCCGGCTACGCAAAAAACCATAGATGCTTTATGCAACTCTGGGCGATCATCTCAAATGAACTTTCAACAGTGCATTTTCGACCACTTCCGCGAGCGCGGGGTGGATCCAGTACTGCCCCCTGGCTACTTCGTCGACCGTCTGGCCCAGGCTCATCGCCTGGATCAGCACCTGGATCAGCACGCTCGCCTGCGGCCCGATGAGGTGCGCGCCGAGCAGCAAACCGGTGCTCGGGTCCGCGATCAGCTTCACGAAATGCCTGGTGTCCTCCATCGCCCAGCCGTAGGCGACGTCGCCGTACTGCTGGACCGCGGTGACGTAGTCGAGGCCCTGGGCGCGAGCGTCCTGCTCGGTCAGGCCGACCGAGGCAATCTGCGGAGAGGTGAACACGGCCGCCGGCACGAACGTCCGGTTGTTGGCGACCAGGTCATCGGGATGGAGCAGGTTGTGCTGGATCACCCGGGCCTCATGGTTCGCGACGTGCTTGAGCTGGTGGTGGTTCGCGATGTCGCCCAGTGCCCAGATGCCGTCCGCCGTCGTGCGCTGGAACTTGTCGACCTTGATGACGCCGTCGGCATCGGTCTCGACACCTGTCCTGGTGAGGTCGAGGAGGTCGGAGTTCGGCACCCGCCCGGTCGCGACCAGGAGTACGTCGGCCTCCACGATCGTGCTGTCCGTCAGCTGTAGCCGGATCCCGGTGGCGCCTTGGTCGACTCGGTCGATCAGGGTGTTGAGCCGGACGTCCCACTGTTCCTGGGCGATCTCGGTGAACCGCGCGGCCACCTCCTCGTCCTCCCTCCTGAGCAGCACCGGACCGCGACAGATCTGGGTCACCTCGACGCCGTAGGCGGAGAAGACGTGCGCGAACTCGGCTGCGATGAAACCGCCGCCGAGGATCGCGATCCGGCGGGGCAGGTCGGGCAGCCGCATGATCGTGTCGCTGGTGTGGTGCTCGACCTCCGAGAGGCCGGGGATGTCCGGAACCGTCGCCCGACTGCCCGCTGCGATCACGATCTGATCGGCGCTGATCGCACCCCGCGAGCCGGTGTCGATGGTGCGCTCACCGATGAAGGTGCACTCCTCGTCGTACACCGTGACGTTGGGGAGCCCGATGCGATAGGCCTTGCCAGCAACCGGAATCGGGTCGATGCGACCGAAGATCCGGTCCCTGATCTCTGGCCAGTGCGCCTTCTCGAAGCTGGTGTCGACGCCCAGGGCAGGGCCGTGCACCGCGTCTCTGGCGATGTCGGCCGGATAGACGAACATCTTGGTCGGGATGCAGCCGACGTTCATGCAGGTGCCGCCGAAGAGGCCCTTCTCGATGATCGCCACGCTGAGATGTGCATATCGCTCGTCAATGATGGTGTTTCCCGAGCCGGCACCGATGATCGCCACGTCGTAATGAGTCACCTGCTCATCGTGCCTGACGGCTGCCTGAGATCTGCCACCGTGTGACCCATAGAACGGACGCATGGTGGAGAAAGCGGTGTCGGATGCTCGACAATGAAGACATGGGTGCAACGACTGAAACAGCCGGCCGCCACAGGGTGGTCGTCATCGGCTCGGGCTTCGGTGGGCTCTTCGGCACCAAGGCGCTGCGCCGGGCCGACGTCGACGTCACGATGGTCGCCAAGACGACCCATCACCTCTTCCAGCCACTGCTCTACCAGGTCGCCACCGGGATCCTGTCCCAGGGAGAGATCGCGCCCCCGACGCGCGAGATCCTGGCGGACCAGGCCAACGCGCGCGTGATCCTCGGTGAGGTCACCGGCATCGACCTCGAGGCGCGCACGGTCACCTCGCAGGTCCTCGGCCGGGCCACCATCACGCCGTACGACTCACTGATCGTGGCTGCCGGTGCAGGCCAATCCTACTTCGGCAACGACCAGTTCGCGGAGTTCGCGCCCGGCATGAAGAGCGTCGACGACGCCCTCGAGCTGCGCGGCCGCATCTTCGGTGCCTTCGAGCTGGCCGAGCTGGCCGAGACCGAGGAGGAAACCGTCCGGCTGCTGACCTTCGTGGTCGTCGGTGCCGGGCCGACCGGCGTCGAGATGGCCGGCCAGATCGCCGAGCTGGCGCATCGCACGCTTCGCCGGGACTTCCGCCGGATCAACACCCATGACGCTCGGGTCATCCTGCTCGATGCTGCGCCCCAGGTGCTGCCGCCATTCGGCGCGAAGCTGGGCGCGGCGACGAAGAAGACACTGGAGAAGATGGGCGTCGAGGTCCAGCTCGGCGCGATGGTCATCGACGTCGACGAGCGCGGGCTCGTGGTCCAGGACAAGGCCGGCGACAAGACCCGGATCGACGCGGTCACGAAGGTCTGGGCCGCCGGCGTGCAGGCCAGCTCGCTCGGCAAGACGCTGTCGGAGCAGACCGGCGCAGCGCTCGACCGGGCCGGCCGGATCTCGGTCAATCCCGACCTCACCCTGCCCGGTCACCCGGAGGTGTTCGTGGTCGGCGACATGATCTCGCTGGACAACCTGCCGGGTGTCGCCCAGGTCGCGATCCAGGGCGCGAAGTACGCCAGCAGGGTGATCAAGGGCCGGCTTGCGAACAAGCCGCCGGAGAAGCCGTTCAAGTACTTCGACAAGGGCAGCATGGCCACGATCTCGCGGTTCAAGGCAGTCGCCCTGGTCGGCAGGATCCGGGTGACCGGCTTCATCGCGTGGCTGATGTGGCTCGGTGTGCACATCGTCTACCTGACCGGCTTCAAGAACCGTGTCACGGCGCTCGGCCACTGGACGATCAGCTTCCTGGGCAGCGGCCGCGCAGAGCGTACGGCGACCGAGCAGCAGATCTTCGCCCGGATGGCGATCAGCCGTCTCGAGCGGGGCACGTCCGATCTCGTCACCGACCCGGGCGAGTGGAACGACGTTCGGCTGGAGCTCGAGGCGCGGGCGCTCGAAGAAGCCCACCTCACCGACGCGGGTATGCGCGGCCGGGCCCGGGTGAGCTGACCAGCCCTACTCGAACCGAGGGGGCTGGTTCCCGGACCTGGCGAGCTCTTCGCGGGCCCAGCGAGGCAGGATGAAGATGCCCTCTGCCTCGACCGTGATCTCGCCGTCGGCGTTGCGCAGCCAGCCCTTGACGATCGTCTTGACGCCCTCGCGCCGCTCGATCCACGCCGCTGCGGAGCACTTGCCGAGAGCAGTTGGCTGTCCGTAGCGCAGGGTGAGCGTGCCGGTCATGCCCGGCGTACCTCCGGCAGCCGGCGACTCGCCGAGCACCTGGTCCAACACCAGCGCGACCACGCCACCGTGCACACAGCCGGGCGGGCCTTCGTAGAGCGCGTTGAGCTCGAACTCCGCGGAGGTGCGACCATCAGGCTCGGTCTTGATCACCAGCGGCGGCGCGATCGGGTTGCGCACGCCCACCACCGCGTTGCCGTAGCCCAGGACGACGCCGTCGGAGGTCATGGTCACGCCATAGCTGCCCTCGATCTGGCTGCGGCGAAGTCGATCGGTGATCGCCTCGATCTCGTGGCGGATGACCGTGGCCTCGTCGTGGTCGATCGTCGTCCGCAGGGAAGCCTCGCTGAGGGCGCGCACCGCCACGGCGAGGCCGCTGAAGATCCTGCGATCCTCGGCGATCTCCTCGTCGGACTTCTCCACGACGACATATTCGAACGGTGCTTGCATGACCCAAGACTAGAACACGTTCCAGTCTCTGGTCGTAGGCTTGCAGGGTGATCTCCATCGCCCCGCTCGTCTCCGCGCACGCTGTGGATGTCGCCAGGATCTTCGAGGCCGGCATCGCCGACGGCAATGCCACGTTCGTGGCCCAAGCGCCTTCGTGGTCCTCGTTCGACGAGTCGAAGCTCGCCGGTCACCGGTTCGTGGCCCTGGTCGATGAGGTCGTCGCAGGTTGGGTCGCGGTCGCGGCGTACTCCGCGAGGGAGATCTACGCGGGAGTGGTCGAGGACGCGTTGTACGTCGACCCGGCGTACGCCGGCCGCGGGCTCGGGAGGGCACTGCTGGGCGCGTGTGTCGCGTCGACCGAGGCTGCGGGCATCTGGACCGTCCAGGCGCGGATCTTCACGGAGAACGCGGCATCACTGCGCGTGCACTCCGCGGTGGGCTTCCGGACGGTTGGCGTCCAGTCGCGGATGGGCTTGATGCCGTACGGTCCCCGGGCCGGGCTGTGGCGCGATGTCGTGCTCCTGGAGCGGCGCAGTTCGGTGACAGGACTCTGATCCCTCAGGCGTCGTAGTCGACCGTCGCGGCCGGACTCTCAGGGAACGACTGGCAGGTCAGCACGAACCCGTCAGCGACCTCGGAGTCCTCCAGTGCATAGTTGCGGCGCATGTCGACGGTCCCGGCGGTGACCCTGGCGCGACATGTCCCGCACACTCCGCCCTTGCACGCAAAGGGAAGGTCTGCGCGCGAGCGTTGCGCGGCATCGAGGATGGTCTCCCCGAGGGGGAGGCGCAGCTCGGTCGCGCGCCCGTCGAGGACGACGGTCACCTGGGCAGTCGGACCGTCCGGGCCGGGCTCGATGTGGCTTGCCGGCGTCGGCGGAGCGGCCTCGACGTAGAACAGCTCTGCATGGATACGTTCCTTCGGGACGCCCAGCTCCTGCAGGAGGTCCCGGGTGCCGGCGACCAGCTCGAACGGCCCGCAGAGCCAGAAATGGTCGATGGCGTCGACGGGCACGAGCTCGGCAATGATCGTCGCGAGCCGCTCCCGATCCAGCCTTCCCGAGAACAGCTCGACCTCTCGAGGCTCGCGGGAGAGCACATGGACGAGCTCCAGGCGCGGGCCGTACTCGTTCTTCAGGTCACTCAGGTCGTCGACGAACATCACCGAGTTGGTGTGCCGGTTCGCATAGAGCAGCGTCAGCGTCGCGGCTGATCTCTGCAGCAGCGAGGTGGCGATCGACAGCACCGGCGTGATCCCGGACCCCGCCGCCACGAAGACGTGCCGCCCGCCGGCATCGGGGTCGGCGACGAATGCGCCGGTCGGCGATTGCACGTCGACGACATCGCCGGCTCGGACCTCGGCGGTCAGCCAGCCGGAGATCGCACCCCCTGCCACCCGGCGTACGCCGATCCGGAGATCGCCGCACACCGGAGCGCAGATCGAATAGGTGCGCCGCTCGTCGCGCCCGCCGAGCTCGCGGCGGATGGTCACCGACTGTCCTGGCTGGAACGCGTAGTCGGACCGCAAGTCCTCGGGCACGGCGAAGGTGACGGCCGAGGAGTCGTCGGTCAGCTGCTCGACCCTGGCGACGACGAGAGGATGGAACGTCGCCCGTTTCACGGTGATCGTCATCAGATCGCCTTGATCTCGTCGAAGGTCTCGCCGCAGGTCCGACAGGCGTGAATCGCCTTGCAGGCGGTCGATCCGAACCGGGACAGCTCGCGGGTGTCGACCGAGCCACAGAGCGGACACGCCACCGGCCGCCTCGTCTGCAGGTTGACCGGGACCGGCTCTGTCCTCCGCCGCTCGAGCCCATCCCAGTGGTCGAGCTTGTCGAGACCACTCGGCGGCGCGATCCCTGCCCGCGTGAGCTTGTCGCGGCCGTCGGCGGTGATCCACTCGGTCGTCCAAGCGGGCGAGAGCGCCATCTCGACCGTCACGTCGTCGAATCCCTTGCCCTGCAGGGCC
>JAOPXK010000148.1 GCA_025965195.1 Marmoricola sp.
CAGGCCGGGCGCCAGCCCCGGCCAAGGGAAAGGGACACGCCGAGCTGCGCCAGCTTCACCGTCGCGGTGATGGCCAGGATTACGCAGGCCATGGCCGCGGCCGCCGCCACCTGACCCGCCTCGTCCATCTGCACGACGGCGACCGAGGCCGGCTTGCTGCCGGAGCCGTAGAGGAAGACCACCGCCGAGACCGTCGTCATCGCGTTCACGAAGAGATAGACGGCTATGTCCAGGATGGCCGGCAGGCTGATCGGCACGGTCACGCGCAGGAAGGTGCGCCAGCGCGGCACGCGCAGGCTGGCGCCAACGGCCTCGAATTCCGGATCGAGCTGGCGGATCGCGGTGACCGCCGTCAGATGCGCCACCGTGTAGAAGTGAATGACGCAGTTCAGCACCAGGATGGCCATGGTCCCGTAGATGAAGCCGAAGGGATTGGCGGGGTGGTTGAAGAACAAGATATAGGCGAGGCCCAGCACCAGTCCCGGCACCGCGAGCGGCGCGATGGCGGCAACGCGCACGAAGCCGGAGAGCGCGCCGGGCCGCGCCCCGCGTTCCAGCAGATAGGCCACGACGAAGACCAGCGGCGTCCCGATCAGCGCTGTCCACGCGCCCATGGCCGCGGAAGTTTGGAGCGAGCCCCAGCCGTCGGAATCGAAGCGGGCGAAGTCGTAGTTCGAGAGGGTCAAGGTCATGTTGTAGGGCCAGAACCGGATCAGCGAGCCCCAGCCCGCCATCCCCACCATCCCCAGCAGCACCGCCGCCACGGCCAGGCAGATCAAAAGCAAAGGCATGTCGCGGGCGGCACGGGGCTTGGCGCGGTAGAGCACCGCGCGGCCGGAGATGGAGGCCGACTGCCGCCGCTGCGCCCAGCGCTCGGCGAAGAAGGAGAACAGCGCGGGCAGCAGCAGCACGATCGCCACCACCGCGCCCATCGAAAAGTTCTGCTGCCCGATGACCTGCTTGTAGACATCGGTGGCGAGCACCGGGAACTGCCCGCCGATCACCTTGGGGATGCCGAAATCCGTCACCGCCAGAGTGAAGACCACCACGGTGGCTGAGACCAGCCCGTAGCGAGCCGCCGGCAGCGTCACGTCGAGGAAGATGCGGAACCGGCTGGCCTTCAGCGTCTCCGCCGCCTCGAAAAGCCGGGCATCGGCCATGCCGAGCGCCACCGAGAGGATGATCGCCGCATGCGGGAAGGTATAAATGCACTGCGCCACCACGATGCCGGCCGGGCCGTAGATGCTGCCATCAGCCGGCAGCATGAACCGGAACAGCCCCTGATTACCGAACAGGTAAATGAGCGAGAGCGCCGGCAGCAGCGACGGCGCCAGGATCGGGATCAGCATCACCGCCCGGAACAGCCCCCGCCCCGGCAGACGTGAGCGCGTGATGCCGTAGGCGAAGGTGAAGGCGATGGGCAGGACGATCGCCGTCGTCAGCGCGCCAGTCCAGAGGCTGTTCCATGCCGAGCGCAGCAGTGCCGGCGTGCTGGCATAGGTAACGAAATAGGCGAGGCCGATGAACTCGCCGTTCGGCCCCTGGAAAGCACGGGCCAGCAGCACGGCCAGCGGCATCACCAGGCCGACGGCGAGCAGCAGCCCGGCCATCGCCAAGCCCAACCGCATAATTCCGGCCTCGCTGAGGCGCGTCTCAGCCATCCAGCGGGAAGACCATCAGCTTTTCGGGCGGCAAGGTGACACTCAGCATGGCGCCGATGGCCAGGCCGCAGAGCGCATGCGGCGTCATCTCGGCCTGAAGCGGCAGGCCCCCGGCATCGAGGTCCAGCCGGCAGACGGAGCCCAGGAATTCGATGCCGCGCAACTCCGCCGGCAGGCTGGCCGCGCCCTCGCCGAAGGCCACATCCTCCGGCCGGATGAAGGCGCGCACGGGCATGCCATCAGGGAGCGCGGTGGCGGCGAAGGCCGGCAGGCGCCGCCCGCCCGCTAGCAGCAGGCCGCCGGCGCTGGCACTCGCGGGAAAGCTCGCGCTACGGCCGACGAAGCTGGCGACGAAGGCCTTGGCCGGGCGCTCGTAGATCTCCTGCGGCGTGCCGATCTGCATCACCCGCCCGCGATCCATCACGGCTACGCGGTCGGCGAGGCTCAGCGCCTCCTCCTGGTCATGCGTCACCATGACGGTGGTGACGCCGAGGCGGCGTTGCAGCGCGCGCAGTTCTGAGCGGAGATGCAATCGCACGATGGCGTCCAGCGCCGAAAGCGGCTCGTCCAGCAGCAGCAGGCCCGGCTCGTTGGCGAGTGCCCGGGCCAGCGCCACGCGCTGCTGCTGCCCACCGGAGATCTGCGCGGGATAGCGCTGGGCCAGGGTGGGAAGTCCCACCAATTCCAGCAGTTCCGTCACGCGCGCCGCTGCGCGTGCCTTGGGCCACGCCTTTCCGCGCAGCCCATAGCCGACATTCGCCGCAACCGTGAGGTTCGGAAACAGCGCATAGGACTGGAAGACGATGCCGAAATCGCGCTGCGAGGGCGGCAGGTCCGTGATCAGTTTCCCGTCCTGGAAGATCTCGCCACGCGTCGGCACGTCGATCCCTGCGATGGTCCGCAGGAGCGTCGTATTGCCGCAGCCTGAGGGCCCCAAAAGACAAAGGAACTCACCCTTCGCGACGCCGATGTCGACGTCGCGCAGCGCGGTGAAAAGGCCGAAGTCGCGGCCGACCCCTTCGATGCGGAGATAAGGCTTGGCCGAACTCACCGTGGCGCGGACTTGCCGTCGAAGCGGCGCGTCCATTCGGCGAGGATGCGGTCCCGCTGGGCGCCCATCTCACGGAAGTTCACGTTGACCAGCCGCTGCTCGAAATCGGCGGGATAGCCCTGCACCGCCGCCGTCACGCCCGGCAGCGCCAGGATGGCGTAGAAGCGGCCGTACATTTCCATGGCCGCCCGCGTCA
>JAOPXK010000164.1 GCA_025965195.1 Marmoricola sp.
ACTTTATCTCCGGCTTTACTCATGGTATAACTCCTGACAGAAAGTGGTTCGCTTCTTCCTGCCGGTGTAAGCTGTACTTTTGAAACGATTATTTTTGGTTGTTGAGAAGGCAATGCAACTTCAATAATTTCTCCGTCGTCCACATCTCTAAAACCCGAACCGTCGGCTAACCATTGAAAATTTGCAGGAATTTGTGCAAAAATCTGAAAAGAAATAAATGTAAAGACAATAGTTTTTAATACCTGCTTCATTGGGCTTGGTTAAAAATAATTAGTAGGACAATTATGTTGGTGCAATTTTAACGAATTGATTTGCAAAAACAGCATGTCTGAGGATTTGAATAATGGACTAATAAAGTTTCCAATATAAGAAGTCCAAAGGGATTTTTTTATCACTCCGTTTCCGGCTCTGCACTTTTCCCTTTTGACCGTCTTTGCTTTTTCAGCGCTTCGCTTAATATATATTCAATTTGTCCGTTCAAACTGCGAAAATCCTGTTGTGCCCAGGCTTCCAGTTCCTTCAGCATTTCAGGATTAACACGTAGAACAAAAGCTTTTTTCTCTGCCATATCACGGATATAAAGTTCCGGCGTTTAAAATTGGTGTGACTGATTTCTCACCACACAACACCACCAGCAAATTACAAACCATAGCTGCTTTACGTTCCTCATCCAGATTTACAATTCCTTTTTCCGACAACATTACCAAAGCCATATCCACCATTCCAACTGCTCCGTTCACAATCTGACGGCGTGCAGCAACAACCGCAGATGCCTGCTGACGCTGTAACATGGCTCCGGCAATTTCGGGTGCATAAGCCAAATGACTAATACGTGATTCCAGCACTTCCACTCCTGCCCTGCTCAACCTTTCGGTAAGTTCGGCTTCCAGCATTTCATTGATCTTGCCGCTTCCGTCACGCAATGTCACTTCCTGGATTTCCGTTTCCTCTGCTTCCATGGTGTCATAAGCATAAATACCTGCCAAATGCCTCACCGCTGCTTCGGACTGGATCTCCACATATTTGATATAATCATCCACTTCAAAAGAAGCTTTTGCCGTATCACCTACACGCCATACAACCACCGCTGCAATTTCAATTGGATTTCCCAGTTTGTCATTTACTTTCAGCTTTTGTCCGTTTAAGTTGCGGGCACGCAGACTTATTTTTTTTCTGCCAAATAATGGATTGACCCAGCTTAATCCACTTTTCTTCATTGTTCCTGTATAATCGCCGAAAAACGTTGTCACAACCGCTTCATTAGGATTGATAACGATTAAACCTTTGAGAAGAATTGCTCCGATTATAAAAATCAGTACACCCAGGATTGGTGCTATGTTAGTAACACCTACTCCTACAAACGCCATTAATAAACCAATTTCGAATTGTAAATAGCCCGACTCCGAACTTAGTTCTTTTTCATTCATAGCTTTAAATTGTGATAGTAAAATGATATCACAATACTATCAAATAATTCTTGCATTTCATTGCAAAAAATGACAAAAAAAATCCCAAAGCTTTTGACTGGCTTTGGGATGGGATGAGTGGTTACGCTTAACAGATTATAAAACTTTCTTAAAAACCCGTTGAATACTGCAGGTAACTGTCATCGAATTTCCAGAAATGGCTCCTTCACAAAACGGCTGATAGTCAAGCGCATACTTAACCTTCCGTGACGTCTCGTTATAGCTATACTTATAAATCTCATTTATCTTTTCCGTTCCTTCATCATTATCATTACTTGAAACTTCCAATTGAACTCCGTCCTTAAATCGAATAATCGAGTATATGTCCTTGTTGTTCTCTTGACGATAAATATATTTCCATGTTGTCCCAACCAATTCATTTGTTGGCTCAGGAATAGAAGGTTGAGGTTTATCACTTTTAGAACAGGAAAGTACTGATATAAATAAAATGAGGAATAATATGTATTTCATAGTTACTAAGCAGTTGGTTTGTAAAAATCAAAAATTTAGGATGAGTGGTGAAGATTATTATAACTGAAAATTAATCGGCAGGTTATATTTAACTCTTACTTTTTGGCCACGTTGCCAACCCGGCTGCCATTTTCCATTCATCCCTTCAATTACGCGCAACGCTTCTGCATCAATGCTTTTATTTAATCCCTTTATGATCTTATAATCACATAAAGACCCATCTTCGCATACAACAAATGATGTATATACCCTACCCATAATATTTTGTTTCAATGCATCTTTAGGATATTTGATATTTTGCGAAAGATATTTGTACATCGATGGCATTCCGCCCGAAAACTCCGGCTGAACTTGTACTTTGGTATATTCCAGTTGTTGGCCTTCAAAAAAAGATATTCCTTTGGTCAATATTCCCTTTTCATAAAATTCATTAAACAAAAGCGTACTGTCTTTCGATTTCGAAGTCCACCTTCCCTCTTTAAGACCATTATTTATCGCACCTTGTCCTTCCAATCCTTCTTGATGATGGATTTCTGATTTATAATAACCATTTCCATCTTTAACTAAATGATTGCCGTTTTGATCATAGAATTCTTTAACCACATAAATAAAAGGTATTGAATAATGTATGGGACTTTCTATGATACTGGCAAGTTGTCCGTTATCATACCAGCTTATCTTCCGTTTTACTTCATTCTGTTTAATCTCTGATTCACTAAGGATCTCATTCAAATGGTAAGATTTATCGGCTACCGACCTACCCGCGTCCGTGGATTCATCATGTGATATTATTTTACCATCCAGCTGCCGTACAATTACCTGGTAAAACGGAACATTCCATTGCTCATCACTCACGGTGGTTTTTACTACTTTTATAGAATCTTCATTTAAAGATCCTTTTATTTTGTGA
>JAOPXK010000094.1 GCA_025965195.1 Marmoricola sp.
TGCGCTCGAGCAACCACCGGTAGACGCCTTCGAAGTTCTCGTCCGGTTTGCGGCAGACGAACGCGTGCACGCCGAGTGCGTGCGGTCCGACCTCGAGCCGGACCGGCGTCTGCAGCTTCCGCTCGCCGGGTAGTACGACGTCGAAGGTGCCGTCACCCTCGACGAAGTCGTGCCCGGCTTCGGTGAGCGCGGTGCGGATGACCTCGGCGATGGCGTCGCGATCGGTCATCCGACGTACTCCCGGCGCATCAGGCTGCCCGCGCGGCGGTAGACGGCGAGCGTGTTGTCCGCCGTACGCTCCCAGCTGAACTGCGAGGCCTGCTCGATCGCGCCCTTCGAGAGCATCTTGCGCAGGTCGGGGGCGTCGAGGATCCGCTCGATCGCCCGGGCGTAGTCATCGGGATCGTGCCCGTCGATCAGGATGCCGGAGTGCCCGTCGCGGACGGCCGTCGTCAGGCCACCAACGGCGGCTGCGACGACCGGCGTCCCGACCGCCTGGGCCTCGACAGCGACCAGCCCGAAGCTCTCGTTGTACGACGGGACGCAGACCAGCGAGGCCGCGGCGTACCAGTCGACGAGCGTCGCCCGCGACACCGGAGGCACGAACCGCACCACGTCGCTGATCCCGAGCGAGGCAGCGACGTCCTGCAAGGCCTGCGGCCGCTCGAGACCGGTGCCGGAGGGACCACCCACGACGGCAACCACGAGACGGGACCGGCGCGAGGGATCGCGCGCAAGCAGCGAGGCGGCCGCCCTGAGCAGCACATCGGGTGCCTTCAACGGCTGGATCCGGCCGACGAAGAGCAGCAGGTCAGCGTCCGGGCGAAGGCCCAGTCGCTCCCGGGCCGAGGCCTGCGAGGTGGGGCGGAAGAGAGTCAGATCGACGCCAGGGTTGACCACTTCGACGCGCGCCGGGTCGGCGTCGTAGGAGTTGACCAGGTCCTTGGCCTCGTCGTCGGTGTTCGCGATCAGGATGTCGGCCGCAGCGACGACCTGTTCCTCGCCGATCACCCGTGCCGTCGGCTCGGGGGTGTCTCCCTCGGCGAGCAGCGCGTTCTTGACCTTGGCCATCGTGTGCATCGTGTGCACCAGTGGGACGCCCCAACGGTCACGAGCCAGAGCGCCGACCTGACCGGACAGCCAGTAGTGGCTGTGCACCACCCCGTAGTGACCGGCATCGAACTGCGCCTCGGTCCGGAGCACCTCGCGCGCGAAGACACAGAGCTGCCCCGGGAGCTCGCCCTTCGTCAGGCCCTCGAAGGGGCCGGCCACGATGTGCCGGACGTTGACGCCTGGCTCCGCGAGGACGGAGGCGGGGAGCTGGGAGGAGGTGGCCCGGGTGAAGATGTCGACCTCGATGTCGCGGGCGGCCAGCTGCCGGGCGAGTTCGGTGACATAGACGTTCATCCCGCCGGCGTCGCCGGTTCCCGGTTGATCGAGGGGGGACGTGTGCAGGCTGATCATCGCGACGCGCTTCAGCGTCGCCTCGTCACCGGTCATTTGATCCACCTCCGCCCAACTCCAACCATGGCTTCAACCACCGCCGATTGTGCTGCATTCCCGACCACCTACGCTCGGGAGGTGGCCAGAGCGCTGTTGTACGACGCCGACTGCGGTTTCTGCACGAGCTCGGTGCAGTGGGCCGTGCGCCTCGGCTGTCAGGTCGAGGCGATCCCGTGGCAGGCCTGGCCACACCTCGCAGAGTTCGGCATCACCCGCGAAGCCGCCACTGCGGCCCTGCACCTGGTGGACGGCAACCGGATCCTGATCGGCCACGAGGCCGTCGCGGGCACCCTGCGGCGCTCGAGCCATTTTGCGGTCCGCATCGCCGGACGGGCCCTGGGTTCGAAGCCGCTGCGCCCGCTGGGCAGACGGGCCTATGCATGGGTCGCGGCGAACCGGTATCGCCTGCCCGGGTCGACGGCTGCCTGCCAGGTCTAGTGACGGTGGGTCGGTACGGCGGGAGCACGGCTCCGGCCGCTCTTGGTTCTGACCTTCTTGCCGCGCGTCCGGTAGAGCCCCACCATCCCGAGGACGAAGAGCGCGATGGCGGGCACCGCCCGGGCCACCGCCTCACCTTCGTAACCGTCGATGGCCGACTGCAGACCATCAGTGATCACCTGCCAGACGGCGGCGACGAGAACCAGGGTCCCTACGCTCGAGACCAGCCGCAGCCAGACCGGCGCAGTCGGAACCAGCGAGTTCCCCAGTTCGGCCAGCGCACACCCGGCGAGCACGGCACCGATCGTCGTCGCGACGTCCGCGCTGGTTGCGACATCCCGCTGGCCGAGCACCAACTCGGTGGCGACGGCAAAGACGATCCCGGCTGGGACGGCGAACATTGACGCCAGGCGGCCCGAGTTCATGAGTGCGATTGTGACCCGAATCGGGCACGTCTGACCAGTAGCTGGATAATGCGTCCATGTCTGAGAAGCGGATTGCCGTCGTCACCGGAGCGAGCAGCGGGATCGGGGCCAGCACCGCGCGTGCGCTCGCAGCGGACGGGTTCCAGGTTTTCTGTGCGGCCCGCCGATCCGATCGGATCGACTCACTCGCCGACTCGATCGGGGGCACCGCGGTCGTCTGCGATGTCACCTCCGACTCCTCGGTGGCTGAGCTCGCTTCGGCCGTCGGCCCGCGGCTCGACGTACTCGTGAACAACGCGGGTGGCGCCTTCGGTTCCGACCCGATTGAGAACGCGTCTCTCGCCTACTGGCAGCAGATGTACGACGTGAACGTGCTCGGCCTGGTGCGGGTGACGAAGGCGCTGCTCCCCGCGCTGCGGGCGAACGGCACCGGCCTGATCGTCAACGTCGGCTCGACAGCCGGGCGGAACGCCTATGAGGGTGGCGCCGGCTACACCACCGCCAAACACGGGACCAAGGTCATCACCGAGACCCTGCGCCTCGAGCTCAACGGCGAGCCGATCCGTGTCACTGAGATTGCGCCGGGGATGGTGCACACCGAGGAGTTCTCACTGACCCGCTTCGGTGGCGACCAGGCGCAGGCCGACGCCGTCTATGCCGACGTGGACTCGCCGCTGGTCGCAGACGACATCGCCGAGGCGATCCGCTGGGTGGCGTCGCTCCCCCGGCACGTGAACATCGACGAGATGGTGGTCAAGCCCATCGCGCAGGCAGCCCAGAAGAAGCTGCACCGAGGTCCGATCTTCTCCTGAGTTCACCTCACGTTCGCCTGGGGCGCCTAGCGTGCCCCGGACATGGCTGGACGATTTGTGGCGCTCGGTGACTCCTACACCGAGGGCGTGGGCGATCGCGATGACGCCTACCCGAACGGGGTGCGTGGCTGGGCCGACCGGGTCGCGAAGCAGCTCGGCCGGGCCAACCCGTCGTGGGAGTACGCCAACCTCGCGATCCGGAGCAAGGTCCTCGACGACATCGTCGACGAGCAGGTCGAGCAGGCCCTCGCGCTCGAGCCGACGCTGGTCAGCTTCTTCGCCGGCGGCAACGACATTCTGCGGCTGCGCAGCGACGTACCCGATGTGCTCCGGCGCTACGAGGCGGCCATCGCGCGGATCGCCTCCTCGGGGGCCCGGCTGCTCCTGTTCACGTCGTACGACGTGAGGGTGTCGCCCCTGCTCGAACCGCTCCGACCGCGCAACAACGCCTTCAACCGCGGCATCCGCCGGATCGCGGCCGAGCACGACGCGATCCTGATCGACCACTGGGCGATGACGGCGTACGCCGATCCACGGATGTGGGACACCGACCGGTTGCACATGTCACGACACGGTCACAAGTACCTCGCCGCCAAGGTGCTCGCGGCGCTGCGCGTGGACCACACGCTGGCGCCGAAGCAGTTCAAGCCGCTGAGTCCGCTGACGTTCGGCCAGGCGCTGGCACGCGAACGCGACTGGTTCGGCGAATGGATCAGCCCGCTCATCGCCCGCAAGCTGCGCGGCGAGACCCTCGGCGACACCCTCACGCCGAAGTGGCCGGAGCCGATCCGCCCGGCCGAAGGGATGAAGCGACAGGCCGCCCGCTCGACGAGTTCGGCGCGCGCGCTCGGGCCGGGTGAGCACGACTGACAGGTTCGTACGGGCCGGGTCAGCGTCAAAAACTGCACCCAAGAGCCGGGTCGCGGATCTAGCGGTTGAGGTAGCGACGGATGCCGTTGACCAGGGCGTTGGCGTAGCGGACCCGGCCCCGGTAGGACGTCATCCGGGCGGCGTCCGAGCGGTTGCGCATGTTGCCGATCTCGACCATCGCGACCGGGACGTCGGACAGGTTCAGGGTGCCGAGGTCGCTGCGGATGTCGAGCCCGCCCTTGATGTAGGTCGACTGCGGCAGCTTGGCGCCGAGCATCCCGAGGCGGAGCTGTTTCGCCAACCGGAGCGAGGGGACTGCGATGTCGGAGGTCCACGGCTTGCGGTTCGTCGGGGCGATCACGTGGAAGCCCAGGTCGTTCGCGGGTGCGCCATCGGCGTGCAGGCTCACCATCAGCCTGGCGCCGACCCGCTTGCCGAAGCGGCCGCGCACGTCGACGCACGGCCCCCAGTGCTGCTGGCTGTTGGTCGTGCGGGTGAGCGCGACGGTGGCACCGAGAGCCTGCAACCGGGACTTCATCAGGTTCGCGATCCGCCAGTTGTTGGTCGCCTCGGGGTAGCCGGCATTGGTGGCGGTCCCGGTCGTGTTGCAGGGCTTGGTGAAGCCGCCGGCCGGCACCTGCCTGTTGATCTGGGACAAGAAGTTGTGGTTGCCGAGCTGGTGTCCCGGATCGAGGGCAATCACGATGCCGGCGAGCGGACGCGCCGCCCTGGCCGGTTCCAGGACCGTGGCGGACTGCGGGCGGATGCTCACCAGCGCGCGCGGGGTCTGGGCGGTCGTGGAGGGCAGCACGACACCGACCGTCGCACCGAGGACAGCCGCCACCACCCACAGAGGTCCTCGCATCACCCGAGGCTCGCCGTCATTGGTCGAGGCCGGCCGCGATCCGGGTGACCGCATGCTCCATCAGCTTCGCGGCGAGCTGGTGGCTCTCGGCGCCCTGCCGATACGGGTCGGGGATGTCGTAGTCGTCGAGCCGCGCCTCCGAGCGGGCGGCCGACGCGTTCCGCACCAGCTCGGCCAGGGTGTCGGCTTCGTCGACCTGATCGAGCAGGGCCGCGAACTCGAGCACGGTGAACGTACGCCGCAACGCCGCTGGAGCGTCCTCGAGCACCCGGGAACGGATGTCCTTGGTTGCGGTCAGGATCAGGTCGGCGTCCTGCAGCATGGCGGCCGTCACCTGCCGGGCGTGGAAGCCATCAGCGGTCCCGCCGTACGACGCGAGGAGGGTTGCCGCCTCCGGATTCATCTCCGATCCGACCAGCGCCATCACCCCCGCGCTCTCGACCACGAACTGGTCGGCGGGGAGCTGTGCGGCGAGCAGACGTTCCCCTAGTGGTGAGCGGCAGATGTTGCCAATGCAGACGAAGAGGACGCGGAAGGGAGGCACGCGAGTCACGATAGACTTAGCGTGCGTCAGTCGACGCCCAGATCCCCAATTTGTGAGAACGGGCCTTTTCTTGCCCGTTTTCTGCCCGAAAGGCGCCTGCACCAGATGTCACCCACCTCCCGCACCGACCTCCGCAACGTCGCGATCGTCGCGCACGTCGACCACGGCAAGACCACTCTCGTCGACGCCATGCTGCTGCAGGCGGGCGCGTTCTCGGCGCACCAGGCCGAAGGTGTTGGCGAGCGCGCGATGGACTCGGGCGAACTCGAGCGCGAGAAGGGCATCACGATCCTCGCGAAGAACACCGCTGTGCACTACGCCGGCCCGGCCGCCGAGGGCAAGCCGATGACGATCAACATCATCGACACCCCCGGCCACGCCGACTTCGGCGGGGAGGTCGAGCGCGGACTGTCGATGGTCGACGGCATCGTGCTCCTCGTCGACGCCTCCGAAGGCCCGCTCCCGCAGACCCGCTTCGTGCTCCGCAAGGCGCTCAACGCGGACATGCCGGTGATCCTCGTCGTGAACAAGACCGACCGCCACGACTCCCGGATCGCCGAGGTCGTCGACGAGACCTACGAGCTGTTCATGGACCTCCTCGACGAGTCCCACAGCCAGGACGCACTCGACTTCCCGGTCGTCTACGCCTCGGGCCGCGCCGGCATCGCCAGCCTGAACGCGCCCGAGAACGGGACCATGCCCGAGGGCAGCGACCTCGAGCCACTCTTCAAGACGATCCTCGAGACCATTCCGGCGCCGGTCTACACCGAGGGCGCCCCACTGCAGGCCCACGTGACCAACCTCGACGCCAGCCCGTTCCTCGGCCGGCTCGCGCTGGTCCGGATCCACGAGGGCCACCTCAGGAAAGGCCAGAACGTCGCCTGGATGAAGCGCGACGGCACCACCAAGACCGTCAAGATCACCGAGCTGCTGGTCACCGAAGGACTCGAGCGCAAGCCCGGCGAAGAGGCGGGTCCCGGCGACATCGTCGCCATCGCGGGCATCCCGGACATCACCATCGGCGAGACCCTGGCCGACCCGGAGAACCCGGTCGCCCTTCCCTTGATCCACGTCGACGAGCCCGCCATCTCGATGACCATCGGCATCAACACGTCCCCGCTCGCAGGTCGTGGCCCGACCAAGAACACCAAGGTGACCGCCCGCCTGGTCAAGGACCGTCTGGACAGCGAGCTGGTCGGTAACGTCTCGCTGCGGATCCTGCCGACCGAGCGTCCGGATGCCTGGGAGGTCCAGGGCCGCGGCGAGCTCGCCCTGGCGATCCTCGTCGAGCAGATGCGCCGCGAGGGCTTCGAGCTGACCGTCGGCAAGCCGCAGGTGGTCACCAGGGAGATCAACGGCAAGCTCCACGAGCCGACCGAGCGCCTGACCATCGACGCCCCCGAGGAGCACCTCGGCGCGATCACCCAGCTGCTCGCGATCCGCAAGGGCCGGATGGAGCAGATGGTGAACCACGGCACCGGCTGGGTCCGGATGGAGTTCCTGGTCCCCTCGCGCGGCCTGATCGGCTTCCGGACCGAGTTCCTCACCCAGACCCGCGGCACCGGCATCGCCCACCACATCTCCGAGGGCTACGAGCCGTGGGCGGGCGAGATCAAGTCCCGCTCGCAGGGGTCCCTGGTCGCCGACCGGTCGGGTGCTGCCACGGCGTACGCCATGACGAACCTGCAGGAGCGCGGGATCATGTTCGTCGACCCGACGACCGAGGTCTACGAAGGCATGATCATCGGTGAGAACTCGCGCTCCGACGACATGGACGTCAACATCACCAAGGAGAAGCAGCAGACCAACGTCCGGGCCTCCAGCTCGGACAACTTCGAGAAGCTGGTCCCGCCGAAGAAGCTCTCCCTGGAGCAGTCCCTCGAGTTCTGCCGCGATGACGAGTGCGTCGAGGTCACCCCCGACGCCGTCCGGATCCGGAAGGTCCACCTCAGCGCCGGCGAGCGGGCCCGTTCGGCCGCTCGCGCGCGGCGCCCCTGACCCCAGCCGCAGGACTGAGCCGTGCGCATCGACATCCAGCTGGACGCCCGACCCGACGCGGCCGCCGGGCGGGCAGCCGCACTGGCTGCCACGGGTGTCGACGGGCTCTTCACGTTCGAGGGCCCGCACGACGTCTTCCTGCCGTTGGCCCTGGCGGCTCCGGTCACCCAGATCGACCTGATGACCAACGTCGCGATCGCGTTTCCGCGCAGCCCGCTGCACCTGGCGCATGCGGCGTACGACCTGCAGCTGCTGTCCGGTGGCCGCTTCCACCTCGGCCTCGGGAGCCAGATCAAGCCACACATCGAGAACCGCTACGGGAGCTCGTGGTCGAAGCCGGCCGCCCGGATGCGGGAGACCGTCCTGGCGGTCAAGGCGATCCTGTCGTCCTGGCAGGACGGCACTCCGCTCGATTTCCGTGGCGAGTTCACCCGGCACACGCTGATGCCACCCACGTTCAACCCCGGACCGAGCCCGTACGGCGCGCCGCCCGTCCTGATGGGTGCGCTCGGACCAGTGCTGACGCGGACCGCAGCCGAGGTGGCGGACGGCCTGCTGGTGATGCCGTTCAACAGCCTGCGGCACTTCCGTGAGCGCACCATGCCCGCAGTCGAGTCGGGTCTGGACCGGGCCGGACGCACTCGCGACCAGCTGAGCATCGTGCCTCAGGTGATTGCCGCGGTGGGCCGGACTCCGGAGCAGCTCGAGGTCGCCTCCACCTGCGTGCGGCGCCTGCTCGCGTTCTACGGGTCGACCCCGAACTATCGGCCGGTGCTGGAGGTCGAGGGCTGGGAGTCGCTCCAGCCGGAGCTCAACCGGCTTTCGAAGGTCGGCGCCGTCGGCGAGATGACCGATCTGGTCGACGACACGATGCTCGCGACCCTGGCCGTCCGCGGCACCCCGGAGGAGTGTGCGCACGAGATCGTCCGGCGCTTCGGCGACGTGGCCGACCGGGTGTGCGTCTACTTCCCGGGATATGACATCGATCCCGACCAGCTACGCGATCTGGTGACCGCTCTCCATTCGGCGTAGCCGCCCGACCTCAGCTGTCGAGCACGTCGGCGAAGAGGTCGATCGCATCGTCGAGAGCCGCCTGCGCACCGGGCGAGAATCCGCCCATGTCGAAGAAACCGTGGATCATGCCGGCGTAGCGACGCGACGTGACGTCGACGCCGGCCTTCTCGAGAGCGGCGGCGTAGGCCTCGCCCTCGTCGCGCAACGGGTCGAACTCCGCGGTGACCACCACCGCCGGCGGGAGGCCGACCAGCGACTCGGCCTGCAGCGGCGAGATCCGCGGGTTGTCGGGGTCATCGGTCTCGTTGAGGTAGTTGGCGATGAACCACCGCGCGGTCGACTCATCGAGGAAGTAACCGGTCGCGTTCTCGACCCGGGACGGGTAGTCGCCGGTGACGTCGGTCGCCGGGTAGATCAGGAACTGCGCGGCGATTCCCGGCACCTCCTGCGCGATCACCGCACTGAAGTTCCCGCCGGCGCTGTCACCCGCGACCGCCAGCGTGTCCGTCCCGCCCAGGGACGCGAGGTTGGCCTGGATCCACCGCGTCGCCGCGAGGGCATCGTCGAGGCCGGCCGGGAACTTGTGCTCCGGCGCGAGCCGGTAGTCGACCGATACGACCACCGCCTTGGCTCGCCGACAGATCGACCGGGCCATGTTGTCGTGCGTGTCGAGATCGCCGATCACGAAGCCGCCGCCGTGGAACATCGCGACCGTCGGCCAGGGCCCCTTGCCCTCGGGCCGATAGACACGTGCGTTGCGCGGGCCTTCCGCCCCGGGCACCTCGATGTCCTCGACAGAGCCGACCGCAACAACGTTCTCGGGCTTGCGGAAGCCGACAGTGAGCGTCCGGAACCCGTTGCGAGCATCGTCGGGAGTCTGCTCCGCCATCGGCGGTGAGAGCTCGAGGAGCTGGAGCAATGGGGCAAGAGCTTCGTCGACAGGCATGCGCACACGCTAGCGGGGCGACCGAAGAACGGGCACCCTTCCTGATTCAGGTCGTTTCTGCGGCTTTCGGCGCAAGGCTGCCCGTCGTTTGGTACTCGCCACCGCGGCAAGCGCGCTCGCAACCCACTCCGGATCGAACATCACGTGCTCCCAGGTGAACCAGAGCACCGTCCACTCCCGGGTCACGAGCGACACATACCGCTCGCAGTCGCGTTTCATCAGCTTGCGGCTGCCGTGGTACTCGAACGAGTTCGCCTCGATCACGATGCGCAACGTCTCGTCCACGAGGTCCGGTCGTGCATAGAAGCTGCCGTCGATGATCTCGACCTGCGGCTCCACCGACAGCCCGGCAACGCCGATCGCGATGGCCCGGAGCACGGACTCGAATGCACCCGCCGCTCTGCCATCGGCGTGCTGGATCACCCGGAAGGCTTCGGTGCGACCCGTGCTCGACAGTCGACCTGCTCGCTGCACCAGCTCGTCGAGGTCGACCTGCCCGGATCGAAGTGCGGAGTCAGCGATCGCAAGAGCCTGGTCGAACGGCAGCGTCACCGCGCAGTCGATGACCGTCGCCGCAGGCATCGTCACCTGGTGGGTGCTGATGTCCTCAACCGGGATGTTCCGCCAGCGGACGTCCACGCCGACCCGGCGACGTGCCGCGACGTTCCGGTTGCGCGGCACCGTGACGACCGGCCGTTCAGGCTGACACTTGAGCTCCCAACCCCAGTACGCGGCCGCGCTCGCATGGGACACCACCCCGCTCAGGGCGTGGGCCACTCGACGCGCCAGGTCTGCGGTGGGTAGCGCGTATCGACCTCGCCCGACGCGGACGATCTCACCCCGATCGAGTGCCGACCTGACGGCACTGCGCGACGTGAGCCGGACCAGGGCGTGGGCACGGCACAGACCGCCGTGTCGCTGCAGCGCCTCGTCGACGAACATGGTCGAGGACATTGCTCCGGAGTTCGCGAACGCGCAAACACCGGTCCACAGGGTCCGAAGAACGGGCACCCTGCCCCGATCTGGCCGTTTCAACGGCTTTCAGCGCCAGGCTGCCCGTCGCCCGGTCACTGGCCGCTACTCCAGGACGAGATCGGCGAGCCTGCGCAGGTCCTGCGTCAGGGCGGCCTCATGGACGCGCAGCCGGTGCGGATCGCAGCGGAACTCATAGACGTACCGGTCCGGAGCCCCGTCACCTTCGCGTACACCGGCGAAGTCGATGTGTTCGAGCAAGGACGACACCTCGGCGGCCCGCGGGTCATCCGAGGTGAGGTCCAGCGATCCACGCTTGATGAGACCACCGAACCCGCCGGATCGGGTCACCTCCACGACAGCTGCCGCCGGCGGCAGAGCGGGAGCAGGCGACGGCCCGGACGCGCCAGCAACTCCGACCTGCTGCCAGGCAGCCGCGACCGCTTTCGCGTGATCTCCGGCCGCTGCCACACAGGCAGCCGCGAAGCCGGCGAAGTCCGTCGACGCCGGGATGCCGGAGGTCAGGGCGGAGTACCAGATCCGGCCGGCGCCCTCCCACGTGGTGCCACCGATCGCGGTCGCGGCCAGGTAGAACGCCTTGTTGGGGATGCCCGAGTTGGTGTGCACGCCGCCGTCGTCGTCCTGGGTGTCGACGTAGTCGTCCATCGATGCGACCTGCGGGTCCTTGCCCAACGTCGGGTCGTCGTAGGCCGTCCCGGGCGCCTTCATCGACCGGAGCGCAACACCCTTGACCGTCGGCAGGAAGATGCCCTCGCCGATCAGCCAGTCGGCCGACGCGGCGTCCTGCGAGAGATGCCGTTGCTTCACGCAGGAGCCGAAGCAGTCGGAGATCGACTCGTTGAGGGCACCCGACTGGCCCGAGTAGGTGAGATTGGCGGAGTACTGGGTGACCGCGTGGGACAGCTCGTGGCCGAGCACGTCGATCGGCTTGGTGAACCGCCCGAAGATCTTGCCGTCGCCGTCTCCGAAGACCAGCTGGTTGCCGTCCCAGAAGGCGTTGTCGTAGTCCTTCTCGTAGTGCACGGTCGACACGACCGTCGCCCCCTTGTCGTCGTAGGACGACCGCCCGAGGTCCGCATACAGCGCCAGCGTCTCGGTGACGCCGGTGGCCGCCTCATTGACCTCGACGTCCGAAACGTCCGGTTCGCCGGCCGACCGGACCAGGGTGCCGGGGAGCGTCGAGGTGTTGGCGGTCGTGTAGACCTCCCACGCCGCCCCCGACGTCGCTCCGGTGGTCGAGCTCGTCGCTGCCCGTCGAGCCCGCAGCGCCGCATCGATCTCGCGGGTCCGGTGTCCACACCGGGCGATCTGCTCGTCCTCGGCAGCCGCGATCTGGTCGAGGAGGTACGACGGAATGAAGTGGCATCTCATGACCGAGGCCTACCCCGATGCGCCGACACTCACACCGACCTGGTGATCGAGCTCCCCCGCTCGGTGATCGAGCTTGTCGAGATCAGGCCGCGAACGCGCCACCGAAGCTCGTCGCCAGGGCGGGCCAGCCGTTCGCAGATCCGACGCCCGCACGCATCGACTCCCAGCCATCGCCGTGCCGGTCGAGGTTCCGGTGCTCGAGCTCGACGCGGGTCGAGGCCGGGCCGTCCTCGAAGAACCTCACCTCGACCTCGCTGGTCTTCGAAAGGTCGGTCTCGATCTTCCAGTCCAGGCCGATGTCCCAGCTGAAGACCAGCCGCGTCGACGGCTCGTAGGCCAGCACCCGCGCCCAGACGCAGGTGCTGCCGTCGACGCCGAGGTCGTAGATCCGGCCACCGACGTGCGGCTCGAAGATCATCTCCTTGAGCGGCACCTCGATGATGTGGTGGTCGGCGTTCCACCAGGTGCCCATGCCCTCGGTGAAGACCTTGAAGGCCTGCTCGATCGGGACGTCCACCTGGACCGTGGTCCAGACGGATGTGTCGGTTGCCTGCATGTCATTTCTCCTTGGGGGTCTGCTCGGCCGCCTGCTTGAAGGCCGCCAGCGAGCGGTTCCAGAATCCGTCGAGGTAGTCGCGCAGCGCGGCCAGCCCACCGGGATCGAGTTGGTAGATGCGCCGGGTGCCGTCGGCGCGGTCGAGGACCAGCCCGGCTTCCTTGAGCACCTTGAGGTGTTGCGAGACGGCGGGCCTGCTGACCGGGAGTACGCCGGCCAGCTCACCCACTGCCCGTGGGCGGTCAGCGATGTGTTCGAAGATCTGTCGCCTGGTCGGGTCAGCGAGTGCCGCCAGCGCGTCGATCACGGATTGGTTAGTCATTACTTACGGTAAGTTACAACTAACTGATGCCGGACGCAACCCCGGGGACCGGGATCAGTAAGCACCCGATGAGAACAGCACCGCGCGGACGGTCTTCAGCATGATCACCAGGTCGGAGACCAGCGACCAGTTGTCCACGTAGTAGAGGTCCAGGCGCACGGACTCCTCCCAGGAGAGGTCGGACCGCCCGGACACCTGCCAGAGACCGGTCATGCCCGGCCGGACGAGCAGCCGCCGGTGCACCACCTCGTCGTATTTCTCGACCTCACCGGGCAGCGGCGGTCGGGGGCCGACCAGGCTCATCTCGCCGCGTACGACGTTGAACAGCTGCGGGATCTCATCGAGGGAGTACTTCCGGATGAACCCGCCGACCCGGGTGATCCGCGGATCGTTCTTGATCTTGAACAGCACGCCGTCGGACTCGTTCTCGCCTTCGAGCGACACCCGGATCTGGTCGGCGTTGCGGACCATTGAACGGAACTTCACCATCACGAAGTCGTCGCCGAGGATGCCGACACGTTGCTGGCGATAGAACACCGGACCCCAGTCGGTGATTTTGATGAACAGGGCGATCAGCAGCATCACCGGCGAGATGAGCACCACCAGGATCGACGCCACCACGATGTCGAACAGCCGCTTTCCGAAGCCACCGGCCTCGTCGACCTGCGGCTCCTCGACGTGCACCAGCGGCAGGCCGGCGACGTGGCGCATGTGGATGCGCGGGCCGGCCACGTCGGTCAGCGACGGCACCACCAGCATGTCGAGGTGGAGTCCCTCGATCGCCCAGCCCAGCTTTCGCAGGTCGGCCGACGACGAGTACGAGCCGCCTGCGACCAAGACGGTGTCGACGGAGTGCTCGATCGCCACCCGGCGGACGTCGTCGAGCCCGCCGAGCATCGGCACGACCGAGGACTCGGCGCCGAGATAGGCGGGAGGTACGCACATCCCGAGGACGTGATAGCCGGTCCAGCTCTCCCGGTTGAGGACGCCGACCAGCTCGGCCACCGCGACCGGGGCACCGACAGCGATCACCCGGTGCACCAGCCGGCCCCGTTTGCGGATGTAGTGCAGCACCTTGCGGTCGATGTAGCGCACGACCAGCAGGGCTGGCGTACCGAAGATGAAGAACAGCAGCGGGTAGCCGCGCGACATCGTGCTCTGCCCGAGGAAGCCGATGAACCCGACGATGCCCAACGTCAGCGCGGAAGCGACGGTGATCGCCCGGAACTCCTCAAAGCCCGAGCCGAAGGTCCGGTAGTGATAGGCGCCGAGCATGATCAGCAGCATCGCCCAGAGGATGATCACGCCGATCGAGACGGCTGGGAAATAGGACGTCGGGTCGAAGGGCGTGTCCCACCAGATGTCGACGACCTGGCGCTGCCGCCACGCGATCACGGACGCCACCACGAGCACGACTACGTCGATGCCGAACACGATCGTCAGGACGCGACGAATCCGTCGTTGAAGGTACGACGGACCGAGCTGCTGCACACGCTCTTGCGGCGATACCGAGGACACGCGCACCTGCACTCTCGTTGGCGGGATGTCCTGAGGATAGGGACTCAGCGGCGCGTGAGTGATGCCAATGCGGGACGTACATCGAGAAGGTAGACGAACGCGGCGATCGTGCCGATGACCGGGATGATCGAGACCGGGCTCGGCCAGATGATCTGAGTGGCCAGCGTGAGACCGAGGATCCACAGCCAGCCGGGCTTGGTGAGCTTGTCCGCAGCGAGGTACGCCGCTGCAGGGCGGGTGACCGCGTCGATGAGCACGAAGAACTTCAACGCGATCAGCGCGAAGAAGGCGACGAGGGCGATGCCGGACTCGATTGCGAACAGGTGCACAACCCAAAGCCTAACCGGCCTGCGAACAATGCCCCAGACCGACCGACGGCCGACCGCGCCGACGGTGGTCGAGCTGTCCACCGATGGTCGAGCTGTCACCGGTGGTCGAGCTTGTCGAGACCACTCCCGTTGTCCACAGGCCCGCGCGGCCCACCTTTCGGTGGCGGATGGATCGATCACCATCCTCTGGTGGCGTGGACATACATTCTTTGATGCTCGGACGGCAGCTTCTATGTCAGACGTACGACGAAGCTGGAACTGCGATTCGCGCAGCATCAGCAAGGCACGGGAAGCCGCTACACAGCGGGCCGACGACCTGTCGAGTTGGTCTGGATGTGCGAGTTCGAGTGAGTCACGGATGCATCGGGACTGAGGTGGGACTTGGTCTCGACAAGCTCGACCACCGGGGATGGCTCGACCACCGGGTGGGGACGGCAGTGGGGCCCCGGAAAACCGGGGCCCCACTGGCTCGCGCTTCCTGAAGGGAGGGTCAGAAGAGCGCGAGCTGCTCAGCGAGGGAGGTCACTGAGCCGTCGTTGCTTCAGGCGGTCGCCTTGGTGGCAGGAGCCTTCTTCGCCGCAGCCTTCTTGGCGGGCGCCTTGGCCGCGGCCTTCTTGGCAGCCGGCTTCCTGGCCGGCGTCTTCTTGACGGTGGTGACAGCCTTCACGCCGTCCTTGCGGACAGCGGCGACGAACTTCTCGCCACGCGCGGCGAGGTCGGCGTAGGTCTTGGTGAGCTCGGCGACGGCGTCGGCCAGCTGAGCCTGGACCCTGGCGGGGAGGGCCTTGGCGTCACTCTGGAGTTCGGCAACGCGGGACTCGAACTTGGCCTGGGCGTCCCTGGCTTCCTTGGTGAGCTCCTCGAGGCGGGCATTGACGAGGGAGGTCGCCCTGGCCTGCAGGTTCTTCGGGTCGCGGTCAACCTTGGCAACGCGAGCCTGCACACCGGCGAAGCGGTCCTGCGCGGTCTTCTGCGTCTCGGTGGCATAGCCCCGCGCGAAATCGACGGCGAGCTCGGTGGCGCCGGCGACGGCGAACAGCGGCTTCACGGCTTCGGACTTGAGCTGCTCAACGTTGAACTGGGTCTTGGCCATCTCAGATTCCTTCGGTTGTTGCGTCGACCTCGGGAGCGAGGCGAACGACGTCTTCGGTGAGGGTTGGTGTGACGAGGTTCTCGGTGACGGCCCGGAAGGACTGATAGACGTCCAACAGGGACTGCTTCTGCCTCTCGGTCAGCACGGGATCGGCAAGGATCGCCAACTCCACTGACCGAACGTGCCCCTCATCGGGGTGGAGGATCCCGGCCTGCACGTAGAGCTGCTCGGCAGAGATCCGAAGCGCCTTCGCGAGCTGCTGGAGCACTTCGGCTGATGGCCGGCGCAGACCACGTTCGATCTGGCTGAGGTACGGATTCGACACGCCGGTCTGCTCCGCGAGCTGGCGAAGGGACAGCTGTGCGCCCACCCGCTGTTCACGGAGGTAGTCCCCCAGGGATTCGACGGTCTTGCCGACCTTTGACCTAGCCACCCGTCCAGTGTGCTAACTATTGCAAGCAGATGCAACCCCTGAACCGGTGAATCGGCTCACAAGGACCTTTTGTTTAACGTGTTTACGCCTGCTTGCACTGCTAGCAGGCTGGCTTGATCAGGAGCCGCACTTCGTCGGCTCGACCGATCCCACGCCCGTGAGGCGTACGCCGGGAGTCGTCCGCAGCTGCGGATCACCGCTCTGGTCGGGCGCTCCGAGAATGGTCGCGGTGATCGTCTTCTCCTGGCCGGGAGCCAGGTCGAGCGAGATCGCCGCGACCTCGCGACCGTGATCGGTGTGGTCGCCGAACGGCGCAGTTGCCGAGTCGAGCTTCAGCCCCTGGAACGTCCCACCGACGGGCGCATAGACGAGCACTGTCGTCCGGATGACGCCGTTGGGGATCTGGGTCCCGAGGCCGATGATCGACAGCGGCAGCTTTGCCGCGTTGTTCGGAGCCAGCGACCGCATCGTCACCGTTGCCTTGAGGTTCTGCTGGCCGTTGTCGCAGGAGACCGCCTGGAGCGACGTACTCGCGTCGAGGTAGTAGTCCATCTTCGCGCCGGTGCCGTCGTTGAGGTAGACCCCGACGTCCGGCGTACTCGTCCGATGGGTCTGCAGGGCTCCCGTGATCTCGGAGTCGGCGAGCAGCTTCTCCTCGTTGGGGTGGCTCGACCAGAGCAGCAGCCGGTGCTCGAGCACCGAACGGACCAGCCCGTCGAGCACGACGCCCGGGTCGCCCTTGCCGGCCGCGACGGCGTCGAAGACGGCCTTGGCCGCCTCCTGGAAGAACGAGTCCTGAGCAGCCTGGTCGTCCGGGTAGTGCAGGTAGATCCCGTTGAGCAGCGCCGGTACGACGTTCGCGGCGGTGAGGACGACGCCCCGCGGCATCTTCACCGGACCGGTCCCGGTGAGCAGATAGGACAGTGCGACCGGGTCGGCCGAGATGACGCCGTCGACGGGCTGCGGGTGCCGCTCGCGCCACATGGCAGCGAGGAGCTGGCCGGTGCGAGGGAAGTCGGGGGTGAAGTTGACGTCCTGCGGGTAGGTCGCCATCTCCGGCTGGAACAGGGACTTTTCGTCGGCAGTCAGGGGCAGCACCGGCTTGTTGGCGATGCCGATCAGCACGGGTGCGCTGCCCTGTGCGCCCATCTTCGCCTTGCCGTTCTTGACGTTGACCTCGGCGAACGAACCGCCGATACCGCCGGTCGCGCGTGCCTCCGCGTTGTTCTGGAACATCAGGAGGTATTTCCGCTTGGTCCCGTCGGCCATCATCGGCGGCAGCAGCTGGGCGGCCGCGGTGGCCGCCTGGGAGATGTTGGAGGCCCGGCCCAGCGTCGTCTTGAGGTTGGTGATGGGCCCGGCAAGGGCTGGGCTCAGGTGCGCGGTGCGGATGTCGAGGACGCGCTTGACGTTCGCCTGGAAGTCCTTGTCAGCGCTGATGAACGCGGGCGCGACCTTCTTGATCCCGGCCATCGGAACCCGGCCGCCCTTCGGGCGCAGCGTCGCAGGCAGCATCGGCTCGGCGGCATCCAGCATCTTCGGGATGACCTTGTTGGACAGGTCATCGGAGACCTCGGAGATGATGCGTACGGCGGTGACGTCGTCGCCGATCCCGGGCGCCTTGCTGGCCAGCCACCACAGCGGTCCGCTGGTGTTGTGGTGGGCGCTGGTGGCGGCCTTCCGGGCGGTGTCGAGCTCGGCGTGCGCTGCGGTGAGGTCCCCACGACGCAGGGACTGCGCCATCCCGTCGAGCCCGTTCGAGACATCCACAAGCGCGGACTTCGCCCGCAACGCCTGGAAACCGGTGAACAGGAACAGCACCAGTAGCAAGAGGCTGCCGGTAATGACAGCCAGACGAAGTCGCTTCACCTGAGCGAGTGTGCCCTACTCAGGTCAGCGAACACGGAAGGTGTCGTACGCCGCTGGCGAGGGGTGGAAGTTGTGGCTGCCAACGAAGACCAGACGGATCTTGTAGAGGCCACGCACCTGGTAACGGTGCGTCAAGTAGGGCCGCGTGCCGAGGTAACGCCTCGTGCTCGTGTGAGCGTCGACGCGATGCCCGTTGCGGGTGATCGTCCACTGCACCTTGCCGATCGGGTTGATCCCGCGGAAGCCGGTCACGTGCACGACGATGGGGGCCCGGCCGCCCCTGTGCACGTTCGCGACGTTGACGGTCGCCCTGGCCTGCGCCCTGGTGACGGTGTAGGTCCGCATTGCTCCGGTGCACGGCTTGAAGACTGAACCCGAAGTCGGGACGTACTGGGTGCTGACGAGGTGGGTGCCGGCGCGCAGCCTCTTGCCGAGAGCGGTGCCGGCAATGCCGCTGTTCAGCGGGAGGGTGTACTTGCGGTAGAACCGGCCGGACATCGTGTAGATCTTGATGGTGGCTGTGCCGGTCGGCGTACCCGCACTGGAGGTCACCTGGAGATGCGCGCCGTTCACCGTGCCGAAGTTGGCAAGGAAGCGGTCGAGCTTCGGGGTGCAGACCGTCTCTGCCGAGGCGGGGTAGGCCGCCTGAGCCGGCACGGCGGCCACGACACTCGCGCCGACGGCGAGCAGAAGGGCGGAACCCATACCGAGAAGTGGTCTGGTGAATCCGATGCGCATTCGACGTGCCCCTCATTTTCGATCCGGCTATCTCGAAGCCGTCAACGACCGATGCAGGCAGGCGTCACGCCGGTTCTCCGAAAACCGGTGACTATCTTTGGACTATCTTTTTCTTTGTGGGGCGGATCCCGTTGGCACGTCTCGGAAAGCCCGGTTCAGGCGTGGATTCGGCTCAGACGGCGCGGATTTCACCGACCGCGACCCCGCCACCGAGGAGCGGTTGCTGCCCGGTTCGGCGTACCGCCTCGGTGTCCACGCCGGGCTCCACGTCGACGCCCAGTCGCTTCAGCAGACCGGCCATCACCACCGGTCTCGCGCGGGCCGCTCCGTCATCGGTCTTCAACGCGAACGCGCGACCGTCGGGAAGGGCCACCACATAACAGGATTCCGCGCCTGCCTTGCCGATCGCACCCGGAATGGCGTGCAGTAGGGCGCTCTCGTCGCGCGTGGTGCCGGAGACGTATTCGGGGTGGCTTCGGATCGCGTCGGCGATCAGCCGCTCGGGTCCGTCCTGGGCCACCGCGAGCCGGGAGAACGCGCGGGCCAGGCCGGTGAGCGAGGTGGACAGCAACGGCGCACCGCAGCCATCGATGGCGGTCTGCTCGACGGGCTCCCCGGTCGTCTCGGCGAACGTCTCGGCGATCGCCTTCTGCAGGCTGTGGCCGGGCGCGAAGTAGTAGGCGGTGCTCCAGCCGTTGACCACGCAGGTAGCGAGCATGGCGGCGTGCTTTCCCGAGCAGTTCATCATCAGCGACGACCTGGCCTCGCCGCTCCGGATCACGGCTTCGCGTGCGTCATCGTCCAGCGGGTAGTCGGGCGGAGTTCGCAGCGACTCCTCGGTGAGGCCTGCGCCCGCCAGGATCCGGCGTACGCCGTCGAGGTGGAAGGACTCGCCGGAGTGTGAGGCGCAGGAGAGGGCGAGCAGCTCGCCTTCGAGCTGGAGGCCGGCCTTGACCATGCCTAGCGCCTGGATCGGCTTGTTGCACGAGCGCGGAAGGATTTGGCTGGTCACGTCGCCCACCTGATGGAGCACGGCGCCGTTGCCATCGATCGCGACCATCGAGCCGTAGTGATGGCCCTCCACGAATCCTGACCTGACGACCTCGGCGATGACGGACTGACCCATGCCCCGAACCTATCCGGGTCTGCTCGGCCGAGACCAACCGGCAGGTCGGCCGGCTGGTCGAGCGCAGCCGAGGCCCACCCAGCCGTCGCCTCTGGCACGATTGCCCAGTGCCTGAACCCCAACACTGTCCGAGCCCGCGCGAGCTTGACGACCTCGAGCTGCTGCTCGGCGGAGGTCTGGCACCGCTGACGAGCTTCTCGACGGACGGACCGATCACGCTTGCGCTGCCGGCCGACGCGCCTCCGGCCGGAACTCTCGAGCTGGTCGACCCGGAGGGCCTGCCACTGGCGAGGGTCGAGCTTCCCGGAGGAGTGCTGACGGCGCTGGCCGATCCTTCGCATGGCCCGTTCCGCCGGCTGCACCTGACCCCGGCGCAGGTGCGGTCGCAGTACGCCGGCGCACTGAGCGTCCCCGTCGCCGCGCCACTCACCCACTCCGACCTGGTCGCGATCCGGGCAGCCCGTGGCGGCCGCCACGTCGTCCTCCTCGCGCTGAGCGGCTTCGGCACGCCCC
Organism: Marmoricola sp.; assembly: GCA_025965195.1. Classification (GTDB taxonomy): domain Bacteria; phylum Actinomycetota; class Actinomycetes; order Propionibacteriales; family Nocardioidaceae; genus Marmoricola. The sequence goes on from JAOPXK010000094.1 coordinate 20,277, forward strand.
AGGGCGTGACAGCGGTCGGCCTGGTCCGCGCAACGATCGCAGCGGCGGGCCTGCTCGGTGACGCCAACGTGGTCGCCGTACCCCTTGCGTCGCACGGCGACCCGGCGGTCGACCACGAGCTCGGCGTCCAGGTGGTCGGCAACTACGCACCGGGCGACGTCCTCGCGGTCACCGGTGCGGGAGACCTGGCTGCCGAGATCGCGGCCGTCGTCGAGAGCGACCAGCCCGACGAACGCGGCGTCGTGGTCTTCTTCACCGGACTGTCCGGGAGCGGCAAGTCGACGCTGGCGCAGGCGTTGCACGACCTGATCCTCGAGCAGGGCGAGCGGACTGTGACGAGCCTCGACGGTGACGTCGTACGTCGCAACCTGAGCGCCGGCCTCAGTTTCTCAAGACAGGACCGGGAGACCAACATCCGCAGGATCGGCTGGGTGGCCGCCGAGATCGCCCGCCATCGCGGGATCGCGATCGTCTCCCCGATCGCGCCCTTCGACGAGACCCGCAAGCAGGTGCGGGCGATGGTCGAGGAGGCTGGTGGCGACTTCGTGCTCGTGCACGTCGCGACCCCGCTCGAGGAGTGCGAGCGCCGGGACCGCAAGGGCCTGTACGCAAAGGCACGCGCCGGCGAGATCCCCGAGTTCACCGGGATCTCCTCGCCCTACGAAGAGCCAGCCGACGCCGACGTACGCGTCGACACCACTGGTCGCACCATCGAGGACGCACTCGCCGACGTGCTCGCCGTCCTCCCCTTCCCGGTGGTCCCGGTGGTCGAGCTTGTCGAGACCCACACACCCCAACCCAAGGCCGACTGATGCCTGACCTCCTCACCACCTCCGCCCTCTCGGTCCTCGTCGTCAGCTTCGGCATCGGCATCGTCGTTGGCCTGACGGGCATGGGCGGTGGCGCGCTGATGACACCCGCGCTTATCTTCCTGGGGGTCAACCCGGCAGCCGCCGTCGCGAACGACCTGGTCGCGGCCAGCGTCAACAAGTCGGTCGGCGCCGCCGTGCACTGGAAGTCGGGCTCGCCCAACCTGCGCCTCGCCGGCCTGCTGATGCTCGGCTCGGTGCCGTTCGCATTCGCCGGCGGCTTCCTGGTGAAGTCGATCGGTGACGCGAAGAGCGAAGCGGACTTCCTGACCTATGCGATCGGCGTCGCACTGCTCTTCACCGCGAGCACCTATGCCCTGCGGATGTATCTCCAGCTGCGCTTCGTCACCGCCGGCAACGTTGCGCCCACCCACGAGCCGAAGATCCTGGTCGCACGCACCATCCTTGTCGGCGCCGTCGGAGGCCTGCTCGTCGGCATCACCTCGGTGGGCTCCGGGTCGCTGATCATGGTGGCGCTGCTGCTGATCTACCCGACGCTGTCGGCGGTCAAGCTCGTCGGCACCGACCTGGTGCAGGCAGTCCCCCTCGTGCTCGCGGCAGCAGTCGGCCACGTCTTCACCGACGGCGTGACGTGGGCCGTGCTGATCCCGCTGATCATCGGAGGTACGCCGGGCACGTTCATCGGTGCCCGGATGGCCAGCTGGGTCTCCCAGTCCGTGATCCGGCGCGGCATCGTGATCGTGCTGACGCTGACCGGCCTGAAGATGCTCGGCGTACCTCCCGGCTGGGTCGGCATCATCGGCGCCGGAATGCTGCTCCTCGGCCCGCTCCTGTGGGGCTTCATCCGCCAGACCCGTGGGCTCCCCGCGTTCGACAACAACGCCGCCGCCTGGCGCCTCCCCGACAAGCCCGAGGTCGGCAAAACCGACGGCTGATGTCTCGACACGCGTAGCGTGAACCTGAACACGATCTCGCCCAGCGTAGGGAGGTCCAGGTGCAAGCACTCATTCTTGCCGCCGGCATGGGCCGCAGACTCGGTTCGCTCACCAAGGACCAGACCAAGTGCATGCTCAAACTGCACGGCCGCACTCTGATCGAGCGGAGCCTGGACTCCGTCACAGCCGCCGGCGTCGAACGGATCGTGCTCGTCGTCGGGTACGGCGCCCAGGCAGTCCAGGACCTGATCGGGGAGGCGTACGCCGGCGTACCCGTCAGCTATGTCGTGAACCACGACTTCGCGACGACCAACAACATCCACTCCTTGCACCTGGCTCGCGACGAGTTCGTCAAGGACGACACCCTGCTGCTCGAGAGCGACCTCGTCTACGACGCCTCGATCATCACCAGGCTGCTCGCCGACCCGTCGCCTGATCTGGCCGCCGTCGCCCGGCACCAGGCCTGGATGGACGGCACCGTCGTCACCCTCTCCGACGACAACGTCATCGACCAGTTCATCCCGAAGACGAGCATGAAGAACAAGGCCTACGCCAAGTACTTCAAGACCGTGAACATCTACAAGTTCTCGCAGGGGTTCATCCAGACTTCCTACCTGCCGTTCCTCGAGGCCTACATCAACTCCGTCGGGCACAACGAGTACTACGAGCAGGTGCTGCGGGTCCTTGCGGGCCTCGACAAGCACGGCCTGGTTGCGATGCCACTCGACGCCGAGAGGTGGTACGAGATCGACGACCTCCAGGACTACGAGATTGCCCAGACACTGTTCGCGCCTGAGGGTTCGCAGTACGACAGCTACCTCGCTCGACACGGCGGCTACTGGCGGTTCCCGTGGCTGCGTGACTTCTGCTACCTCGTCAACCCGTACTTCCCTCCCCCGGACATGCTCGACGAGATGAAGCGGTCGTTCGAGCCGTTGCTTCGCGAGTACCCCTCCGCGGCGAGTGTTCAGGACCATCTGGTTGCCAAGATGTTCGACTGCGAGCCGGGCACGATCGTGGTCGGCAACGGTGCGGCCGAGCTGATCGGCGCCCTCGGCCTGGAGACCACCGGACTGCGGGTGGCGGTGCCGGTTCCGACCTTCGAGGAGTACCTGAAACGGTTCCCCGGGTCGGACGTCATCGAGTTCGCCTCCTCGGATCCTGACCTTCGTCCTGATCTCGAGCGCTACCAGGCGATTGCGGACCAGACCGACATCGTCGTCCTCATCAACCCGGACAACCCCTCGGGCCAGTGCCTCCCGACCGAGGACGTGCTCGCCCTGGCTGCGCACATGGAGGGGTCCGGCAAGCGGCTGATCCTCGATGAGTCGTTCGTCGACTTCGCGGAGCCCGAACACTGCACGTCGCTGCTGAGCAGGGACGTGCTCGACGCCTATCCGCATCTGGTGATCATCAAGAGCATCAGCAAGAGCTACGGCGTACCCGGTGCGCGGCTCGGCGTGCTGGCGACCGCCGACCGGGACCTGCTGTCCCGGCTCCGACCGCACCGGACAGTGTGGAACATCAACTCGTTCGGCGAGTACTTCCTGCAGATCATCGGGAAGTACCAGGACAGGTACGCCGCGTCGTGCGTGGAGATCCGCGCCGAACGCGCCCGGTTCTTCACACTGCTCAACGACATCCCGGGCATCCGGGTGCTGCCCTCGCACGCGAACTACTTCCTCTGCGAGCTGGAACCTCCCGGATCGGCGACGAAGCTCGCAACGGCGCTGCTACGCGACCACGGCATCCTGATCAAGGACGCCTCCATGAAGCCCGGTCTCGACGGTCGGGAGTACGTCCGGATTGCCGTCAAGAGCGCGGCCGACAACGACGTCCTGGCCGCTGCAGTCCACGCGGTGCTCTCAGCGCCAGGGTCAGCGGACGGCTGATGGGACGCAGCACCCGTTGGCGGGAGATCTGGGAGAGGCGGAGCGTCACTCCTGAACAGGTCGACCACACGATGGTCTCCCTCGCCGACCTGATCGCAGCGGACGGCTTCGACACCGGCTTCGGCGACATCACCGCCGAGGCCTGGACCGACTTCGTCGCCAGGACGTGCGCAACCTTCGACCTGGTCGCTGGAGACTCGCTCTTCGAAGTCGGCTGCGGAGCAGGCGCGTTCCTCTATCTCCCCTACCTGGCCGGCATCTCCGTCGGCGGTGCCGACTACTCGGCTGCGCTCGTCGACACCGCCAAGCGGGCGATGCCGGACGGCACCTTCCTCGTTCAGGACGCCAACGCCATCGACGTCGGCGAGCAGGTCGACGTCATCCTGGCGTTCAGCGTCTTCCACTACTTCGACGGGCTGGACTACGCCCGATCCGTCCTCGGCCGGATGTGTGCCAAGGCGAGGCGGGGCGTCGCGATCCTCGACGTCCCGGACGCCGCCTCGGCGGACGATGCGCTGGCCTATCGCCACGAGCTGACGGGCGGGGCGGAGAAGTACGCCGAGCGGTACGCCGGGCTCGAGCACCAGTCCTATGACCGCGACTGGATGCGCGAGGCGCTCGAGGGCTTCGGCATGGTCGACGTACGGATCGAGTCCCAGAGCATCGAGGATTACAGAAACGGCCAGTACCGATTCAACGCCTACGGGTCCCAGCCCGGCGCAGTCACGGCGGGACGGATGAACGGCTCCGCGCGGAACTAGATACCATGTCGGCTGCTGTCCAATGAGAGGCCATGGAAATCCATGACTGAGACCCACACCGACTACCAGCTGAGTCAGCTCGACCAGCTGGAGGCGGAGTCGATCCACATCTTCCGCGAGGTTGCGGCGGAGTTCGAGAAGCCCGTGCTGATGTTTTCCGGCGGCAAGGACTCCATCGTTATGCTCCGGCTGGCCGAGAAGGCCTTCTACCCGGCGAAGATCCCGTTCCCGGTCCTGCAGGTCGACACCGGCTTCGACTTCCCCGAAGTGCTGTCCACCCGTGACAACTGGGTCAACCGTCTCGGCGTGAAGATGATCGTGGCCAGCGTCGATGACGCGATCAGGGATGGCATCGTCGTCGAGGACGGCAAGACCTCACGCAACCGTCTCCAGATCGGCACCCTGCTGCACGCGCTCGAGGAGGGTGGCTTCACGGCTGCCTTCGGCGGCGGTCGTCGTGACGAGGAGAAGGCCCGCGCCAAGGAGCGCGTCTACTCCCACCGCGACGAGTTCGGCCAGTGGGATCCGAAGATGCAGCGCCCCGAGCTGTGGAGCCTCTACAACGGCCGGCTCCACGAGGGCGAGCACATGCGGATCTTCCCGATCAGCAACTGGACCGAGCTCGACATCTGGGACTACATCGGCCGCGAGGGCATCGAGATCCCCTCGATCTACTTCTCCCATCAGCGTCGGGTCTTCAAGCGCGACGGGATGTGGATGTCGGAGTCGGAGTTCAACCCGACCCGCGGGGGCGAGACCGTCGAGGAGCGCACCGTGCGCTTCCGCA
>JAOPXK010000139.1 GCA_025965195.1 Marmoricola sp.
GAGGTGGTTTGTGGGGGTGGAGGCGGAGGAGTCCGTGGGGCGGGTAAAGAGGGAGAGGAGGGAGAGGGGGGTAGCTGACTGCCCTCCCGGCGACTGAGGGGGGTTCACAGCGTCCCGCTGCGACTGCAAACGTGTCGGTTTGGCTACGACGGCTTCGAGGGTGTCAAATGGGAAGAATTCCGGCGGGGGCATTCCTGTCGCACGATTCTCTGATTAGCACGGTGTACTTGCACAATGCTCCCGGGGGCGGGAACCTGAGGATTACCGGCAAGGAGGTTCTTCACTCCGGGCATCCCAAAGTACTTGTACAACGCCTTGATCACCGAGGCCTGCCTCCGCGTGGCGACTTTGGAGAGGTGGTGCGTGAGGTCCGCCGGCGGGGGGAGCGTGTCTTTTGGCGGGGCGTCTGTGTTTCCGGAGCCATTGCAATGGCAGCTGTAGGCACGGCAGGGTGAGGTATCGGGATGTCCCATTTGAGCCAGTCTTTGTTGTAGTGAATTGCTGCAATTGTGCACGTCGTGATGACTGGTGTGAATTGGAGCGAGATGAAGCTGTAGATGTCAATTGGCGATAACAGGTCACTTGTCAATAGCTGTCCTTGTCGGGTAGTCTCACGGTCAAAGCTCCGATTAGGTAAGCCGCTGTGCTGTGATTTCAAATCGTCGGAGATGGAGAGACGCCGGCTCCGACCGTTTCACCCAGCTTCTCCACACAAACATCACCACAAGTACTCCTGTTTGTCACTCGACTCTGCAGTTTCTGAGCTTCCTCATCATATCGAGTACTTTCATGTCACCTGTCATACATGCACCCATCAATCCCCAAATCGGCATCCAATACCATGCCTCGGAGCTGTCTCACTCGTCAGGCACGAGACGGACCCCGGGTCGTCTGAGTCGCTGCCCCTGTCACAATCCCTGTCCGCGGCAGAGCACATGTGATTGACGTATCGTCCCGTTGTGCGTACATCATCATTCTGGGATCGTTGCGTGGTTTTGGATATCAACGTCCCGGGACCCTACTTTTCTCTGCACTCCTCCCGACAACCTTATAGCCTTAATTATACCCGTGCATTCTCCGGCGTTGCACTGCGTTGTGTTTCCTTACATCATATACCCAGAGAGTAGTACCAGCAATGGCAAAACCACAAAACCAAAAACTCGTCTTTTCCGAAATCGACCGGCTAGCAGACTACCTGTCCCAGCAGCTCGGCGGCGGCAAGAAACAGGACGGACACGAGGTGCCCACCGGGACCGTCGACCCAAAACGGTATCCCATCGTGCTTGGTTCGTGCCGTTACCCCACCCCACTACCCCACTATCAATCCCTAATGCACATACAGTCCCGGGGTTTATGGGATGGGCCTCCCCCGTCTTTGGATACAGCTACTTTGGCGGCGTAGTCAACCTCGCCGATATCCTCGCCCGGCAGGGCTGGAGCGTAATATGCCCCCAGGTTGGCCCCGTCTCGAGCAACTGGGAGCGGGCATGTGAACTCTACTCCCAGCTTGCTCGCGGGAGGTACTCCCCCTTCATCCCCAACCCTATGCGCTAGGCTAATGTCCCCCCAGCATGGACAGCACGACATACGACATTGTCGTCGACTACGGCGTCGCCATACCCGGCACAAACGTCTTTTACTCGTACCCGCCCCCCCTCCGCAGACAAGCCGCATGCTTCAATATGGACCCGAATTGGCGGTGGGGGCCGGACAGCCCCGTGCACTTTGTGGCGCATAGCCAGGGGGGGAATACATGCCGGTATCTGATCCATCTGCTGGAGCGGGGGTGGAGTAATGAGGGGAGCAAGTATTTTACAGAGGTGAAGATGGGGTGGGTAAAGAGCTTGACGACGCTGGCTACGCCGCACAATGGGAGTAGTATCATCAAGGTTTTGGAGGTGCGTATTCACATTGCCCCCCATCATCCCGCCGGCGCTGACCAACGAAGCAGGACCTCGGCGACACGGAAGACATCCTCCTCGACAAAATCATCTCCGCGTCCAGCTACATGCACCCCCTCTCGCGCACCTTCGACTTCTGCCTCGACCACCGCGGCCTCGGCCCCCCCACCACCCCCGAAGTCAACTTGGTATCCTACATCGAGCAGCTCTCGGGCCCGGACGGCGCACTGACGAAATGGCGCGCCTCGACATACAACGGGTTCTACGACAACAGCATCCTCGGCGTCGTTGGCGACCTCAACAAAATTATCGGCCCGCCGAGCAAAGACGTGTACTACTTTACGCTCAGCTTCGCCGCGACCATGGCCGTGCCAAAGTTCCAAATTGATCTAGACGATATTTTTAGCCTGCCGGAGTCGCTCGTGGCGAAGGTGGGCGAGTGGAAGGACTGGCTGAAGACGGGCGGGGTTTTCGTGGATAAACTCCATGATAAACTTCCCGCGTCGGTCGTGGGGAGACTCCCGGGGTCGCTCCGCTCGAAACTTGGTGGCCCCGCCGCAAGCCCAGCCGCTAACCCCGCCCCCCCGGGCACATCTACAAAACTCCAACAACCCCCACCACCATGGATCTCCGGCGCACCCCCCGCCCCCATTCCCGGCGGACCCGTCCCCCCCGCCCTCGTACCTCCCGGGGCGTCCTCATCCCCCCTCCCCACCCCCAGCACCCCCGACCCCCAATCCACCACCTCCATCCGCCGGTTCATCCTCTCCTTCCTAACGACCCTCTTCGGCTCCACCCTACAAGACATCGCCACCTGGTCCATCACACGCAT
>JAOPXK010000130.1 GCA_025965195.1 Marmoricola sp.
ACTGATGCCGACGGGTGGACGCTGCGAAGTGCAACAGGCTGCCGGACAGCACACAGCGAGCACACGATCGCCATCACCAACGACGGAGCCGAAATCCTCACCTTGCCGAAGCAGGCGCAACCGTGAGGTCGACAACCTGCCCCGGCCCCACACCGCCTTCGCCGGTCAGCCGCCCTTCACGCGATTGATCAACGTCCCCGATCGATACCGCCTAGGCGAAGGCAGCGGGCAGCGGCACGTCGAGGACGGCGGGCAGCCTGGCAAGGTAGGCCGACCGCGGGATCTCCTCGACTCCCAGGCTGGCGAGGTGCTCGGTCTGCCATTGGGTGTCGATCAACCGCTGGCCGGCGAACTCGTCGGAGAGCAGTGAGACCAGGCCGACGAGCGCGACCTTCGACGCGTCACGCGCGTGGCTGAACATCGACTCCCCGGCGAAGAGACCGCCGAGCGCGACGCCGTACAACCCGCCGACGAGCTTCCCGTCCCACCACGTCTCGACCGAGTGCGCCCAGCCGAGCTCGTGCAACCGGGCGTACGCCGCGGCGATGGGCTCATCGATCCAGGCCCCCTCACGATCGGGCGCCGCACACGCAGCGACGACCTCGGCAAAGGCGGTGTCGACGCGGATCTCGAAGCGGTTGCCGGACTGACGCAGCGAACGTGACACCCGCAACCCGCCGACGGTGAGCACTCCCCGCTGCTGCGGGGACCACCACGCCATCTCCCGGTCGTCGGGCTCCAGACGCATCGGGAACAGCCCCGCTCGGTACGCCGCGAGCAAGGTGCCCGGCTCGAGATCGGCACCGACAGCGACCACGTCGTCGTTCACCGCAGTGGGCGCGGTGAAGACCCACGGTGAGGGCGGCGGTTCGATCGTCACGAGTCCATCCAAGCGCCTCCACCCAGGCGCCGCTTAATCTGGACCCATGACGATCCGCCAGCGGCTCACCAAGGACCTCGCCGCGCGCAGCACGAAGATCGCGCCCGGCCTCACCACCTCCTTCGTGCAGAAGGCGCTCGACCAGGCGATCAAGGGAGTAGGGCCGCTGGCCGGTGCCGGGCCCGCCGGCGACAAGCAGCTCAGCGACCATGACGGCGACGTGAACGAGGCCATTCGCGAGGTCATCGAGATCCACGTCCGGATGGCCGGAGCGCAGGGACTGGTCACCAACATCGGCGGGCTCGTCACGATGACCGTCACCGTCCCGGCCAACATCACCGGGCTGGCGCTGATCCAGTGCCGGATGGTTGCCGAGATCGCCCATCTGCGCGGCTACGACCTCGACGATCCCCGGGTCCGCAACGCGATCCTGGAGAGCCTGCTCGGCGAGGAGCGGATGCTCAAGCTGATCAAGCAGAAGCTGCTGCCGGGCACGCCGATGGTGCTCGCGACCGCGCCGGTGTACGACGCGCACCTCGACTCGCTGGTCGCCACCGAAGTGGCCTCGGAGCTGATCACGAAGGTCGCCGGCAAGAAGCTGGCAAGCACGATCGGGCGCCGGGTGCCCGTGGTCGGCGGCCTGGTCGGCGCCGGGACCGATGGCTTCTCGACCTGGAAGATCGGCCGCTACGCCGACCGGGAGTTCCTGCCGCGCATGCGCCGATAGATTTTGAGCCCGACCCGGCCGACAGCGCTCGAGCTGGCCTTACGGACAATCCGTTCCTTTGTCCGATAGATCCGCGTCCCGCGCGCCAGGCCGAGCTGCCCGCTCAGCTCCTCGACCCTGGCCTCGAGCCGGATCTCGGACTCACGCAGCCGGGCGGTCTCCTGGACCATTGCGGCCAGCGCGCGTACGCCCGCATCGGCGACCGTCGCCTCGTCGGGCTGATCCGGGTTGACGAACGGGATCGGAGGCTCGGCCGGCAGCAGCTCGTCGAGATCACCGACCACGTCGTACCCACGCATCGCGAGCTCAGCGACCCACAGTCGCGACAGGTCCGCGGCCCACTTCCAGGTCTCGGGCGGGACCGACAACCGCGTCGCGTCCGGGATGCCGGAGAGGTTCCGGTGCACGAGGAACTCGCGAACCAGGGGCCGGTAGTTGTGGTTCTGCACCACGTCCTGGATCGCCACGTTCAGCCGCCGGATCAGGGTCGCCTCGGCGACTCCGAGCGAGCTGTTGGTGCGGTCAGTGGTCGGGTGGAACTCCTTGGCGTCGATCCCGAAGAGGCCGGCAAACCGCTTCCACAACAGGTCGCGCGGTGCTCCGGAGGGAGGAACCGTGACGAGGTGGACCCGTTCGCGGGGAAGCGTCGAGCCCCATCGGTCGAGGACGTCGGGGACTTCCTGGACCCCCCAGAACCAGCGGCCCAGCGGAGTCGACCGCTCGGGGTCGGTGATGCTCGAGATGAAGCCGGCATAGGTCGCCGTACGCCGGTGCTTGACGTTCTCCTGCCACTCCGCCGGGATCTGCCGGACCAGGTCGCGGGCCGAGAAGATCAGGTGGATCTCGGTTTCTCCGGAAGGGTCGCTCAGCGACGTGATCGCCCGAGCCACCTGCAGCCGGGACGCCGTACCGAGGATCTCGTGGCTGATGATCGCCGTCCCGCGCCACGCACGGACCTCTGCGGCGAGCTTGTCCCAGGCTCCGACTGCCTCGTGCTCCAGGCCACCCCAGGGCAGCTGCATCAGGTCCAGCGCGGCGAGGAAGTGGGCATCGAAACGGTCGGCCGGGTAGAGGATTCCCCGAGAGCGCAGGGTCTCGCGGTGCTGGAAGAGGATGTCCTGGACGAACGACGTGCCGGTCTTCGGCGCGCCGACGTGGAGGAGTACCCGCTCAGCCATCAGTCCTCCTCTGCGATCGTGCGTTGCCAGGCCCGCACGCAAGCTGTGAGTGCCATGGCCAGGGTGTCGGCCGGATCGATCGCGCGCCGCTCCGCGTGCTCGGTCGGGATCACGATTCCCGGGTCGCCGTGGACAGAGTATCGAGCCCCGCGGAGCTCGGTCGCGATCTCGCCTCCGGTCCGCCGAGCCCAGCTCAGCTGTCGCAAGGATGCGCCGAGCTCGCTGTTCTGAGGCCCTGGGTCAGCGCCCACGGTGAGCTCTCTGAGCGCACCCGAGAGAGCGCGCAACCGGATCTCGCCGATGCTGACGGTCAGTGCCACGTTGAGCCGGCGGACCAGATCCGTCGCCGCAACGCTCTCGGACGCCAGCTCCCCGCGCATCCTGACGCCGAGCACGCCGGCTGCGGCCGCAGCGGCCTGCTCACGGGTGTGCGCGAGGATCACGTGCACACGTTCGGCGCCGAGCGTGCGTGCCATCCGGTCGGCGATCGCAGCGACATCGAGAGCCGGTGGGAGCCGGTCGTTGGCGGCCGCGTGCTCCCACATCCGCTCCCAGGTCATGCCGGCGCCGCCGTGCACCCGGACGCCCCACTGCTCGGCCATCATCGCGTCGAGCGGCCGCACGATGACCAGGTGCGTTGCTCGCCGACCGCCCTCGGAGAGGCCCTGGGCCAGCAACGCCGCGCGGACAGCCGCGGCCGTGCCGGGCGAGCCGTGCACGGCGAAGGGCTTGCGCCAGAGCGCCGCTCGCCGCCTCGGGACGAGGACCGGCGGGACCTGCCAGTCCCGGACCAGGGTCCCCAGCACGCCGACGCAGACCCGGAGGAGCTCGTCGGCCGGGACCTTGGCCGGATCCATCGGCGGAGCCCCGAAACGCGGTGCGTCCTCGGCTGCTGACCAGGTCAGGGGTACGTCGATCAGCCCTCGGCCGGGACCGGCGGTGGCCAGGATCAGCTCGGCAAGCCGCGGGAACTGCGGGATCCGGCGATCAGCGAGCCGGCGTACCACCTCGAGCTGCGGAGCACTCGGCAGCTCGCCGTCGCCGTCGACCGCTGGGTGGTCCATCGCGGCCCACTCTGACCACGGTGTCGAGCCACCTTCGATGAGATGTGCGGCCCATGCCCTGACGGTCCCGGCGTACGCCGGATCCGCAGGGTGAGTCATGCCCGCATTCTGCCGCACCGCTCCTAGCGCGCGAGCGCTGCTCCTACCGCGCAAGCACTGCACCTATGGCGCAAGCGCGGTACCTATGGCGCAAGCGCGGTACCTATGGCGCAAGCGCGGTAACCACCCGCGACGGACTCGGCCGGCCCAGGAGGTCGGCCATCCACACGCTGGTCGTCACGAGCGCCTCCAGATCGACACCGGTCTCGATCCCGAGGCCGTGCAGCATCCAGACCAGGTCCTCGGTCGCGAGGTTCCCGGTCGCGCTCTCGGCGTACGGGCAGCCGCCGAGGCCGCCGGCACTCGCGTCGAACGTGGTGATGCCGTGCTCGAGGGCGGCGTACGCGTTGGCGAGAGCCTGGCCATAGGTGTCGTGGAAGTGCACCGCGAGCACGTCGTTCGCCAGGCCTGCCTCGTTGAACGCGTTGAGCAGCGCCTTCACGTGCCCCGCCGTGCCGACACCGATCGTGTCCCCGAGGGACAGCTGGCTGGCGCCCAGGTCGAAGAGCCGCTTCCCGACGCCCACCACCTGGTCGATGGCGACGTCGCCCTCCCACGGGTCGCCGAAGCACATGCTCACGTAGGCGCGAACGTCCATCCCGGCCGCGCGAGCGCGTTCGACGGTCGGTTCGAACATCGCGAACTGCTCATCGAGGCCGCGGTTCAGGTTCTTCTGCGCGAACGTCTCGGTCGCGCTGCCGAAGATCGCAATGTGTTCGAGGCCGAGGTCCAGGGCCCGGTCCAGGCCGCGTTCGTTGGGGACCAGCACCGGGAGCTGCCTGCCTTCGTCACCCAGCAACGTCATCAGCTCGGCCGCGTCGGCCAGCTGCGGCACCCACTTCGGATGCACGAACGACGTTGCCTCGACGATCGGCAGTCCGGCCGCGAGCAGGCGGTGGATGAAGCCGGCCTTCGCCTCGACCGGGACCACTGCCTTCTCGTTCTGCAGGCCGTCGCGGGCGCCGACCTCGTAGATCGTGACCTTCGAGGGCAGACCATTGGTTCCGGTGGTCGAGCTTGTCGAGACCACTTGAGGTGCGCGCATCATGACTCCTCCACCAGGAACAACACCGCGCCCAGCTGCACCTGTTCCCCGGCCTTCGCGCCGACGCGCGTGACCGTGCCGGCGTACGGCGCCTTGAGCGTGAGCTCCATCTTCATTGCCTCGAGTACGCCGAGCCGCTGGCCCTCCGCGACGACGTCGCCCGGGGCCACGTCGACAGCCAGCACGGTGCCGGGCATGGGGGCGGAGACACTGCCGTCGCCCGCGGCCGTGATCCTGGGCCCGAAGACATCAGGTCGCTCGAAGGTGAAGGTGTTTCCCTGGAACGCCACGTCAACGCTGCGCGGCTGGACACGGACGGCGGCCTCCCGGATCCGGCCTTCGATCTCGAGCTGGAGTCCGCCGACCTCGCGGGAGATCAGCCGGGTCGTCACCGCCCCTTCGGGTCCGACCACCCGCTTCCAGGCAACCGACCAGCGGGTCTCCTTCCCATCGATGACCAGCGAGACCGTTGCAGGAGCCGAGGGCCCGGTGAGCCGCCAGCCGTCCGCCGTCCCGAACGGGTGGCCCGGACGCTGTCCGATCTCGGCGTCCGCGATCGCCCAGGCGGCGAACACCGCGGCGATGCGTTCCCCGGCAGGGACCACCGCATCGGGATGTCGGTCCAGCCAGGCGGTGTCGATCTCGCAGTCCCGGAAGGCACTGCTGGCCGCGAGCCCGCGCAGGAAGCCGAGGTTCGTGGTGAGTCCGAGGATCGCGGTGCCGTCGAGCGCGCCGATCAGCAGCCGTCGCGCGGCCTCGCGGTCGGGGCCGTGCACGATCACCTTGCCGAGCATCGGGTCGTAGGCGGAGCTGACGACCTGGCCCGACTCGAGCGCGACGTCGTTGCGGGCCCGGGTCGACCAGCGGACCACTTCTGCAGTCCCAGCCTGCGGCAGAAAGCCGTTGAACGCGTCCTCGGCGTAGACCCGTACCTCGATCGCGTGCCCGGTCACGTGGACATCGGCCTGCTCGATCGGCAACGGCTGGCCCATCGCCACCCGCAGCTGGAGCTCGACCAGGTCGAGGCCGGTGATCGCCTCGGTGACCGGGTGCTCGACCTGGAGCCGGGTGTTCATCTCCAGGAAATAGGCAGCGCCGCTGCTGTCCGACTCGGGGCCGGGCGCATCGTCGACGAGGAACTCGACCGTGCCTGCGTTGACGTAGCCGACCTGACGGGCAAGCGCGACCGACGACTCGGTCAACAGCCGGCGGGTCGCCTCGCTGATCGTCGGGGCAGGTGCTTCCTCGATCACCTTCTGGTGGCGTCGCTGGGTCGAGCAGTCGCGCTCGAAGAGATGGATCACGTTGCCGTGGTGGTCGGCGATCACCTGCACCTCGATGTGGCGGCCGCGCTCGACGTACTTCTCGATCAGGATCGTGTCGTCACCGAAGGCGCGCGCCGCCTCACGTCTGGCCGACTCGATCGCAGCCTCGAGCTCGCCGGGCGTACGCACGATGCGCATCCCCTTGCCGCCGCCACCCGCTGCAGCCTTCACCAGCACCGGAAAGAGATCTTCGGTGATCGAGCCCGGTCCGGTGATCGAGCTTGTCGAGATCTCCGGCACCACCGGCACACCGGCGGCGATCGCGATCTCGCGGGCGTGGTCCTTGCGGCCCATCCGGTCCATCACCTCTGCCGAGGGACCGACGAAGACCAGTCCGGCATCCGTGACCGCGCGGGCGAACTCCGCACGTTCGGACAGGAAGCCGTAGCCGGGGTGGACTGCCTCCGCCCGGGTGTCAGCCGCGGCCTTCAGGATCGCCCGGATCGACAGGTAGGACTCGCTGGCCGGGGTCGGCCCGATCAGCACCGCGGTGTCGGCGTACTGCACGTGCGGCGCCTCGCGGTCTCCCTCGGAGTAGACCGCGACCGTGCGCAGGCCCATCGCCCGGGCGGACCGGATCACCCTGATGGCGATCTCGCCCCGGTTGGCGACCAGCAACGTGCCGAACGGCCGGCCTGCACTGGCTCCGGTGTTCGAGCTGGTCAGAACATTCATTGGAAGCCTTTCGGGGTCCCCGTGGCGTTGTCCGCGGAGGAGCGAAGCGGGGGAGCGGAGAACGTCATGGGGTGACTCTCACATCCGGAAGATTCCGTAGGAGGGCTCGGGGACCGGCGCGTGCGCCGCCGCCGCAAGGCCCATGCCGAGGACCCGGCGGGTGTCGAGCGGGTCGATGATGCCGTCGTCCCAGATGCGGGCCGTCGAGTAGTACGGCGAGCCCTGGTGTTCGTACTGGTCGCGGATCGGGGCCTTGAAGGCTTCCTCGTCCTCGGCCGACCACTGCTCGCCCCTGGCCTCGATGCCGTCACGTCGGACGGTCGCGAGCACCGAGGCGGCCTGCTCCCCACCCATCACCGAGATGCGCGCGTTCGGCCACATCCACAGGAACCGCGGGTCGTAGGCACGGCCACACATCCCGTAGTTTCCGGCACCGAACGAGCCGCCGATCACGATCGTGAACTTCGGCACGACCGAGCACGCGACTGCGGTGACCAACTTGGCGCCGTCGCGCGCGATGCCGCGGTTCTCGTACTCGCGACCGACCATGAAGCCGGAGATGTTCTGGAGGAACACCAGCGGGATCCCGCGCTGGTTGCACAGCTCGATGAAGTGCGCGCCCTTGAGGGCCGACTCGCTGAACAGGATCCCGTTGTTCGCGACGATGCCGATGCGGTGGCCCCAGACCTTCGCGAAGCCGCAGACCAGCGTCTCGCCGTAGAGCGCCTTGAACTCGTGGAACCGGGAGCCGTCGATGATCCGGTTGATCACCTCGCGCACGTCGTACGGCGTCCGGGTGTCGGTCGGCACCACGTCGTAGAGGCCGGCAGTGTCGTGCGCAGGCTCCTCGAAGACGTCCGTGGTCGGGTCCGGCGGGTCCTCGGGCAGGGTGTCGATGATCGACCGGATGATCGCGAGCGCATGCGCATCGTCCTCGGCCAGGTGGTCGACGACGCCGGACTTGCGGGCGTGCACGTCACCGCCGCCGAGGTCCTCGGCCGTGACCACCTCGCCGGTCGCTGCCTTCACCAGCGGTGGGCCGCCGAGGAAGATCGTGCCCTGGTTGCGCACGATGACGGACTCGTCGGCCATCGCAGGAACATAGGCGCCGCCGGCGGTGCACGACCCCATCACGGCAGCGATCTGCGGGATCTGCTCGGCTGACATGTTCGCCTGGTTGAAGAAGATCCGGCCGAAATGCTCCTTGTCGGGGAAGACGTCGTCCTGCATCGGCAGGAACGCGCCACCCGAGTCGACGAGGTAGATGCAAGGCAGCTTGTTCTGCCGGGCAACCTCCTGAGCGCGGAGGTGCTTCTTCACCGTGATCGGGTAGTAGGTGCCGCCCTTGACCGTCGCGTCGTTGGCCACGATCACGCACTCGCGCCCGGACACACGCCCGATGCCGGTGACGATGCTGGCGCTGGGTACGGCGTTCAGGTCATCGGCCGTGCCGCCGTACATTCCGTACGCCGCCAGCGGACTCAGCTCGAGGAACGGGCTCCCCGGGTCGAGCAACGCGTCGATGCGGTCGCGGGCGAGCATCTTGCCGCGGTCGGTGTGCTTCTTGCGAGCCGCCTCGGAGCCACCCTGTCGGACGACGGCCAGCCGCTCGCGGAGCTCCTCGACCAAGTCCCGCATCTCGACTGTCATACAGCTAGGTTAGCAATCATTAACCTGCTCCGTCGAGGTGTCGGGCGGACTCCCGCGGAACAGCCGATGACGGCGAGGAGTTATCGGACCTTAACTACCTGACCTACCCTTACACCCGTGAGCACCCGCCGTGAACAGATCCTGTCCACCGCAGCGGAGCTCTTCGCGGAGCGCGGATTCCACGGAGTCTCGATCGCCGAGCTCGGCGCAGCCTGCGGCTTCTCGGGGCCGGCCCTCTACAAGCACTTCCGCGGCAAGCAGGCAATCCTCGCCGAGATGCTCGTCTCCATCAGCGAGGAGCTGCTCTCCGAAGGACGCCGCCGGGTCCGTGAAGCCGAGGACGACGACGCCTCGCTGGACGCGTTGATCGACTGGCACATCAGCTTTGCCCTCGACCACCGGGCGCTGATCGTCGTACAGGATCGCGACTGGGCCGCCCTTCCGGTCGAGTCCCGCGAGAAGGTCCGCGACCTTCAGCGCAAGTACGTCGAGGTCTGGGTCAAGGCGCTCCGGTCACTGGACCCCGAGCTCGCCCCGAAGCGCGGGCGGGCGATGGCGCACGCCACCTTCGGCCTCCTGAACTCCACGCCACACAGCGCGCTGGTGCCCAAGGAAGAGATGCGCGAGCTGCTCGCGCGGATGGCTCGCTCGTCCCTCCGCGGCTGATCCGACGTTCACTACGTGACCAGGGCCTTGTCGGGAGCCCTTCCGAAGTCGACGCCCTTGGCCTCCCGTCCGATCAGCGTGATGATCGCGACCACGATCAGCACCGGCACGATCGTCACCGTCAGTGCGAACGAGTACGAATGGGTCCTGGCCAGGTGCTCCTGGATCGGCAGGTTGAACGAGGCGAACACGTTGCCGAGCTGGTAGGTCACACCGGGGTAGAAGCCGCGGATCGCGTCCGGAGACATCTCGGTGAGGTGCGCCGGGATGACGCCCCAGGCGCCCTGCACCATCAGCTGCATCAGGAACGAGCCGAGACAGAGCATGCCCGCGGTCTTGGAGTAGGCGAACAGCGGCACGATCGGCAGGCCGAGTACGGCGCAGAACGCGATCGTGTGGCGCCGGCCGAACCGCTCGGAGAGCGTGCCGAAGACGAGGCCGCCGATGATCGCACCGATGTTGTAGATGATTGCGATCAACAAGGCGGTGTGCTCCGAGAGGGCGGCGCCACCCTGGTCGGTGGCCTTGAGGAATGTCGGGTAGACGTCCTGGGTGCCGTGGCTCATCCAGTTGAACGCCGTCATCAGGACCACCAGGTAGACGAACCTGCGCAACACCGCACCGGTGAACAGCACGTCACGCACCCGCGTCCTGGTCACTGCCATCTTCTCCCGGCTGGCCTCCCAGACCTCGGACTCACCGACCCGGGTCCGGATGAGCAGAATGATGAAGGCCGGGATGATCGAGAGACCGAACAGCCAGCGCCAGGACAGGCCGAAGCCGTCGCTGATGATCAGGAACGAGACTGCCGCCATCAGGTAGCCGAAGGAGTAACCCTCCTGCAGCAGACCCGAGAAGAATCCCCGGCGCTCCTTCGGGATCTTCTCCATCGCCAGCGCTGCGCCGAGGCCCCACTCGCCACCCATCCCGATGCCGTAGAAGAACCGCAGCACGAGCAGGACGGTGAAGTTCGGCGCGAACGCACAGGCGAAGCCGACGATCGAGTAGAAGAGCACGTCCACGATCAGCGGGATCCGTCGCCCGATCCGGTCCGCCCACAACCCGAAGAGCAGCGCCCCGATCGGACGCATCAACAGCGTCGCTGTGGTCAGGAACGCCACTGTCTCCTTCGACTTGCCGAAGGTGTCCGCGATGTCGGCATAGACCAGCACCACGATGAAGTAGTCGAAGGCGTCCATCGTCCAGCCCAGCAGTGCTGCGACGAAGGCGTTGCGTTGGTCCGAGGTCAGCGGGGTAGCGGCCATGGAAACTGCGTACCCGGCACCGCGCTCGACAAAACCAGTCCGTCAGCCGGGTTCGGTGAGCAGCGCCACCTGTTCGTCGTACGACGCAACGGCGGCATCGGCCAGCCCGTGACCAGAAGGCGCGGCGTCGGCGAGGGCGAGGATCTCCGCCGCGCGAGAGATCGCGTCATCGAGATCGGTGTTGACCCGCGGAGGTACGCCGTCGAGCTGCCCCGACACCGCACCGAGCACGGCGTCGCGGCTGCGTCCGCGCAGGAGCAGCAACGCGAACGGGTCGACGTCGATCAGCCAGGCGAGCTGGTACATCAGCGCCAGCGCGTGCACGCACGGCTGCGCCCAGGCTTCGCAGTCACACTCCGCCTCGACGTCCGACGGACCCGGGAAGAGCTCCACGCCGGCCTCGTCGCAATGCTCGACGAGCGCGGGGGTGAGGACGCCGGAGACCAGGTCGGCGGCATGGCCGCTCGCCCGCGCAGCCTCCGTCGCGAAGTCGCGCCAGCCCTGGTCGGAGAGCTCGGCCACCTTGATCCCGATGAGCAACCGGTCCCCGGTCGCCACGGTGATCACGGACGTCGCGCTGCCGGGAGAGAGCCCGATGGCCCCGAGTGTCCCGGCCCGGGAGAACCGCCGGGCGGTGACGAGATCCTTCTCCTCGAAGGCGTTCTCCTCGAAGGTCCGCACCCAGGCCCGTCCCCACCAGGTCAGGCTCCGGGCCGACGTCCGGACCTTGCCGAAGGCGGGCACCACCACGGTCGGCCGAACGGAGCCGGGAGCATCAGCCATCGGAGCCGCCGTCGCGTCGCAGTGTCACGAGGTCGCGCAGCTCGTCGTTGGACAGCTCGGTCAACGCCGTCTCGCCGGCGCCGAGCACGGCGTCGGCCAGATGGCGCTTGCGGTTGAGCAGGTCACCGATCTTCTGCTCGATGGTGCCCTCGGTGATCAGCCGGTGCACCTGGACCGGGCGGGTCTGGCCGATCCGGTAGGCCCGGTCGGTGGCCTGGTCCTCGACGGCAGGGTTCCACCAGCGGTCGAAGTGGATGACGTGGTCGGCACGGGTCAGGTTGAGGCCGGTGCCGCCGGCCTTGAGGGAGAGAAGGAAGACCGGTGTGCCACCGGCCTGGAAGGACGCCACCAGCTGCTCGCGCGTCCGGATCGGGGTGCCGCCGTGCAGGAAGAGGGTGGGGATGCCGGCCGCCGCGAGGTGGCGCTCGAGGAGGTTCGCCATCGCGACGTACTGGGTGAAGATCAGCGCCGACCCTCCCTCGGCCAGGATCGTGCCCAGCAGCTCGTCGAGGAGATCGAGCTTCTCCGAGCGGCCCTTGAGTCGCGGGTTCACCTGCCGGAGGTAGTGCGCCGGGTGGTTGCAGATCTGCTTGAGGCCGGTGAGCAGCGCGAGCACCAGGCCGCGCCGGGAGTGCTCGTCGGCTTCCTCGATGCGCTCCATCGAGACCCGCACGAGCGTCTCGTAGAGCGCGACCTGCTCCTTGGTCAGCCCGACGACCTGGTCGGTCTCGGTCTTGCCGGGCAGCTCGGGCGCGATGCCCGGATCGGACTTCCGCCGCCGCAGCAGGAACGGCCCGACCAGCCCGGCGAACTCCCGCGCCACTCGTGGGTCGACACCGCTCTCGATCGGAGCGGCCCACCGCTTGCGGAAGGCGTTGCGCGAACCGAGCAGCCCGGGAGTCGCCCAGTCGAGGATCGCCCAGAGCTCGGTCAGGTTGTTCTCCACCGGGGTGCCGGTCAGGGCCACCCGGCACCGGCTCTCGATCGTGCGGAGGTTGCGGGCCGTCGAGGAGGCCGGGTTCTTGATGTGCTGGGCCTCGTCGGCGACGACCAGGTCCCACGCCACCGTGCCGAGGGTCAGGTGGTCGACGCGCATCGTGCCGTACGTCGTCAGCACGAACCCACCTTCCCCGGTGGTCGAGCTTGTCGAGACCAGCTCGCGCTGCGTGCCGTGGAACCGGCGGACCGGAACACCTGGCGCGAACCTGCGGATCTCCTGCTCCCAGTTGCCCATCAGGGACGCCGGGCAGACCACCAGGGTCGGCCCGCGGGCGAGGTCGCGCTGCCGGCGGTAGAGGTGCAGCGCGATCACGGTGATCGTCTTGCCCAGGCCCATGTCGTCGGCGAGGCAGGCGCCCAGGCCGGCCTCGGTCAGCTCGGCCAGCCAGGTCAGGCCATGACGCTGGTAGTCACGCAGGGTCGCATTGAGGTCGGCGGGAGCGTTCAGGGGACTCACGGTCGCTGCGTCGAGGATGCGCCCCCGGACCTTCTCGAGCGTCGCTCCCGGATGGATCGTGACCGACTCGCCGTCGACCTCGAGCGTCCCGGTCAGCGTTGCCTGTAAGGCGATCATCGGCTTGATCGTCTGGCGACCGCCCGGCCCGTCGCTGCGTTGCCGCAGGTGTTTGCGGGCCCGCCGGGCGACGGCCGGGTCGATCAGCATCCAGTTGTCACGCAGCTTGATCACCGGCGAGGTCGCGTCCGCGAGCGCGGACATCTCGATGTCGGTCAGCGGGTCGTCACCAAGGGCGAGGCGCCAGTCGAACTCGAAGAGCGCATCCGGTCCGAACAGCCCCTTCATCAAGGGGTTCTCGTGCGCACCGCTCGCGACCTTGTCGACCTTGTCGACCGTTGCCTGCGACCTGAGCTCGGCCCGCAGACCGCGCGGCCAGAACACGTCGACGCCGGCGTGCCCGAGCGAGGAGAGGCCGTGCTCGAGGAGGTCGGCCAGCTCGTCGCCCTCCAAGGTGAGCTGGTCGGGCACCTGCTGGCTGAGCAGTCGCTCGAGCGGCAACCAGGCGAAGGCTGCCTCACGCAGCGCCACGCTCGTCGAGACCCTGGCCTGGCGCGAGAAACCGTGTCCGGTGTCGAGCCACAGGTCGGCAGCATCGGTGAAGTGGCTCGGGTTGGCCGCTTCATGGACCTGCAGCACGACCAGCACCCGGCCACCGATCAGCTGTTCCTCCGGAGCCTCGACGCGGAGGCTGATGGTCACGTCGGTGACCCCCGGCTGCTCGCGCGGTCTCGGCTGCGCCCGACCGTCCGCGCGGCCGGGCTCGTGCGGGTGAGCCCGCACGGGTGCCCTGGTCGGCGTACGGGTCATCGTGTCGGCGACCGCGTCGAGCAGTGCCCGGATCACCTGTTCCGCATCGGCAGCGGTTGTCCCGGCGTACGCCCTGGACGCGGCGAGGGCCCGGACCCGGTCGTGGTCCTCGGGGAGGAGCGGCCCGACCCGCCAGGCGTCACCGGTGTCGGCGAGCTGGATCCGGCCGGCGGCGACGAGCTTCATCGCGAGCATGGTGGCGCCACTGAGCAGGCCGACCGACGGGTGCGCGTCGTCGGCACGCATCGCCCTGGTGAGGACCGGGATCGCGCCGCGCATCGGCATCCGGATCACCCGGGTGCCGGAGAACTCGATCTCGCTGTCCCTCGGCGGATGGGTGCCGATCAGGCTGGCCGGCCCTTGCAACGGCACAAAGCTCAACCGCCCCAGCCCCTCTCCGCATGTAGGTGGTCAGGGCAAAGCATGCACCTGTGTGCCGACAACCTAGGCTCGGGTCATGAGCATTCTCGACGAATCGATCGCCCGCCTCGACGGCACACCCGGCACTCTCGGCTCGATCACGGCCGGCCGACCGGCCCTGCTCGTCAACGTCGCCTCGAAGTGCGGCCTGACTCCGCAGTACACCGTGCTCGAGCAGCTGCAGGAGAAGTACGCCGACCGCGGGTTCACCGTGGTCGGACTGCCCTGCAACCAGTTCGGCGGCCAGGAGCCCGGGACCGCCGAGGAGATCAGCGAGTTCTGCTCCGCGACGTACGGCGTGACGTTCCCGCTGACCGAGAAGATCGACGTGAACGGCGAGGCCCGGCACCCGATCTACCAGGCCCTGGTGCAGTCGCCCGACCAGACCGGCGCGGTCGGCGACATCGCCTGGAACTTCGAGAAGTTCGTGGTGGACGCGGCCGGTGCCGTGGTCGCGCGGTTCGGCCCGACCGTCGTACCGGACGACCCGCAGGTGCTTGCCGCGATCGAGTCGCAGCTCTGAGGACTCGCCGTAGGTGACACGAAACACGGACTGACCGGTCCGAAACCGATGGCGCCGGTCACGACCGGCGAAATACCCTGAGCAGGTGTCCACAGACCACGATTTGAACGCGCCTGCCGATCCCGCGGGCCTGCCTGAGTCAGACAAGCTCGACAAGGGCGTCCTGCTGGTCGCCGGTGTGGTCGTGCTCGGCGCGATCATGTCGATCCTCGACATCACCGTCGTGTCCGTCGGGCTGAACACCTTCCAGCAGGTCTTCGACGCCACCGCGGCCCAGGTCGCCTGGACGATGACCGGCTACACGCTCGCGCTCGCGTCGGTGATCCCGATGACCGGCTGGGCCGCCGACCGCTTCGGCACCAAGCGCCTCTACCTGCTGGCGCTGGTGCTGTTCACGGCCGGATCCGCGCTGTGTGCCTCGGCGACCAGCTTGGAGATGCTGGTGATCTTCCGCGTGCTCCAGGGCCTCGGCGGCGGCATGCTGATGCCACTCGGGATGACGATCCTGACCCGCGCCGCCGGTCCGCAGCGCGTCGGCCGGGTGATGGCCGTGCTCGGCATCCCGATGCTGCTCGGCCCGATCTTCGGTCCGATCCTCGGCGGTTGGCTGATCGACGTCGCCAGCTGGCACTGGATCTTCCTGATCAACGTGCCGATCGGCGCGGTCGCGCTCACCTACTCCTGGTTCGTGCTCCCCAAGGACAGCGTCGAGCCGTCCGAGAGCTTCGACTTCGTCGGCATGTTGCTGCTGTCCCCGGGCCTGGCTGCATTCCTGTACGGCGTCTCCTCGATCCCGGGCGAAGGCACCATCTGGGCGGCCAAGGTGCTCGTCCCCGCCGCCATCGGCCTGGTCCTGATCGTCACGTTCGTGCCGTGGGCGCTGCGCAGGGCCAACATCCACCCGCTCGTGGACCTGCGCCTCTTCAAGCACCGCGACCTGACCATTGCGATCATCGCGATGGCGCTGTTCGCGATCTCCTTCTTCGGCGCCACCTTGCTCTTCCCGCTGTACTTCCAGCAGGTCCGGGGAGAGGACGCCCTGCACTCCGGGCTCCTGCTCGCCCCGCAGGGCCTGGGCGCGATGATCACCATGCCCATCGCCGGCATGCTCGCCGACAAGATCGGCCCGGGAAAGATCGTGCTCGCCGGGATCGCGGTGATCACGGTCGGGATGGTGATGTTCACCCAGATCGATGCCGGTACGTCGTACGCCTTCATGATCGGGGCGCTCTTCGTGATGGGCCTCGGCATGGGCAGCACGATGATGCCGATCATGAGCGCTGCCCTCGGCACGCTCACGCACGAGAACACCGCGCGCGGCTCGACGTTGCTCAACATCGTCCAGCAGGTCGCGGCCTCGGTCGGTACGGCGCTGTTCTCGGTGCTGCTCACGAACGGGTTCAACTCCCACAGCGAGGTCGGGCCGTTCCTGGGCCTCCGGGCGGCCGCCTCGCAGGCCACCGGCGCCAAGCTCCAGGCGCTCGAGGCGCAGATCCAGGCGCTCTCTCCGAAGGCGTTGGTGGACATGGCCGACTCGTTCGCGGGCGTCTTCGTGGTTGCCACCATCCTGGTTGCCTGCTGCCTGATCCCGGCGTACTTCCTGCCACGCAAGAAGCTCGAGGTTCCGACGGACGCACCGCCCGTCCTGGTGCACTGACCCGTTGCCGGGTCGAGTAGCGACCGGGCCTCAGGCGAGCGAGGCGATCCAGGCGTGGTGTAGGTCGGAGTAGCGACCTTCGCCGCTGGCGATCAGGTCCGCCGGGGTGCCGTCCTCGACAATGGCGCCGTACTCGAGCACCAGCACCCGATCGGCGATCTCCACGGTGGTCAGGCGGTGCGCGATGATGATCGCCGTCCGCTCCGCGAGGATCGTCCGCAGCGCCGCCTGGACCAGCCGCTCACTGGGTACGTCGAGGGACGAGGTCGCCTCGTCGAGGATCAGCACCGCGGGATCGGCGAGGAACGCCCGGGCGAAGGCAACCAGCTGTCGCTGTCCTGCCGAGAGCCGGCCGCCTCGCGTCTCGACCTGGGTGTCGAAGCCCTGCGGGAGCGCGTCGATGAAGGTCGCCGCGCCAATGGCCGCGGCCGCGGCCCGCACCTGCTCGTCACTAGCATCGGGTCGCCCGAAGCGGATGTTGTCGGCGATCGACCCGGCGAAGAGGAAGTTCTCCTGGGTGACCATCACGATGTTGCGCCGCAGGGTTGCGTCGTCGAGGTCGCGCAGATCGACGCCGTCGAGGAGCACCCTGCCACTGGTCGGGTCGTAGAAACGCGAGACCAGCTTGGCGATCGTGGTCTTGCCGGCACCGGTCGTGCCGACGAGTGCCAGGGTCTGGCCGGCGGCAACCTCGAGGTCGAGATGGGCGAGCACCGGCCGGTCGGCGACGTAGGAGAACGCCACCCCTTCGAGGGTGAGCTCGCCGTGGGCCTCGCCGAGGTCAACCGGAGTCTCCGGGTCGGCGATCTCGGGCTGCTCCTCCAGGACCCCCGACAGCTTCTCGAGCGCGGCGCTCGCGGACTGGAAGGTGTTGTAGAACTGGCTGATGTCCTGCATCGGCTCGAAGAACTGGCGCAGGTAGATCAGGAACGCAGCGAGGACGCCGACGGTGACCTCCCCGCGATAGGCGCGATAGGAGCCGGCAATCAGCACCAGCCCGATCGTGATGTTGCCGATCAGCTTGATGCCCGGCATGAACAACCCGACCAGCCGGAACGCGTCCTCGTTGGCGATCCGGTTGTCGTCGTTGACCTCGGCGAAGATCTCCTCGTTGCGGGCCTCGCGACGGAACGCCTGGACCGCCTTGATGCCGGTCATCGACTCGACGAAGTGGACGATCAGCGCGGCGATGGTGACCCGGGTGCGTCGGTAGATGACGGCCGAGCGGTTGCGGAACCACACCGTGATCCACATCAGGAACGGGAAGGACAGCAGCGAGATCAGGCCGAGCTCGACGTCGAGGAAGAGCAGCATGATCGCCGTACCGAACAGCGTCAGCGCGGCCGTGATCAGGCCGTCGAAGCCGTTGTCGAGCATCTCCTGGATGGCGTCGACGTCCGAGGTCGAGCGCGAGATCACCCGGCCGGACGTGTAGCGGTCGTGGAAGGCAGGCGTCAGCGTCTGGAAATGGTTGAAGACCCGGCGGCGCAGCTCAAGCAGCACCTTCTGGCCGATGCGGCCTGAGACGATCAGGAACATCAGCCTGCTGGTGGCCTGGATCGCCACGATCGCGACCACCAGGACGACGATCGTCAGCAGCGTGCTGTTGCCGTCGCCGCGCTGGATCGGCGGGATGCCCGAGTCGATGCCCTCCTTGACCAGATAGGGAATCGCGAGCCGGGCGGCATTCTCGACCAGCACGATCAGCAGCACGAACTGGAGCGCCTTCTTGTGCGGACGCAGCAGCGACCCGAGCAGCCGCCGGGACCGGTCCCTCAGGATCAGCGAGGTCTTCTCGGAGATGTCATCGAGGCTCTCGGCCGCGACGCCGCGCCAGTCGGAACCTGGCCGCCCGCTGTCGGGCGGGGTCGCGGTGTCAGTCGTCGTGGTCACGGCGCGGTCACCATGTCCTCGGAGTCGGCGGCGAGCAGCTCGCGGTAGGCCGGCACCGTCTCCATCAGCTCGGAGTGGGTGCCCAGGTGCGTGATCGTGCCGCCCTGCAGCAGCGCGACCCGGTCGGCCAGCTGCACGGTCGAGGCGCGGTGGGCGACGATGATCGACGTCGTCGAGGCGAGCACCGTGCGCAGCGACTCCTCGACCAGCGCTTCGGTGTGTACGTCGAGAGCGGACAACGTGTCGTCGAGGATCAGCACGTGTGGCTTGGCCACGATCGCCCGTGCGAGCGCGACCCGCTGGCGCTGGCCACCCGAGAGGGACATGCCCTGCTCGCCGATCCGGGTGGCGAGGCCCCAGGGCAGGTCGCGGACGAAACCGGCCTGGGCGATCTCGAGACCCTCGTCGATCTCGGCGTCGGTCGCGTCGGGGGTGCCGAGCGCGAGGTTCTCCCGGGCGCTCATGCTGAACAGCGTCGGCTCCTCGAACGCGGTCGCGACGATGGACCGCAACGAGGACAGCGTCAGGTCGCGCACGTCGACCCCGTCAACGAGGATCCGGCCGGCCGTCACGTCCCGAAGACGCGGGATCAGCGAGGTCAGCGCCGTCTTTCCCGAGCCGGTTGCTCCGACGATCGCGAGCGTCTCTCCCGGTGCGATGTCCAGGTCGATGTCGTGCAGCACCGGCTCCTCGGCATCGGGGAACGTGAACCCGACCCCTTCGAGCCGGACATGGCCCTGTGGGTCGTCGATGCTGCGATCACCGCCGACGATCACCGACTTCGTGTCGAAGAGCTCCAGGACCCGGTCGGCAGCAGTCATCGACTCCTGCGCCATCGACAAGATCACGCCGAGGGACTCGACCGGCCACACCAGGCTGAGCATCAGGGTCACGAACGCAACCAGGGTGCCCAGCGACAGCGCGTTGTGGCCGACGCCCAGGGCGCCCAGGAGGAGCACCACGACCAGGGCGAGGTTCGGCAGCACCTCGAGGAAGGTCCAGAACTTGGCGGCCAGTGTCACCTGCTCCATCTCGGAGTCATAGAGCCGGGTCGCCCGGATGTCGTACTTGTCGAAGGCGTAGCGGCTGCGGCCGAAGCTCTTGATCACCCGGATGCCGAGCGCCGACTCCTCGACCTGGGTGGCGATGTCG
The DNA here is from genome assembly GCA_025965195.1 of Marmoricola sp. Classification (GTDB taxonomy): domain Bacteria; phylum Actinomycetota; class Actinomycetes; order Propionibacteriales; family Nocardioidaceae; genus Marmoricola. The sequence goes on from JAOPXK010000130.1 coordinate 19,326, forward strand.
CCGCGCTGGTCCTGGACCCGGCGGGAGATCTTCACATAGCGACGCTCGAACGTCATCGAGGTGTAGATGATCGGGACCGCGGCGACGATGACGACGATGGCCAGCGGCCAGTAGAGGTGCAGCAGCAACAGCGTGGTCAACACCAGCTGGATGATGTTGACGATCAGGAAGAGCATCCCGAAGCCGGAGAACCGGCGGATCGTGGACAGGTCGCTGGTCACCCGGGACAGCAGCTGGCCGGACTGCCAGCGCGCGTGGAACTCCATCGGCAGCTCGTTGAGATGCTCGTAGAGGTCCCGGCGGATGCTCGTCTCCATGCCCAGAACGGCGGGCGCCTGCACCCAGCGACGTACCAGGATCAGCAGCGCCTCGAGGACACCGAGGCCCATCGCGACGAGGCCCAGCTTGATGATGCCGGAGGAGTCGTGATCGGCGATCGGCCCGTCGACGATGGAGCGGGTGACCAGTGGGATGGCGAGACCGACGACTACGCCGGTCACCGCCGCGACCATCATCAGCGCGAGGCGCCAGGCGTGGGGGCGGAGATAGCTGCGCAGTCGCCAAAGGGACGTACTGCTTCTACTTTTCGCCTCGGGTGGGCGCGGTTTCGTGACTGATGGCGGCAGCATCGGTGGGGCTGGACTCCTGACGGGCGAACTGGCCACGCACGGGGGGTGGTTGTACGTGGCAACGACAATGTATCCGCGGAGGCCGACATTCCCCATCGGTTTTCCGCACCCGCCCGAGTCTGCGACCTCAAGTCCGGTTGAGGTCAAGCGCTGAGGGTGCGGCTCAGGTCTCGCTGCCGAGCGCGAGCGGGAGTACGCCGGCAGCGCCTTCCCGCCTGAGCCAGCGTGCCGCCAGCGTCATCGACCAGCCAGAGACCACCAGGTCGTCCACGAGGAGCACGGTCTTGCCGGCCAGATCCTCGGCCTGGAGGTGATAGCGACGCGACAGCGCGGCGACTCGCTGCGCCGAGTTGGCGGACCCCTGACCGGACCCGATGCTCTCGTCACGGATCACCACCCGGCCCGCGACCGGCACGCCGAGATGACGAGCGAGCCCGTCGACCAGGCTGTTGACGAGGAGCGGGTGGCTGCGCGACTCGAAGCCGACGATCATCTCCGGCTTGTCGGTCGGCGCCCAGTGCCTGATCGTCTCGATGACGCCCTGCACCAGGGCCATCGGCACCTCCTGGTCGGGTGCCCCCGGTCGGAAGAGGTCGCGGAGCGCCTGCCCGAGGCCGAGGTCGGTGAGCCGGGCGACGACGCGGCCAGGCAGCGCTGCCTCGTCGGCCGGGATCTTCCCGCGGAGGTCGAGGCCGAGGTTGGTCAGCGCGGTCGGCCACATCTTGCGAGGCTGGATGGTCACGCCCGGCCGGGTCAGTCGCTCACCGGCGTCCGCGACAGCCGCCTCGGAGATGGCCGACGGAATGCTCACGCCGCCGCAGTTGTCGCAGCGACCGCAGTCCTCGGCACCCGGATCGTCGAGCTGCTCTCGCAGGTAGCGCATCCGGCAGGTCGTGGTTGCGACGTACTCGAGCATCGCGGCCTGTTCGTCGCGACGGGCCGCGGCGACCCGGTCGTAGCGCTCCTGGTCGTAGATCCACTCCTGCCCGGTGGCAGTCCAGCCGCCCTGCACCCGATGCACCGCGCCGTCGACGTCGAGCACCTTCAGCATCGTCTCCAGACGGGTGCGGTTCAGGTCGACGTAGGTCTCCAGGGTGGCGGTCGACATCGGCTTGTCGCTGCCGCCCAGGACGTTGAGGGTGGCCCGGACATGTTGCTCGGCCGGGAACGCGAGCGAGGCGAAGTAGCGCCACACGTCCCGGTCCTCATAGGCCGGAAGCAGCAGCACCGTGGCCTTGCTGGTGCCGCGACCCGCGCGGCCGACCTGCTGGTAGTAGGACACCGGCGATGCCGGCGCGCCCACGTTGATGACGAACCCCAGCGTCGCGTCGAAACCCATCCCGAGCGCGCTCGTCGCGACCAGCGCCTTCAGCCGGCCACCGAGCAGGTCCTGCTCGAGGGACTGGCGCTCGGTCGGGTCGGTCTGCCCGGAGTACGCCGCCACGTTGTGCCCGCGGTCACGGAGGTACTCCGCAATGTCCTTCGTCGCAGCCACCGTCAGGGTGTAGATGATCCCGCTGCCGTCGAGCTCGCCGAGGTGGTCGGCCAGCCAGGCCAGCCGCTGCTCGGGTCGCTTCAGCTCGAGGACCGCGAGGTTGAGCGACTCGCGGTCGAGCGAGCCGCGCAGGACGAGGACCGGACGGTGATCAAGCTCGACCACCTGGGCCAGCTGGTCGGCCACGTCCATCGTGACCCGCTCGTTGGCGGTCGCGGTTGTCGCGAGCACCGGGATGCCGGAGGGTAGGTCGGTGAGCATCTGCTTGATCCGTCGGTAGTCGGGCCGGAAGTCATGGCCCCAGTCGGAGATGCAGTGCGCCTCGTCGATCACCAGCAGGCCGGCCGTCTCGGTCAGCCGCGGCAGCACCTGGTCGCGGAAGCCGGGGTTGTTCAGCCGCTCCGGACTGACGAGGAGGACGTCGACCTCACCGGCCTGGATCCGGGTGTTGATCTGGTCCCACTCCTCGATGTTGGTCGAGTTGATCGTGACCGCATGGATGCCCGCCCGGTTGGCGGCCTCGATCTGGTTGCGCATCAGCGCGAGCAGCGGCGAGATGATCACCGTCGGCCCGGCGCCGGCCTCGCGGAGCAGCGCGGTCGCGACGAAGTAGACCGCCGACTTGCCCCACCCGGTGCGTTGCACGACCAGCGCCCTGCGCTTGTCGACCGCGAGGGCCTCGATCGCGGCCCACTGGTCGTCGTACAGCTCGGCGTCAGCTCGTCCGACGAGCGCGCGAAGATGCTGCTCGGCTTTGGCTCGAGCATCCACGCGTACGTCGGTTGGCGTCATGCCCGCATGTCTACCAGCGCCGGGTGACACTTCCGACCGGAGTCACCCCGGCCTGTGGACGACCCGGTCACTGCCGGGCGACGACCACGCCGCCGATGTTGGTGACGACGCCGATCAGCTGGTCGGTGACGACCAGCTGGTAGGGCCAGTAGGTGGTACTGATCCCGTCGACCGGGAGCGGGAACCGCTGCTGCTTGCCGGTGCGTACGTCGAGGGCGAACAGCGCCTCCGTGCCCGCCAGCAGCACCCGGTGCTCGTCGAGCATCGGCTGCTGGTCGAGGGCGAAGCCATAGGGAAAGAGCTGCTTCCCCTTCGGCAGCAGGGTGTGCCAGCGCAAGGACCCGGTCGCGCCGACATACCCGAAGAGCGCCGTGGCCGTCCGCACCAGCACCACACCACCGCGCAACGCGACGTCGACCTGCCCACCGGCGGGCTCGTCGACCGTCCAGAGCTGCCTGCCGGTGCCGGTGTCGAGCGCGAAGAGGCGACCGGTCGCGCCGGCCGCTCCGACCGTGCGTTCGGTGACCACCAGCTGACCGTCAAGGTCCCCGACCACGTGCAACGCGGAACCGGCCGGGGACTGATGCGTCCAGACGGCGTGGCCCGAGGTCTCCTGGTAGCCCGTGAGGCTGGTGCGCGCCTTCGTCCTGGCCAGCGCTGCCGGATCGGCGAGCTCGTACGCCGGCCTGCCACCGGCCACGAGCGTCCCGCCGGAGGGTCCACCGACGAAATCGCCCTCGTCGACACCCCGCACCTGCCGATGCCACTGGATCGTCCCGCCGGCACCCAGCCTGGACAGCTCGAGCCCGTTCCTGGGTCCGGCGAGCACCAGCAGGTCACCGTCGGCGAGTACCTGGGTGGACAGCGGATCGTCACGGCCGACCGGAGCGGTCCCGACCGGCGTACACCAGAACCGGTGCCCGTCCGCCAGGTCGTAGGACGAAACGGTGATCGGCTTCTTCGGACGCTGGTCGATGTTGAAGAACCGGCTCGAGCTCACATCCCACGCGTGCGGGTCGGTCGAGTTGTCGATGCCCCAACGCGGTTTGAGGGACGGCGAGAGCACCGCGAACAGGGCGTTGTTCTTCGTGGTCGAGGCCAGGCCACCGGGAAGACCAGCGAGGTTGAGGTACTGCCCGTAGTCGAACGCAAGCCCACCGACCACTTTGCCGAAGGGTGCCGGCATCGACCCGATCGCCCCGGCAAGCCGGTCGAGCCGCTGGTCGGGACGCCGTCGCAGCTGCGCCGCCGTCAACAGCGGGCTGTCCGCCTTCGATGCGGTCACCACGTCGTCGCCGGCCGCACACGCATTGGCCCGCAGCTGCCGGACGAACGTGAGCGCGCCACCGCCGAGGAGGAGTACGGCGACCAGGCCGGGCACCAGCCAGCGGCGAGCGCTCACCAGATGCGGACGCGATCCTCCGGGTCCAGCCAGAGTCCGTCACCCGACTGGGTGCCGAACGCCTGGTGGAACTCATCGAGGTTGCGGACGATGTTGGCGCGGAACTCCGGGGGGCTGTGCGGGTCGGTCGCGAGGTACTGCTTCTCGAGCTCGAGCCGGCGCTTCGTCCGCCAGACGTAGGACCAGTTCAGGAAGACCCGCTGCTGGCCTGTGTTGCCGTCGATCACCGGTCCCTCGGCGCCCTCGAGCGCGATCCGGTAGGCCTTGAGCGCGATGGTCAGGCCACCCAGGTCGCCGATGTTCTCACCGACGGTGAGCGCGCCGTTGACGTGCTCGTCGGGGACGCTGCGTGGGTGGAACCCGTCGTACTGCTCGATCAGGGCCTTCGTCTTGACCTCGAAGCCGGCCTTGTCGTCGGCGGTCCACCAGTCGTTGAGGTTGCCCTGGCCGTCGTACTGCGCGCCCTGGTCGTCGAAGCCGTGGCCGACCTCGTGGCCGATCACCGCCCCGATCCCGCCGTAGTTCTCCGCGAGGTCGGCGTCGGCTGCGAAGAACGGCTTCTGCAGGATGCCGGCCGGGAAGCAGATCTCGTTGGTGCCCGGGTTGTAGTAGGCGTTCACCGTCTGCGGCAGCATGAACCACTCGTCGCGGTCGACCGGGGAGCCGATCTTGTGCAGCTGCCGGTCGGTCTCGAACTCGGAGATCGCGAAGACGTTGCCGACCAGGTTGTCCTTGTCGATCGAGAGCGCGGAGTAGTCCCGGAACTTCTCCGGGTAGCCGATCTTCGGTCGGAAGGTGTCCAGCTTCTCGAAGGCCTTCTGCTTGGTCTCCTCGCCCATCCAGTCCAGCGTGGTGATGCTCTGCCGGTAGGCCTCGAGCAGGTTCGCGACCAACGTGTCCATCTGCGCCTTGGCCTCCGGCGGGAAGTGCCGGGCGACGTACTCCTTGCCGACAGCCTCGCCGAGCGCTCCCTCGACCAGGCCGACGCCGCGCTTCCAGCGTGCCCGCAGCTCGGGAGTGCCGGAGAGGGTGCGGCCGTAGAAGTCGAAGTTGGCCTCGACGAACGCCTTCGAGAGGTACGCCGCAGCGCCGCGCACTGCCTTCGCGGTCAGGTAGGACTTCCAGTCCTCCAGCGAGGTCGCCGCGATCACGGTCTCGAGGTGGGTGAGGTACGACGGCTCGCGGACCACCGTCTCGGAGAACGTCTGGTCGTCTCCGCCGATCGCGGTGACGTAGCCGTCGATGTCGAAGGACGGCAACGCCGCCTTGAGGTCCTCGAGGGGCGTCAGGTTGTAGGTCTTGATCACGTCGCGCGTGTCTGCACGCTCCCAATGACCCTTGGCGATCTCGGTCTCGAGTGCCATCACCTTCTCGGCCATCGCGCGAGCGTTCGGCTGGTCGGCGAGCGTGAGGATCTTCTCGAGGTAGTCGACGTACTTCGTCCGGATCTCGGCGAACTTCTCGTCGCGGTAGTACGACTCGTCCGGCAGGCCGATGCCGCCCTGGGTCACGTTGACGACGTACCGGTCGGAGTTGCGGTCGTCGGTGTCGACGAAGGAACCGAACAGTCCGCCGCCGCCGGAGCGCTCAAAGGCGCCGAGGAACGCACCAAGCTCGCGTTTGTCGGTGAGGGTCTTGATGGAGTCGAGCATCGGCTGCAGCGGCTTCGCCCCGAGCAGCTCGACCTTGTCCTCATCCATGAAGCTGGCGAAGAGGTCACCGACCTTGGTCGCGTCCTCCCCGGTGATCTCCCCGGAGGCGCAGGCCTGGATGATCACGCGGACGTGTTCCTCCGCCGCGTCGGCGAGGCTCACGAACGGGCCCCAGCTGGACCTGTCCGAGGGGATCTCCGTCGTCTCGAGCCAGGTGCCGTTGACGTAACCGAAGAGGTCGTCCTGCGGGCGGATGTCGGGGTTCATGCCGGGCTTGGCATCGTCAAGGATCGTCACCCCGGCAACAGTAGCCGGGACCCCCGGTGATCGAGCCTTTCCCACTGGTCGAAGCGTGCGCACCGGTGGTCGAGCTTGTTCCCCGGGTGATCGAGCCGTGCCCCGGTGATCGAGCTTGTCGAGATCACTCAGGTCCGCCGAGTGAAGCGGATGTCGCCGTTGGGGAGGCGTTGGTGGTCGTAGTTGGTGTGGTGGGCGAGGCGGTGGTGGTGTCCGCAGAGCAGGACACCGTCGGCGAGGTTGGTTTTTCCGCCGCGGGACCAGGGCAGGGTCTCGTGATGTGCCTCGCACC
>JAOPXK010000185.1 GCA_025965195.1 Marmoricola sp.
CCCCCATGCCGGCACCTGCGCCGTCGCCCATGGACCAGCCGCAGGGCTGATCCGCCGATCTTCCCACCAGGGGCCATGGCGCAATTGGTAGCGCACCTGCTTTGCAAGCAGGGGGTTAGGGGTTCGAGTCCCCTAGGCTCCACCACGAGAAACTGCAGGTCAGCCTGCGGTTTCTTCATCTCTAGGCAGTTGGCTCGCTTCCCCAAGGTCGCCCGTGGGGGACTGGTGGGTAGCGCGTGACCCTCCGCTAAGGTCGTGACCTACGAATGACGCTCGCCCGAATAGTGACGTTGCGTTAGCTGGGACCGGATCCCACGGGGTCCGACTCCTGGTCAGTCGTCGAGATCGGGTCATCCCACCCGACCGCGAAGGACTCTCCAAAGGCAATATCGACGCGCCGATCATCGAGTGGATTGGCCTCATGCTGACTGCTGGGGCCCCCGGCGTTGTGGTTGAGGCGGGGCACCCAGTCGCCGGTGACCACCTGGACGGGTGCCAGGCGATCCGCAAAGGTCGCATGCCGTTGCATCTGAGATGTGCGACCGAACCAGAAGTCCCATTGACCGGTCGCGGAGAAGACACAGGCTGCCACCACGTCGAAAGAGTCGACGGGGTAGAAGCGAGAGGCCGGGTCGGACTTTGACGCGCGAGTCTTCTGCACCTCAACCCGGAACTCGCCGGCAGCGTTCAGTTTGGGGCTAGCGTTCTTGCACTCGACTCGGAGCAGCTCGCCGGTCACGGTCGTGACGTCGAAGTCGTGCTTGGCGTCGACATCCAGACGCCGCACGTCGGCGATGTCGGGATCCTCGCGAAGTAGACGCTCTAAATGGTGTTCGGCTACGCCACCACGGACAGCCACTGACAAGCGATTGCGACCACCGATGATGTCCAAGATCTGTTCACTCGTGAGCGCGAACTGTTCCTCGAGAACATGCGGGCGCGGTGGCTCGTCCGGACCCTCGGAGCGCATGGTCTCGGCGGCGGTGAATCGCAGCGCAGGGTCGAGTCGCAATGACGATGCGCGGCGCTCCAGGCGGACATAGTCGATGAACCGATGTGGCTGGAAGGCGACAACGGTCTCCAAGCTAGATGGCGATCTCGGTGCTTGGCGCCGTGTTCCACCTCGGTTGACCTTCTCCCACACATGCCACGACTGTTCACGAGCGATCTCGACCTCGGCGGCTTTCGCGTAGAAGGAGATTCCCATGGGCAACGGGTCCCAAAGCCGTGCGTCAAGACCGACGAACACCCCGTCCTCGAGGTCGATACCCACCACCAAGCTGACGTCCACTCCGGCGACGTCTTTCGCGACGGGATGGGGACGCTCCCAACTGTCCTCGGAGCCGTAACGGAGTTGGCCGCGAACCTCGTCGGCGGGGCGGTTACGGATGGTGTTCCTCGTGACCCTGAACGGGTAGACGAGCACCCCGATACGCTCGTCGGAACTCGCCTGAATCCCGAGATAGACCGGCGCGCGGTTTGCGTCACTCGCATAGAGCAGCCGCCCACCTGAAGATCCCACGGCGTCTAGCAGGAACGAGTGGAGATCACGGCGACCGCTCACGCGGTAGACCTCGCCCACATCCCGACCGGCGACCAGGTGCTCGCTCACCCGCAACATGCTCCCTTCGGGCCGACCGCCCGGCATGTCGGCGGGCTGGGCCAGAGTGACACCAACGATACTGATTCGGTGGCTCGTTCGTACGGCAACGAGCGGCCTGACTGTCAAGATGACGAGGTAGTGGATGCGTGAGGAACGACCAGTACTGAGCTTGTTCTCAGGAGCGGGCGGTTTGGACCTTGCCGTCGAGCGCGCTGATGCCGATCCGCTCGACACTACCGACTGTGGCCGAGGGCTCCTGTCGGTGGCAGTCGCGACTGACTACAACGAGCCGGCCCTCGCAACACTCGCCAAGAACTTCCCTCACACCCCGACTGCGGTCGGAGATATCCGCGAGATCTCCACCACTGACCTCCTTGATCAGGCTGGCGTCGCCTTTGGCGAACCCGCGCTGGTCGTGGGAGGGCCCCCTTGCACTCCCTTCAGCAAATCCGGCTTCTGGCTTGAGCAGAAGCGCACCAGTAGCGATCCCAACGCGTCTCTGCTCGACGAGTACGTGCGCGTCGTACGTGAGGCGCGACCTCAAGGATTTGTCCTCGAGAACGTCCAGGGACTGACCTACAAGACGCACCGCGCGCAGTTCGAGCGGCTGCTCCGCGGCCTTGGCGAGCTGGGCTACAACCCCCAGTGGAAGGTGCTGCTCGCAGCCGACTACGGAGTCCCCCAGCTGCGTCGCCGGGTGTTCGTCGTCGGCCGCCGAGACGGTGAGAAGTTCCAGTTTCCCGAGCCGACTCACTCGGGATGGAGCGAGCGTGACCGAAAAATCGATCGCTCGAAGCTCCCACACGTGACTGCCGGCGAGGCGTTCGCTGACCTCCCGACGCTTGCGATCGCTTCTGACGATGAGATCGTCGACGGGCAATACGGATCGCTCGCGGCCGAGATCCCACCAGGACAGAACTACCTCTGGCACACAGACCGTTACGGCGGACGCAACGTCTTCGAGTGGCGCAGTCGGTACTGGACCTTCCTGCTGCGGCTCGATCCCGATCGTCCGGCATCCACGCTGCAGGCCCAGCCGGGGCCATGGGTCGGGCCGTTCCATTGGGAGAACATTCCTACCTCCGCCGGCGTCCACCGGGCCCGTCGACTACGCGTCAATGAGATGCTTCGACTCATGTCGTTCCCGGACGACTTTGCGATTGATGGGACCAGGGCAGACATCCAGCGGCAGCTTGGAAACGCAGTCCCAGTGGAACTCGGCAAGGCTGTGGTGCGTGCGCTGGTAACTCAGCTAGGAATCCTCAAGCCGGACAGATCCGCTCGAGCCATTGCCCTCGGGTAGCAGATCGGGCTCGGCCGGCGCTCGGGAGTTCTCGCAAGCCGGAACTCCAGCGAAGCGACCGGCGGTCTGAGAAGCTGCGTCCATGGTCTACCCGAGGTGGCGCTACTTCCCCTCGAACTCCGCATCTCCCGAGTGGGTCAACGACATCATCGGTGTCGTCGCCTCCGCTCAGCTCACGATCTCCACCGAGACAGCCCGAACAGGTCTCAGTAGCGACGAGGTACTCGCCGTCCTCGCTCCTGGTCTCGTCGGACTTGGCTATCATGTCGAGGATGGGAAGGGGCGCCTGGGAAAGGTCCGCCGACCCGTCCTCTTCGGCGAGAATGGCATTCCGACGCTCACCTACGAGGTCGATGCCGCCCACCCGGAGCAAGGGATCGTCGTGGAGATCGAGGCGGGCAGGGGAGCACGAGGAAACGCGGAGTATCGCGACCTCGTGAGGACAAGCCTCATTCTGGACGCCAGCTTCCTGGTTCTCGCCCAACCTCTCGCTTATCGCTTCAAGTCCGGCACGCGAGAGGGCACGGAGCACGCCTACCTGAACACGGTCAATCTTCTTGAGGCGATCTACGCGAGCCGACGTCTCCGGCTCCCCTTCGACGGCCTGCTGCTCGTTGGCTACTGAGCGCGCTGCAGGCATGCTGAGGGTGTGGTCTCGGAGTACAAGCCGTGGGCCTCGTCGGCAGCGGTACGAGCGACGATGCGCGGGAACCGACGTCGAGACACCGCCCCTGAGCTCCCGATCCGACGAGCTGTGCATGCCCTTGGAAGGGAAGGCTTCGGGAGGGTGGTGAAAGTGGGGTGGCCACTGGAGGTCTTCCGGCGCCTTGAGGGATGAAGGTGACCAACCAGCCCGCCCCTGACCCAGGAGGACCCATGTCCCCGACTGCAACACGTAACGCGCCGGCCGTCCGGCGACTGGTCTCGCTCCGGAGGCCGCCGAGATCCTGGCCGTCTCGGTCAAGACCGTCCGCCGCTACATTGCCGCCGGCGAGCTCGACGGCGTTCGCCTCGGGAGGCGCATCATCCGCGTCAAGGTCGACTCTCTTGATCACATGATCGACGCATACCCGGTGAACACGTGGCGCGGTCGTAGTGCGTGGAGTCGCGGGACATCTCCATCCTGCCGGTCGCGGGCTCTTCGGGGAGTACTGGAGACGCCTCGGGCGGGGTGCGGTTCGCGCGCTCCTGTGGAAAGGGTCTAGTGGCCGCGTCAGTCGTTCCGGGTAGGGGTTCGAGTCCCCTAGGCTCCACCATCCCTGTTTCAAGCTTTGACAGTACCTAGAACAAGTTCTAGGTACTGTCGGCGCATGAGCAAGACCGAGTCACTGGTGCGCGTCGGCATCGCCTACGTCGTCGCGTTCGGCGCCGGGGCGTTGTGGTTCGCCTACGGCCTGGCGACACCGCACCTGTGGCTCGACGGGCTGATCGCCGACCTGATCGCGACCGTGGTGGTGTTCATCGCCAGTCGCCTCCACAAGAACTCGAGCTTCTACGACGCCTACTGGAGCGTCCTGCCGCCGCTGCTGATGCTGGCGTGGTGGATCGAGGCAGGCCGGCCGACCTGCGGGCGGATCTGGCTGGTCGCGTTCGTGATCGCGTTCTGGGCCGTCCGGCTGACCGGCAACTGGATCTATGCGTGGCCGGGGATGCACCACGAGGACTGGCGCTACCCGATGCTGAAGGAGCGGGCCGGCAGGGCCGATCCGCTGGTCGACCTGATGGGCATCCATGTGTTCCCGACGCTGCAGGTGTTCGCAGGCATGCTGCCGGTCTACGTCGTGGTGACCAGGACGTCGCGCGGGCTGGGCTGGCTGGACATCGTCGCTCTTGTCGTGGGCGTCGGAGCCGTCGTCCTCGAGTTCTTTGC
>JAOPXK010000147.1 GCA_025965195.1 Marmoricola sp.
GCAGTGCGGCGTGGGTGACGCCGTGCGGCTGGCCGGTGCGGTGGTACCACGCGGCCACCAGCCCGTTGAGCTCGCGGCGCATCACGCCGAGCTGCTCGTGGGTTGCGGGCTCGCGCGGTTTGCCCGCCTAGGCGACTGGGGTACGCCGACGCGCCCGTTCGCTCTGCCGGTGACGCAGCAGGTCGCGCACCTGGTCGGCCTCGAGCAGGCCGGGGATCCCGAGGAAGTCCATCTCCTCCTCCGACCCGACGTGCACCTCCCCCGCGTGGCCGAACTCGGCTCCGTCGTACAGCACCCGGTCGAAGGTGGCCTGTGAGCCGAGCGCCTCGAAAGGCTGCAGCGCCTCCTCGCCGCCGGCGTTCTCGGCCTGTTGCGCCTCGTGCACGAGCGCGTCCTCGGCAGCGAAGATGTCGTCCTCGTCGGTGATCCTGCGCCCGAGCACGTGGTCGCGCTCGACCTCCATCTCCGAGGCGTGCGCGAGCAGCACCGGTACCGACGGCACGAAGATCGAGGCGGTCTCGCCGCGCCTGCGCGCTCGCACGAAGCGTCCCACCGCCTGGGCGAAGAACAACGGCGTGGACGTGGTCGTCGCGTAGACCCCCACGGCGAGCCGCGGGACGTCGACACCCTCGGAGACCATCCGCACGGCGACCATCCACCGTGACTCGTCCTCGGCGAACCTCGCGATCTTCTTCGAGGCGGCCCTCTCGTCCGAGAGGACGAGCGCGGGCTTGTCCCCCGAGATCGCGGTCAGCGCCTGGGCATAGGCGCGCGCGGAGTCCTGGTCGCTCGCGATCACCAGTCCCCCGGCGTCTGGCACATGCCTGCGCACCTCGGAGAGCCGGCGGTCCGCGGCGTGGAGCACCGACGGGATCCAGGAACCCTTCGGGTCCAGTGCCGTGCGCAGCGCCTGCGCGGTCAGGTCCTTGGTGAGCGGTTCGCCGAGCCGCGCGGCGATCTCGTCACCGGCCCGCGTGCGCCACTGGAGCGTGCCGCTGTAGGCCATGAACAACACCGGTCGTACGACGTGGTCGGCGAGGGCCTGGGCGTAGCCGTAGGTGTAGTCGGACACCGACCGAGGCACCCCGTCGGCGTCTGGTGCGTAGGTGACGAACGGGATCGGGTTGATGTCGGAGCGGAACGGCGTACCGGTCAGGGCCAGCCGACGCCGGGCCGGCTCGAACGCTTCCCGGACGGCCTCGCCCCAGGACAGCGCGTCGCCGGCGTGGTGCACCTCGTCGAGGATCACCAGGGTGTTGAAGCGTTCGGTGCGGATCCGCGTGGCCAGCGGGTTGGCCGCCACACCTGCGTAGGTCAACGCGATGCCGACGAAGTCGCTGCTGGTGCGGCCCTTGCGCCCGGAGTACGCCGGGTCGAGCGGGATGCCCACCTTCGCGGCGGCCTCTGCCCACTGGGTCTTCAGGTGCTCCGTGGGTGCCACCACCGTGATCCGCTCGACGACCCGGCGTGCCAGCAACTCGGCGGCCACAGTCAGGGCGAAGGTCGTCTTGCCGGCGCCTGGCGTCGCGACCGCCAGGAAGTCGCGCGGGGTGCTCTCGAAGTACGCCGTCAGCGCAGCCGTCTGCCACGCGCGCAGTCTGGTCGCCGTGCCCCATGCGGCACGGTCGGGATACGCAGGTGGAAGGTCGAGCGGGACGGGCGGCGGGGTGGGTCCGTCAGTCACAGGGTGTTACAACCGCCACTTCGCGAACGCCGCATCCATGCGGCGCACCTGTCCGGGGGTGAACATGTTCATGCACGCGTCCAGGGAGTAGTCCATGAAGTTGTGCACCGGGTCGAGCCCGGGCGACGTGCAGGTGTCCCGGGTGGTCTGGCAGTAGAAGCTGGGTTCGGCCTCGGCGGGCGTGTCGCTGACCATGTCACCAGGTTCGGCGCAGCCGCCCTGGAAGGTGTGGAAGAGGCCGAGCCAGTGACCGGTCTCGTGGATCAGTGTGTCCCCGAGGTTGTAGCCGGTGGCTCTGCCTCCCGGCAGGGAGGCGATGTTGATCGAGACGCCGTCGAGGTAGGGAGCGCCGGCGTACTGCCACGGGAACCGCGACCAGCCGAGCACCGGGTTGTTCCTGGGGCCGCCGCCGTTGAAGTAGACGTTCAGCGTTCCCGCGTTCCCGCGGTGCAGCTTGTGCTTCATCTTGCGGTCGCGCGGGCCGTTGAAGAAGGCGTGGAACCAGCTCTCACGACGCGTGAAGCTGACCTTCTTGAGGCTGAACCGGTAGCGCGTCCAGGCGCTCGCTGAGCTCTGCTTGCCCGCCATGCCGTTGTTCAGGATGTTGATCATGTTCCGGACCCGTGGCACCCGCAGGCGCGGGTGCTCACCTCGGCGCTTGCCCTTGATGACGTGCGCATAGACAGGGATCGTCACGATCGAGGGAAGGACCGGCGTCACCTCGCGGGTCACGAAGCCCGGCCGGGTCTGCCGCAGCGGCAGCGCGGCGAGGTCCTGCGGCGTGACGCCGCCGGTGTCGGTGAGCTGGCGCCAGCGGGGGGGCTTGCGCTTTCCCTGCACGCGCGCGGACGGGTTGGTCAGACACGGCGCAACGGCAGCTGCCAACGTGTCGGCCGAGGCACCGACCGGAGCCGCCGAGGCGGGCGAACCCAGGGCCAGAGGTACGCCGGCCACAGCCAGCGCCACCAGGGACACCACCGTTCTCTGCACGGCCTTCACTCGCTCGGTTCGCCTTCGCGCATGCTTTCCCAGATCTCCTTGCACTCGGGACACACCGGAAACTTCTGTGGATCCCGGCTCGGGATCCAGACCTTGCCACACAAAGCGACCACCGGCGTGCCGTTGACCATGGCGTCCATCAGCTTGTCCTTGGGGACGAAGTGGGAGAGGCGTTCGTGGTCACCGTTGTCGGTGGGCTGGGTGCGTTCGTCGAGACGTGTGTCCTCCAGGACATCGGTCCCGACGCCCGGTGTCTGTGGGCTGCTCATCGAGGCATCCTAACGCCCGCGCCCGGGAACACGACGAAACCCCAGACCTGGGGAGGTGATGTGCGGAGGGAGGGCCGCGCACCAGGGGCCTGGGGTTCGTCTGCTCAGGGGATCAGGCGGCGAGGACCGCCTTGATCCGGTCCACGAAGGACTCCGGCGTGCCTTCAGCCGCGTCTGACGGCCCGGCGGCAGTGGGGCACCCGGTCGTCTCGACCCTCGACTCGATGGTGGTCTCCTCGACCGGCTCCTCGACCGGCTCCTCGACCGGCTGCGGCTCAGGCTCGGCGAACGCGAGCGAGACGGCGAGCCCGATCCGGGCTCGCTCCTCGACGCGTCGGCCGGCCTCGACCGCAGCGGCGCCCTGGGTGCTGGCCAGACCGGCAGCCATGGCCAGGCGTGCCCACTCGCGCTCGCGCGC
>JAOPXK010000024.1 GCA_025965195.1 Marmoricola sp.
GAGGTCGGCCCCGCGGTGAAGGTCGAGAAGGTCACTGCGCTGTCGAAGAACATCGCGTACGCCGTCGCCAGTGCCGACGTCCGCATCCTCAGCCCGATCCCCGGCAAGTCCGCGATCGGCATCGAGATCCCCAACCTGGACAAGGAAATCGTCTCCCTCGGGGACGTGCTCCGCTCCAACACCGCGCGCAACGACCACCATCCGATGGTGGTCGGGCTCGGCAAGGACGTCGAGGGTGGCTTCGTCGTTGCGAACCTCGCCAAGATGCCGCACCTGCTCGTCGCGGGCGCGACCGGATCCGGCAAGTCGAGCTTCATCAACTCGATGATCACCTCGCTGCTGATGAGGTCCACACCTGACGAGGTCCGGATGATCATGGTCGACCCGAAGCGGGTCGAGCTGAACGCCTACGAAGGCATCCCGCACCTGATCACCCCGATCATCACGAGCCCGAAGAAGGCAGCCGAAGCGCTGCAGTGGGTCGTGCGCGAGATGGACATGAGGTACGACGACCTGGCCAACTTCGGCTTCCGGCACGTCGATGACTTCAACAAGGCGGTTCGGGCCGGCAAGGTCCAGCTGCCAGCGGGCAGCGAACGCGTGCTCGCGCCGTACCCCTACCTCTGCGTGGTCGTCGACGAGCTCGCGGACCTGATGATGGTCGCCCCTCGCGATGTCGAGGATGCGATCGTCCGGATCACCCAGCTCGCCCGGGCGGCGGGCATCCACCTGATCCTCGCAACCCAGCGTCCGAGCGTCGACGTCGTCACCGGCCTGATCAAGGCCAACGTCCCGTCCCGGCTCGCCTTCGCCACCAGCTCGCTGGCCGACAGCCGGGTGATCCTCGACCAGCCGGGTGCGGAGAAGCTCGTCGGCCAGGGTGATGGACTGTTCCTGCCGATGGGTGCGTCGAAAGCCGTGCGTGTGCAGGGCTCGTGGGTCACCGAGGCGGAGATCGCGCAGGTCGTGAAGCTCTGCAAGGACCAGCTCGCACCGGCCTATCGCGATGACGTGACGGTGGCCCCGGCCGCAAGGCGCGACCTCGACGACGACATCGGTGACGACATGGACCTCGTGGTCCAGGCCGTCGAGCTGGTCGTCTCCACCCAGTTCGGCTCGACGTCGATGTTGCAGCGCAAGCTGCGGGTCGGCTTCGCGAAGGCCGGACGGCTGATGGACATCCTCGAGAGTCGCGGGATCGTGGGACCGAGTGAGGGCTCGAAGGCCCGCGACGTACTCATCAAGCCCGATGACCTCGACGACGTGATCGCGACATTGCAAGGGGAGCAGTGATGGCGGCAGGGACTGGACTCGAGGTGGCACCGGAGATCGAGATCCGGCGCAACGCCGGTCTGAGTGCGCTGGTCGGCCTGACCGGCTCGGGTCTGGCGATCGCCTACCTGTGGCGGGCCGGACACACGGGCACCTTCTGGGACTGGGCGCTGTTCGCCACGATGGCTGTCGTCGGCGTGATGCAGCTCAGCGCACTCGTCGATGCGCGTACGCCACTGCTGGTTGCCGACGGCTTGGGCGTCAGGATCCGGCTCGGTCGCGAGTGGCGTGGACTGCCCTGGGGCGCCCTGGACCAGATCGTGGTCGAGGAGCCCGACTCCTGGCTCCGTGACGGCCGGCTGGTGCTGTCACCGCGCAACCTGAACACGGCCCTCGAGGGCCTCGACAGCACCGCGAACCGCCAGGTCACCTGGCTGCAGCGGCTGTACGGCGCACCGCTGGCCGTGCCGCTCGGGCTGACCACCCGTACCTCGACCGACGACCTCGTCGGCGACCTGACCGAGCTCGCAGCCGGACGGACGGAGGTCGTCGTCCTCGGTGGCCGCGACCTGGCCGTGCTCGACGACGGCGCCCGCCCGCACGTCGAAGAGACGACCGAAGTGCTCACCCCGAGCCGGATCGACGATTCGTCCTTCGAGCCGGGACCGCACGACCAGCCGACTGACCTTCTCGACCCGCACCCCCGGCGCAGCCGGGTCATGGGTGGGCTCGGCATGCTCGTGTCGCGCGTCGGCCAGGGTCAGTCACACGACGTCGACTCCGAGGCTCCGAGCAGCCTTCCCGCGTTGGCTCCGGCAGCCAGGTTCGACCCGGTCGCACCGCTGCGCGACATCCGCCGCGCCCTGCGCGCGGAGATCTCCCGCGACCAGCCGACCGTCCTCGGCAACGCCGCCTTCAAGCTCGACCCGGCCGACGACGAGTCGGTTCGTGGGCTACCCGAGGATCGTGAGCTCCGCCGCACCGGCAACGTCGACCTGATCCTCCAGACGCCGGGCGCGAACGTTCGCCCCATCGCCACGGTCGGCGAGTCCGTGGAGCCACTGATCATCGACGACTTCGTCACCGAGCCGGCGTTCGACCCGGTGATCGGCCCGGAGATCGCCGCCACCCGCACGCGCGTCGGGCTCACGATCGACGAGCTGAGCGATCGCACCAGGATCCGGCCGCACGTGCTCGAATGCATCGAGGTCGACGATTTCGGGCCCTGCGGTGGCGACTTCTATGCCCGTGGGCATCTGCGCACCCTGGCTCGGGTCCTCGGCCTCGACGTCGAGCCGATGCTGCACGAGTTCGACGACCGCTATGCCCACGCACCGATCAACGCACGTCGCGTCTTCGAGGCCGAGCTGGCCACTGGGATGAACGGCGGAATGCGGGCAACGGTCGGAGGCCCGCGATGGAGCCTGCTCGTCGGCGCCGTCCTCTGTCTGCTGATGGTCTGGGGAGTTGCCCGGTTCTTCACCGATCCTCCTCAGGAGCTGGCAGCCCCGTCCGGAGTGGTCAGCGACTCGGCCGGTCTGGCCGCCAACCAGAAGCCGATCACGTCGCCGCTCACG
Organism: Marmoricola sp.; assembly: GCA_025965195.1. Lineage (GTDB taxonomy): Bacteria > Actinomycetota > Actinomycetes > Propionibacteriales > Nocardioidaceae > Marmoricola. The sequence continues at coordinate 2,850 of JAOPXK010000024.1, forward strand.
GTCACCAAGACGATGACGGTCACCGCAACGAGAGCGGCCGCACGGGTCGTCATCCGGGATCGAACAGGCCGGATCATCTGGTCCGGGCACCTCGCTCAAGGGGCGCACCAGAAGGTCGCCGGGCTCGCTCCGTTCGTGGTGAAGTCGACCGACGCAGGCGCGGTCGACGTCCAGGTGATGGGTCATCGGCTCGGGGCAATCGGCACCACAGGCACGGCAGGCACCAAGTCATTCGGCTGAGTAGTTCTCGATCTGCGATGAAGGGAAGTCTCTGATGCAGTGGTGGCTCTGGCTGTTGGTGGTGGTGATCGTCGGCGCGCTGTTGACCTGGTTGTTCACCAGACGCAGCGCCCCCGTCGCAACGAAGGGCAGCCCGCCGCAGGCGCACGTTCCGCCCCCGCCGCCGAAGGCTCCGGCCGCGGCTCCGGCCGCTCCGCCGAAGCTCGTCACCCCACCGGCTCCACCCACTCCAGCGGCCCCGGTGCCCCCGCCGGCTGCCACGCCGACACCTGCTCCAGCACCCGCACCGGAGGCCGCGGCTCCGGTCCTGCCCCCTGCGCACCCTCCGATCGCCGAACCCGTCGCCGCACCGGCAGCACCGGCAGCACCGGCAGCACCGTCGGTACCCGCTCCGCCGCCCCCGGCTCCGGCCCCGCCGGTGCCATCCGCCCCGGATCTGCCGCCGCAGGGAGCGCATGGCGCTGGCTCGGTCGACCCGTTGGCGGACGGCGCATCGCCGCACCCGTCGTACGCCATCAAGGCCAACATTGACTCGATGAGGTTCCACCCGGACACGTCGCCGTACTACGCGCGAACCATCGCCGATGCTTGGTTCGACACCGAGGAGAATGCCCGCGCAGCCGGCTTCGAGGCCTGGGACGTCTGAGGCCATGTACTTGTGGCCCGGCGAGGACTAGGTTTCGGACCGATCGGCCCGAAACCCAGCACCACCGGGAGAGGACACATGCCCCCAGGTACCAAGAACGTGCCCACGACTCCGCCCAAGACGGTGAGCAGTCAGAGGGTGTACGCACGGCACAGCCTGGGTGGGACCTGGTGGCTCGGGTTACTCCTGATCCCGCTGGTGGTGGCGCTGCTGCTGACCGTGCTGCGCCACGGGGCCATGCAGGACGACCTGCGGGCCGAGTCCCTCAAGGCGCTGGACGCCCGTGGCATCCACGGCGTGACGGTCACGTTCAACGGGCGCACCGCCACCATCGGCATTCCGATCTGGCTGGACCAGAACGCGGCGCGGACGACGGTCGAGAACGTCGACGGCGTCTCATCGGTCCTGGTCGGCACGCTCGACGCGAACAACCCGTACACACCGAGCGACTGTGCGAAGCCGCAGGCCGTCCTGAAGGACATCGGCAGCAGCTCCATCGCGCTGACCGGCCTGAGCAAGATGCCCGCAGCGTCGGTGTCGAAAATGCGCAGCGTCGCCCAGCTCATCAACGCATGTGACCAGCTCCGCGTCGCGGTGGGCGGCGCCCAGCCGAGCTACCTCAAACGGGTGCTGGTCGACTACCACATCGAAGCCAACCGGATCGTCGCCCGACCGAGCTCGGGGACGGCCGGAACCGTCCGGGCTGTGAAGGGGGATCGACCATGACGACACTGTTCATTCAGTTCTGGGTACTGGTGCTGCTCGCGTTCCTGGGTGGGTCGATCGTGGCCGTGATCGCCGCGCGGCTGGTGTTCCCGCATGCCGATGCCCTCCGCGAGCGGGCAGACAACGCCGGCCGCGAGCAGCTGACCGGGGAGTTCTGATGGGCTGGCTCGCGCACCACAACCTGGTCTGGCTGGCTCTCTCCGCATTCCTCGGTGCGGCAATGACGTGGCTGATCGTCGTACGGCGGGTGAGTGTCGAGACCAAGCTGACCTGGATCGAACTCGGTCCGGCCGAGGCCACGCCCGAGCGACCCGGACCGGCATTCTCGGAGGCGGAGCCCGGGCCGGACACGGAGACCGAGGCGGAGCCTGAGGACGAGCCTGCGGATGAGCCGGAGGCAGTCCCGGTCGAGATGGCCGCCAGCACGGACTCCGCTGGTCCGTACGGCGCCGGGTCGGCGCGCCCGCGAGCCAACGGCGACTCGCCCCACCCCAACTTCCAGATCAAGGGCAACGCCAGCTCGAAGCTGTTCCACACCGGGGACTCTCCCTGGTTCGGCCGCACCAAGGCGGGCGTCTGGTTCGACAACGAGGACAGCGCCCGAGCGGCGGGGTTCGTCCGGTGGGACCGCCGCCGCGACACAGCAGCCGCAGATCCTGCGCCCGAGCCGATCGAGGTTGAGGCTGTCCCCGAGGAGGTCGTTGCTGCCGAGGTCGAGGCCAGCCCAGAGACCAGCCCAGAGACCAGCCCAGAGACCAGGCCGGAGACCAGCCCGTTGTCCAGGCCTCCGTCCGGATGGGCCGAGTCGCTGGCAGAGAGCAGCTTGTCCTCGCAGCCGCCACGCGGGATCAAGGGCAACGCGATCTCGATGTTGTTCCACCCTCCGGAGTCGCCGTACTACGGCCGGGTCAAGGCCTCGGTCTGGTTCGAGACCGAGGACGCCGCCCGAGGGGCCGGCTACGTCCGCTGGGACGAGGGCGGCACCGTGGGCGGCGCGGCAAAGGCCGTGGCGGCCCTCCCAGCGCCGGGTTCGTACGGCGAGGGGTCGGCCGACCCGCGCGCGGACGGTTCATCGCCGCACGCGTCGTACCGGGTCAAGGGCAACGAGGACTCGATGCTGTTCCACAGCTTCGGCTCGCCGTACTACGTGCGGACCAGGGCTGACGTCTGGTTCGACTCGGAGGACAGCGCACGCGCAGCCGGCTTCAAACCCTGGAACGGCTGAGCGCCAGTTCGCCTCGGGTGGCTGCGGCCGTCATACTCGAGGACGGTCATGACTACTCCAACGCCGGGCCCCACTGCTGCGCCCACCCTTGCCACCGTCGCCTTGGTGACGCTTGGCTGCGCCCGCAACGAGGTCGACTCCGAGGAGCTCGCCGGACGGCTCGAGGCCGGGGGCTTCGTCCTCGTCGATGACCCCGCCGACGCGGAGACCGTGGTCGTGAACACCTGCGGCTTCGTCGAGGCCGCCAAGAAGGACTCCGTCGACACCCTGCTCGCCGCCGCCGACCTCAAGGGGGACGGCAGGACGCAGGCCGTCGTCGCCGTCGGTTGCCTGGCCGAGAGGTACGGCGAGGAGCTGGCCACCTCGCTGCCCGAGGCCGACGCCGTGCTCGGTTTCGACGACTATCCCGACATCGCCGGGCGGCTCCGGTCGATCCTCGCCGGGGAGGTGCACCACCCGCACACTCCGAAGGACCGGCGGCTGCTGCTGCCGATCTCGCCGGTCGACCGGGACGCCACCGACCTCTCGGTGCCGGGACACGGGCTCGACGTGGCTGCGACGACGGACATCGGCCTGGGTGCGCCCGCAACCGGTCCGCGCGCCGTACGCCGCCGCCTCGATGGTGGCCCGATGGCACCGCTCAAGCTCGCGTCGGGCTGTGACCGCCGGTGTTCGTTCTGTGCCATCCCGAGCTTTCGCGGCTCGTTCGTCTCGCGTCGCCCGTCCGACGTCATCGCCGAAGCGCGCTGGCTGGGGGAGCAGGGCGTCAAGGAGCTCTTCCTGGTCAGCGAGAACTCCACGTCCTACGGCAAGGACCTCGGCGACCTCCGGCTCCTCGAGACGCTGTTGCCCGAGCTCGCCGCGGTCGAGGGCGTCGAGCGGGTGCGGGTGTCCTACCTGCAACCCGCCGAGACCCGACCGGGCCTGGTCACCGCGATCACCTCGACGCCGGCCGTCGCCGACTACTTCGACCTGTCCTTCCAGCACGCGTCCGCGACCGTGCTGCGGAGGATGCGTCGCTTCGGCGATCCGGAGTCCTTCCTGGGTTTGCTCGCGCAGATCCGGTCGCAGGCTCCGCTGGCCGGCGTACGTTCCAACTTCATCGTCGGCTTCCCGGGAGAGACCGAGCAGGATCTCGAGACGCTCTGCGACTTCCTGGTCGAGGCCCGGCTCGACGCCGCCGGCATCTTCGGATACTCCGATGAGGACGGCACCGAGGCCGAGGGGTACACCGCGAAGCTGGACGAGGACGAGATCCGCGAGCGCCTCGAGCACGTCACGAACCTGGTCGACGAGCTGACGTCCCAGCGGGCCGAGGAGCGCATCGGCGAGCGGGTCGACGTCCTCGTGGAGAGCCTGGACGGCGACACCGCCGAAGGCCGTGGCGCTCATCAGGGCCCCGAAGTGGACGGCTCGACCACCCTTCAGAACCTCCCGGACGGGCTGGTGGTCGGTGACCTGATCGCCGCTACGGTCATCGGATCGGACGGCGTCGACCTGATCGCCCAGCCGATGATCCAGCCGGTGATCCAGCCTGACGGAGGAGCGCGGTGAAGGAGCTTTCGCCGGGAAGCAACTGGAACGTGCCCAACGCGCTGACCGCGCTGCGCATCGTGATGGTGCCGTTCCTGGGCTGGGCGTTGCTGCATGACGGTGGCGAGTCCGACGGCTGGCGCTGGATCGCCTATGCCCTCTTCGTCGTCGCGATGGTCACCGACAAGATCGACGGGGACCTCGCCCGCAAGCACAACCTGATCACCAACTTCGGCAAGATCGCCGACCCGATCGCCGACAAGGCCATCACCGGGATGGCATTCATCGGCATCTCGATCATCTGGGACGAGTGGTGGTTGTGGGTGATCACGATCGTCGTCCTCGTGCGGGAATGGTCGGTGACGTTCGCCAGGCTCTCGATCGCAAAACACGTGGTGATGGCGGCGAACCAGAGTGGCAAGGTCAAGACGCTGGCTCAGGCGCTGGCGCTGGGTGGGTTCATCGGCCCGTTCAACGACCTCAGCGGCTTTTGGAGGGTTCCCGGCCTCATCCTCTGGTGGGCGGCCGTGGTCTGCCTGGTTGCTGCCGTCGTACTCACGATCACCTCGGGCCTGGAGTTCGCGCGTGACGTGATGCGGCAGCGACGCAAGATCACCGCCGCCTGATCATGGCCGACGACATCCGCTCGGCGGACTGGTACGCGCGCGACCTCTCCGGTGAGAGGTACGACAAGGTGACGTTCATCGACGTCGACCTGACCGAAGCCCGCGGGACGAACGCGGTCTTTGCCGACTGCACGTTCCGTGATGTCCGGTTCAACGCGGCGAAGTTCGCGGACACCGCGTTCACCAACTGCACCTTCACCGGTTGCTCGTTCTTCGACACCGAGCTCACCGGCTGCAAGCTCGTCGGGAGCAAGCTCGACCGGTGCAGCTTCAACATCACCAAGGTGTCCGGCGGTGACTGGTCGTTCGTGAGCCTGGCCGCGGCCGACCTGCGGACTGCAAGCTTCACCGGCGTCCGAATGCGTGAGGCCGACCTGACCAAGGTTCGGCTCGAGGGCGCGAGCTTCCGCGACGTCGACCTCTCCGGAGCATGGCTGCACAGTGCCAGCTTCAAGGGCTGCGACCTGCGAGGTTCGGAGTTGTCCACCGTCGATCCGACGGACGTCGAGCTGGCGGACGCGATCGTCACCATCGACCAGGCCGTCGTGATCGCGGTGAACCTGGGTCTCGACGTGCGAGGCGACTCGTAACGTCGTGGGTTTCGAGGCCGCTGAGCCACGATTCGCGAGACGTCCGGCCTACTCGGTGCGGGCGAGCTCCAGGGCAGCGCCGACGAGGGCCAGGTGGCTGAAGGCCTGCGGGAAGTTGCCGACCATCCGGTTGTTGGCTGCGTCGTACTCCTCGCTGAGCAGGCCGACGTCGTTGCACAGGCCCACGAGGCGGTCCATCAGGGCCGTTGCGTCGTCGCGCCGTCCGGCTGCGGCGTACGCCGAGACCAGCCAGAACGAGCACGCCAGGAACGGGTGCTCGTCGCCCGACAACCCGTCGACGCCGCTCTGGGTGCGGTAGCGAAGCAGGAACCCGTCACGCATCAGCTCCTGCTCGATCCGCTCGATCGTGCCGAGCATCCGGGGGTCGTCGCCGTCGATGAACCCGACCAGCGGCAGGACCAGCAACGACGCGTCGACCTCGTCGGTGTCGTAGTGCTGGGTGAACGTGTTGCGCTCCACGTCGAAGCCATTGCTCATCACCTCGTCACGGACCTTCTCGCGAAGCGCCTTCCACTCCTCGAGCGGACCCTCCAGGCCGTGCTTCTCGATCCCCTCGATGGCCCGGTCGAACGCGGCCCAGACCAGCACCCGACTGTGCGTGAAGTGGCGCAGCGGGCCCCGGATCTCCCACAGCCCGTTGTCCGGGCGCTGCCAGTCGAGGGCCAGCTGGCTGATCAGCGTTCGTTGCAGCGCCCAGCTGTCCTCCGACTCCTCGATGCCCTTGTCACGCGCGTCGGCGAGGGCGCACATCACCTCGCCGAGTACGTCGGTCTGCCGCTGGTCGACCGCGCCGTTGCCGATCCGGACCGGCTTCGAACCGGCGTAGCCTGCGAGATGGGGCAGCTCGCGCTCGGGAAGGTCGCGGCCGCCGTCGACGGTGTACATCACCTGCAGGTCCTCGGGATCCCCGGCGACCGCACGGAGCAGCCAGTTGCGCCAGAGCCGCGCCTCGTCGGCACGGTTGCAGCCGAGCAGCGCCTGCAGGGTCAGGGCGGCGTCCCGCAGCCAGCAGAACCGGTAGTCCCAGTTGCGCTCGCCGCCGAAGTCCTCGGGCAGGGACGTGGTTGGCGCGGCGACGATGCCACCGGTCTCGACATGGGTGAGCAGCCGGAGGGTGACGAGGGACCGGATCACCGTCTCGCGCCAGGGGCCGTCGTACTCGCAGGCGTCCGCCCAGCTCTGCTCGTCCTCCAGTGTGGTGACCAGCATCTCGCCGTACTCCAGGCGTTTGGGGAGGTCGTGGTGCGACGGGATCCAGATGGTGGCGAAGGTGAGCTCGTCGCCCTCGACCAGGTCGAACTCGTCCTCGTGGCGCCCATCGACCGCCTTGGGCAGCCGCGGCCCGGCCAGGATCAGCCGGTCGGGGCCGGCTGTGGCGACGATGACCTCCTCGCCGTCGCGGTTCTCGCGATGCACCCAGGGCCTGATCCGGCCGTAGCCGAACCGCACGCACCACTCGTGCCGTACCCGGACCGTGCCGTCGATGCACCGGATCCGGCGGATCAGGTCGGCGCGCGCGTCGCGGGTGGGCATCATGTCGGTGACGATGACGCGCCCGGTGGCCGTCGAGTATGTCGTCTCCAGAACCGTCGAGTCGGCGATGTAGCGGCGGACCTCGGAGATCGGGTCGACCGGACCGAGGAGCCATCGTCCGTTGCCCTCGTCACCGAGCAGGGCAGCGAAGCACGCGGGGGAGTCGAAGCGGGGAAGACAGAGCCAGTCGACGGAGCCGTCACGGCCGACGAGCGCAGCAGTGTGCCCGTCGCCGAGGACGGCGTAGTCCTCAATCGGGAGCGCCATGAACGCAACCGTAGCGACGAGGCCAATCCCAGAAAACAATCAGGGGTGCTTGATTTGCTGGCGGCGACCGAATAGCGTCCGGCCAGCGACCTGCCAATGGAGGAACCAATGCCCTCGACCTTGCCTGACACCGTGACCGCCGCGTTCCAGGAGACGGCCAGGATCGACCCCGATGCGGTCGCGATCCGTACCCCGGGCGATGTCGTCACGATCACCTGGCGGGAGTACGCCGCCCGGGTCCGCAACGCAGCCGAGGGCCTGCACAAGCTCGGCGTACGCCGTGGCGACACGGTCGGGATCATGCTGACCAACCGGCCCGAGTTCGCGATCGTCGATGCCGGCGCGATGCACCTGGGGGCAACCTCGTTCTCGATCTACAACACGTCGTCGCCCGAGCAGGTCGAGTACCTCTTCTCCAACGCGGAGAACAAGATCGTGATCACCGAGCTGGCGTTCCTCGAGGTGATCCGGGCAGCGAAGACCGACAGCGTCGAGCAGATCGTGGTCGTCGACGGCAAGCCCGAAGGCACCCTCTCGCTCGCGGAGCTCGAGGCGACCAAGGACGACTCCTTCGACTTCGACGCGACCTGGCGGGCCGTCGAGCCGTCCGACGTGGCCACCCTGATCTACACCTCCGGCACGACCGGCCCGCCGAAGGGCGTCCAGCTCACCCACGCCAACCTGATCAGCACGTCGCGGGCCGCGCTCCAGGTCGCACCGGCCTCGTTCGGCGACCGGATCACCTCGTTCCTGCCATCGGCGCACATCGCCGACCGGGCCTCCGCTCAGTACTTCCAGGCCATCGTCGGCGTGCAGGTCACCCATGTCTCCGACCCGCGGAAGATCGCCGAGGCACTGCCTGACTGCAAGCCGACGATCTGGTTCGCCGTACCCCGGGTATGGGAGAAGATCAAGATGGGCGTCGAGGCGAAGGTCGCCGCCGAGCAGAGCCCGGTCAAGAAGGCGCTCGGCTCCTGGGCGCTGGGCCTCGCCGCGAAGAACGGTGCAGCGAAGCTGGCCGGCACCTCGCTGAACCCGATCGACAGGGTTCAGCTCGCCCTGGCGGACCGGCTGGTGCTCTCCAGGATTCGCGAGGCGCTCGGACTCTCCGAGCTCAAGTGGGCGTGGTCCGGCGCGGCAGCGATCGCGCCCGAGACACTCCAGTTCTTCATGGGTCTGGGCATCGAGGTGTGCGAGCTGTGGGGGATGTCCGAGATGACCGGTGCCGGCACGATCAACCCGCCCGGCAAGGCCAAGGTCGGCACGGTCGGGCCCGCCCTGCCGGGGACCGAGCTCAAGCTCGCCGAGGACGGCGAGGTGCTGTTCCGCGGGCCCGGCAACATGCCCGGCTATCGCAGGGATCCCGAGAAGACCGCCGAGGCCCTCGATGCCGACGGCTGGATCCACACCGGTGACATCGGCACCCTCGACGCCGACGGCTACCTGACGATCGTCGACCGCAAGAAGGAGCTGATCATCAGCGCGGCCGGCAAGAACATGTCGCCGTCCAACATCGAGAACACCCTCAAGGTGACCACGCCGCTGGCCGCGACGATCTCGGTCATCGGCGACGCGAAGCCCTACAACGTCGCCCTCGTCAGCCTCGACCCGGACGCGGTCGCGGCGTACGCCGAGAAGGCTGGTGTGGCTGCCGATCCCGCTGTCCTCTCGAAGGACCCCGGCCTGATCGCCGAGATCCAGAAGGGCATCGACCTCGGCAACGCCAAGCTCTCACGGGTCGAGCAGGTCAAGAAGTTCGACATCGTTGCGACGTACTGGCTGCCCGGCGGCGACGAGCTCACCCCGACCCTCAAGCTCAAGCGCAAGCCGATCGCCGCGAAGTACGCCGACGCGATCGCCGACCTCTACGCCTAGCCCAGTGAAAGGCCCAGTGACAGGCCCAGTGACATCGACTCGGGAACCGCAGCAGGATCGCAGCCGCGTCACGCGGGCGAACCTGCTCTCGGCGACGATCGACTGCCTCGCCGACTCCGGCCTCGCCGGCACCACGGTCAGCAGGGTTGCCTCTCGGGCGGGGGTCTCCCGTGGTGCCGCCCAGCACCACTTCGCCAGCCGCGACGAGCTGATCGCCGCAGCCTCCGTGCAGGTGGTCGACGAGGTCCGGGCGACGATCGAGGAACGCGGTGCCCGGTTGCGAGCGGCGCCGGACCGGACGTTTGCGCTGCTGGAGATCCTGCTGGAGGCGTACGCCGGGACGGCAGGCCGGGCAGCGACGGCGGTGTGGGTCGCGGCATCGGCCGACCCGGCGCTCAGGGAGCGCGTCATCGGGTTGGCACGCGAGTTCGACAGCGCGATCCACCAGATCATCCGCGACGTGCTCGGCTCGGACGACACCCAGCCCGGCGTACGCGAGAGCATCCTGCTCACCACCACGATGCTGCGTGGCATCGGGACGTCAGCGCTGGTGGTGGATCCCGGCACGCACTGGCTGGCACCGCTCGAGCAGTGGGCCGGCATGCTTGAGTCCGTCCCTGGCGCCGTACGGGGAGGGAGTACGTCAGCACCAAGCCCCGAGCGACATCACCCGCTGCAACCGCAGGTCGGCGTCGAGGACGACGAGGTCGGCATCCAGGCCAGCCGCGATCCGGCCGCAGCTGTCGGCGAGGTTGAGCACCCGGGCCGGATTCCCGGAGGCCGCAGCTGAGGCGGCCTCGATGCTGAGACCGCTGTCGAGCACGGCTCGGCGCAGGGCCACGTCCATCGTGAGCGTGCTGCCGGCGAGCGACCCGGACGGCAGCCGTGCCTCACCCTCCAGCACCGTGACGATCTGGTCACCGAGGGTGAACTCGCCGTCGCCCGCTCCCGCTGCTCCCATCGCATCGGTCACGAGGACGAGCCTGCCCGCATCGCGGGCGACCAGCGCGGTGACCATCGGGTGCACGTGCAGGCCGTCGTTGATGACCTCGCAGGTCAGCCGGTCGAGCGCGGCAAGCACCACCCCGGGCTCGCGATGATCGAACGGCCGCATCCCGTTGCACAGGTGGGTCGCGAGGCTTGCGCCGGCCTCGACGCCCGCAACCGCCTCGGCGTACGTCGCATCCGAGTGCCCGATCGCCGCGACGACCTCTGCCGCCACCGCATCCGCGATCAGGTCGAGCGCGCCGGGAAGCTCGGGGGCGATCGTGATGCAGCGCAGGGTTCCGCGGGCAGCGGCCAGCAGTTCCGCGAACGTCTCCCGGTCGGGCAGCAGCAGGTTCGCCGGGTTCTGCGCGCCGCGTCGCTCGGGTGACAGGAACGGGCCCTCCAGGTGCGCACCGACCACGTGGCCCGACGTCGATGGACCGAAGGCAATCAGGTCGGCGATCCAGCCGAGCTGTCTGGCGAGGTCGTCCAGAGGCGCGGCTGCGAGCGAGATCAGAGTCCTGGTGGTGCCGTGGCTCCGGTGGAAGGCGACGGCAGCAGCCAGGTCGCGAGCCGTGCTCGCCACATCGTGTCCGCCGCCGCCGTGCACGTGGATGTCGATGAACCCCGGGAGCAGCCAGGCGCCGGCGAGATCAAGGGCGTCTCCAGGAGGGGCCGTGCCGTTGCCGACCGCCGCGATCCTGGTCCCGTCGACCTGGACCCAGCCGTCGGTGAGGACGCCGTCGGCCGTGACGACCCGGGCGTTGGTCAAGACGATCATGGCCGGCCGCAGACGACGTCGATGAGCTGGGCAGCCGCAACGGCGACGGCCTCGCGCGCCGGTGCGAGGTACTTCCGGGGATCGGACGACGACCCGCTCGCCACCCCCTGGCGGACGGCGTCGGTGTAGGCGATGTTGAGCGCCGTCCCGATGTTGACCTTGACGATGCCGGCCGTGATCGCGGCTCGCAGCTCGTCGTCGGGTACGCCGGACGAGCCGTGCAGCACCAGCGGGACCGGAACTCTTTCGCGCAGCCGGGTGATCAGCTCGAGGTCGAGGGTGGCGGTCCGCTCGGTCATCGCGTGCGAGCTGCCGACCGCGACGGCCAGGCCGTCGACGCCCGTCTCGGCCACGAAGGCGGCGGCCTCCTCCGGGTCGGTGAAGACGCCAGCGGCATGGGCGCTGACCGGCGCATCCGGCTTGCCGCCGACGTACCCGAGCTCGGCCTCCAGCCACAGACCCGCGTCGTGCGCCCAGGTGACCGCCTGCCTGGTCGAGGACACGTTGTCGCGGTAGGGCAGCGCGCCCGCGTCGTACATCGCCGAGGAGAAGCCCGCATCGGCGGCCCGGTGCAGCAGGTCGGTGTCCTCGACGTGGTCGAGGTGCAGCGCCAGGTCGGCCCCCGCGCACTCCGCGAGCGCAGCCATTGCACGCGCGATCGGGAGGACCGACCCGCGGTGGAAACGGACCGCGTTGTGGCTGAGCTGCAGGATGACGCCGCGTCCGGCGCGCTCGGCTGCCGACGCGATGCCCTCCGCGTGCTCGAGGGTGATCACGTTGAACGCGGGGATGCCGTGCCCGGCGCGGCGGGCCGCGTCGACGAGGTCGGCCGTCCTGACGAGTGCCACTCAGACCTCCTCCACCTGGATGGTGTTGCGCAGCTCGGCGGCCAGTCTCGCGTCGAAGTCGCCGGCCAGCGGCGCCGCCACCGCCGCGGCTGCGACGGCCGCGGCGTTCCGCAGCAGCTCGGGCCAGTCTTGACCCTTCGTCAGCCCGTCGGCCAGTGCCGCGGCCAGGGCGTCACCGGCACCGGTCGGGTTGCCGTGCACCAACCGGCCCGGCCGGACGGCGTAGGACTTGCCGGGCGTGACGGCAACGAACCCCTCTGCGCCTTGCGAGACGATCGCAGTCTTCGCTCCGTGCTTGACCAGCAGCTCCGCCGCCTCGGTGGCATCGTCGGTCGTCCTCGCAGGCCGGCCGAGGAGGGTGGCCACCTCGTTGGCATTCGGTTTGGCGATCTCGGGTCCCTGCGCGAGCGCCTCGTGGAGAAGCTCACCCTCGGCGTCGATGATCACCGCGGCTCCGGCGGTGTGCGCGGTCCCGGTCAGTTCGGCGTACGCCGACGCGGGGATGCCCGGGGGGACGCTGCCCGAGAGCACCACGACACCAGCGGCGGCGACGAGCCCGGCGTAGCTCTCGAGGAACGCTCGCCACTCCTCGGCGGTGACCAGCGGACCGGCCTCGTTGAACACCGTCACCTCGGCACCGTGGACCACGGCCATCGTGCGGCGTGACTCGCCGGCGATCGGGACGAGCTCGGCAGTGAGACCGGCGAGACCGGTGAGACCGGCTAGATCGGCGGCCACCTGAGCACCGGTGCTTCCTCCAGCCAGACCGGTGAGCACGACGTCCTGGCCAAGGCTGGTCAACACCCGGGCGACGTTGACGCCCTTGCCTCCGGCGCGTGCCCCCACGGTGGCCACCCGATGCGAGCTGCCGGGCACCAGCCCCGGCACGGTGTACGTCGTGTCGATCGCAATGTTCAGACAGACCGTCAGGATCACGCCGGCTCCGGCCAGTTCACGAAGCCGTCGCTTCCCGCCAGCTGCCAGGCCTGCAGGCCGGCACCGAGCTGACCGGCTCGACGGCCGAGCGGGGAGAGGACGATCTGCGGAGTCGAACGCCAGACCAGCATCGAGGCGACACCCTCGCGGACGCCATCCACCAGGCAGCTGCCGGCGTCGGCCAGGCCACCGCCCAGGACGACGACCGACGGATCGAAGAGCATCGCGTACGTCGTCAGCGCGATGGACAGCGCTTCGACCGCCTCCGACCACACCGCGCCCGCGACGTCATCGGTGTCCAGGATCGCCAGCAGCTCGTCGGCCCCAGCGAGGTCGCGGCCGGACCTCGCGGCGTACCTCCGGACCAGGGCACCGGCCGACGCATAGGTCTCCAGGCAGCCGAGCTGCCCGCAGGCGCATCGCTCTCCACCCGGATGCACCGGGATGTGTCCGATCTCGCCGGCCAGGCCGGTCGCGCCCTGCACGAGCGCACCGCCGGAAACGGCCACTCCGGCGACGCCGGTGCCGATGACCAGCACCAGGCTGTCGGTGACCCCCAGGGCGGCGCCGAGGGTCCGTTCGGCGAGCCCGGCAGCTCCGACGTCATGGCCGAAGGCGACGGGCACTCCGAGATCCCGGGCCACGAGGTCGCGCAGGGGTACGTCGTGCCAGCCGATGTTCACCGAGTACGTCGCCGTCCCGGTGGCCACATCGACCGAGCCGGGAACGACGACGGCGGCCGCGACCACGGCGCCGTCGGTCAGGTCGAGCGCGGTCCGGCGTACGGCGGCGACGACTGCATCAGGCCCCTCGTCGACCGGCGTACGACGAACGTCCGTGCGGAGCGGCTGACCCGCATCGTCGAGCACCGACGCCTTGATCGAGGTTCCTCCGACATCGACGGCGAGCACCGTCGCAGCCGGATTCGTCATGCGGAGGCCAGGATGATCGACCTCGTCAGGTTGCGGGGGACGTCGGGGTTGAGGCCCCTGCTCTGCGCCACGGCGACGGCGTAGCGCTGGGCGCCGATCAGATGAGCCATCGGGTCGATGTCGGAGGTGACGACCAGCGCGCCGGCGCGGGTCACCTCATCGACCAGGCCGTCTGGAGGAGTGCCGAAGATCCACACGGCCGACCGGTCGTCGATGATGCTGATCGGCCCGTGCCGGAACTCCATCGCGGGGTAGGCCTCGGCCCACGCCTGCGCAGCCTCGCGAACCTTCAGCGCGGCCTCGTTGGCCAGCCCGACGGTCCAGCCGGTGCCGAGGTAGGTGATCTGCCGGCGGTCCACGATGCCTTCCGGCAGCTCGCGCACCAGCTCCGCCTCGGCGTCGGCGATCGCAGCAGAGAGGTCCTCACCGAGGTGGCCGCGCCACAGGGCGAGGGCCGCTGTCGCGAACCGGGTCTGGACGACCGACTGCTCGTCGGCGAAGTCGAGGGCAACGGTCTGCCTGGCGAGTGCGCCGACCGGCAGGCTCATCGAGGTGGTGATGACGGTCGAGCGCTGGGACTTCGGAAGGTTGCCGAGCAGACGGAGCACCTCCGTGGTCGTGCCCGACCTGGTGATCGCGACGACGTGGTCATAGGACCGGGTCGACGGGAACTCGGACGCTGCGAAGGCGTCGGTCTCGCCGTGGCCGTTGGACTCGCGCAGGGCCGCGAAGGCCTGCGACATGTAGAGCGAGGTGCCACAGCCGACGACGGCCACCCGGGCGCCGGACTCGGGGAGCGTGGAGCTGACGTCGGCGGTGGCGGCGAGCTCGGCGGCCTGACGCCAGGCGGCCGGCTGAGAGGCGATCTCGCCTTCGATGAACGACATGGAGATGTTCCTTCCTTGGTCAGTGGTTACTTGATCGACCCGGCCGTGAGACCGCCGACGACCTTTCGCTCGATCGCGGCGAACAGCACGATCACGGGGATCGTGGCGATCGCGGATGCGGCGAACAGGTGGCCCCAGTCGATCTGGTAGCCGCCGATGTAGCTGTCGAGCGCAACGGTGAGGGGTTGCTTGGAGGGAGTGGTGGTGAGGATGAGCGCGATCACGAGCTCGTTCCACGCGGAGATGAACGTGAAGATCAGGGCGGTCACGACGCCGGGCCACGCGAGCGGCAACGTGATCCGCAGCAGCGCGCCGAGCCGGCCGGTGCCGTCGACCATCGCGGCTTCCTCGAGCTCGACCGGGATCGAGGAGAAGTAGGCGTTGAGGATCCACGTCGCAAAGGCCATGTTGAAGCCGGCGTTGACGAGGATCAGTCCGAAGACGGAGTCGGTGAGGCCGAAGGAGGAGAACTCCTTGTAGATCCCGACGAGCATCGCGGTCGGCTGGAACATCTGGGTGACCAGGACCAGGAGCAGGAACGCCGTACGACCCCGGAACTGCTGGCGTGCGGTGTAGTACGCCGCGGGCAGCGCGACGAGCAGCACCAGGAGGGTGGCGCCGCCGGCGACCTCGAGGCTGACCTGGAGGTTGCGGCCGAGCCCGGTCGACCACAGCGTCTTGAAGTTCGACCAGTCGAAGTGCGACGGCAGGATCGTCGGGTCGGTCAGCTGGTCCTTGGGCCGGGCGGCCGCGACGACCATCTCGGCGTACGGCACCAGGAAGATCAGCGCCACGATGTAGGCGAGCACGGCGCAGACCAGCTTCTTGGTGCTGAAGCGGATCGGTCGGCGGCGGCGGGCACGGCGGCCGGCGGGGGCGTCGAGGGCTTGAGCAGTCATCTCAGCTCACCTGCTCCTTCCACCGGCTGGCCTTGAGGAAGACGAGCACGATCACGATCACGAACCCGAAGTTGACCACCGACATCGCGGCCGCCTCGGGGATGCTCTGCGCCTTGATCTGGTACATGAACACCGTCGTCGTCGCGGTCTGGTCGCCCGGACCGCCGCGGGTCATCTCCCAGATGATCGGGAAGCTGTTGAAGACGTTCATGATGTTGATCAGCGTCGCCACGGTCAGGGCAGGTCGCAGCAGTGGCAGGGTGATCGAGACGTAGCTGCGCATGGTCGAGGACCCGTCCACCCGTGCTGCCTCGTAGACCTCCGGCGGGATGGTCTGCAGCCCGGCGAGCAAGGCGTACGTCGTGAAGGGGATCGACACGAAGACGGCAACGGCGATCATCCACCAGAAGGCGGCTTCGGGTCGACCGAGCCAGTCGGCATGGCTGGCGTTGTCGCCGATCTTGTCGAGCAGTCCGAACCGGTGCATCAGCACGTTGATCAGGCCGGAGCCCGGCTGCAGCATCCACCGGAAGACGACCGCGGTCATGAACACCGAAGCGGCCCACGGCGCAATCAGCGCCCAGCGGGCCACCCGACGGCCGGGAAAGGTCTGGTTGAACAACGCCGCCAGCGCCAGCGAGAACACCATCGTGATGACCACGACCGCGACGACCCACCACACCGTGCGAAGGAGCACGGCGTGCAGGTCGGGCTCGTGGAAGACCTGGCGGAAGTTGCGCCAGCCGGCCCAGCCGTGGTCGAAGCCGATCGCGTCGATGTTGCGGAACGCCGTACGCAGCATGATGAAGACCGGCGTCAGGACGACGAGCAGGATCAGCACCAGCGCCGGTCCGAGCCACAGCAGCGGTGCGAGCGAGCGACGCCTGCTGAAGGTCCGGGCGGTCACGGTCTCGGCCACGGTTCTCCTCAGTGGGCTCTGCTGGATCTGGGGGATCTTCTGGGCAGCATTCTCTGGGCAGCATTGTGCTCTCGCAGGATGGAGCGGGCGGTCCCGGCGACGAGCGTCGGGACCGCCCGTCCGGTCAGCTACCTGAGGTAGCGAGGTCCTGCAGCTGACCGAGCACCTTGCTCGGGTCGCCGGTGACGGCGGTACCGATCGACTTCTTGATCGCCGGCAGCACGGTGGCTGTCCAGTTCGAGTCGCTCGGGTAGAGCACCGTGTTCGGCAGTGCCTTGACGAACGCCCCGAGGATCGGGTCGTTCTCCAGCTTCGCGGCGGCCGACTGGGTGCCGGGGAGCAGTGCGTACTTCTTGGCCCAGGCCAGCTGGTTGTCGTCGTTGAGCGCGAAGTCCAGGAACTTCTTGACCGCGGCGAGCTTCGTCGCGCTGCCCTTGAAGACCTGCAGCGCGTCCGCAACACCCAGGGTCTGGGTCAGCGGGCCGGTCTTCCCGGGCATCGGGACGGCTGCGTAGTCGGACGTGGTCAGCTTGCCGGCGGCGGCAATCGTCGCGGTCAGGAACGGACCGTTCGACTCCATGCCGACCTTGCCCTGAGCGAACGCGGTCGCCGAGTCGGCGGTGCGGTCGTACGTCGCCGGGTTCGGCTCGGTGTCTCCGGCGTCGACCAGGCCCTTGAGGAACTGGAAGGTCTCGATGTTCTCCGCACTGTTGATGGCGTACTTGCCGGAGGAGTTCTGCCAGCCACCGCCGTTTCCGAGCATCCAGAGGTAGGACTCGGCCTGCGCCTCCTCAGGGCCCAGCGGGAGTGCGTAGCCGATGTAGCCCTTGGCCTTCAGCTTGCCGGCGTCGGTCTTCAGCTCGTCCCACGTCGTCGGCGGGTTGGTGATGCCGGCATCGGTGAACGCCAGCTTGTTGTAGAAGAGCGCTCGGGCCGAGGTGTCGAACGGGATGCCGTACTGGACGCCGCCGACGCTGAAGCCGTCCTTGAAGACCGCCAGGCCGGCATCGGGGTTGGTCATCACGTCGCTGAGCGGGGCGAGCAGGTGGTCGGTCGCGTACTGCGGGAAGAACTCGCCCTGAAGGATGTCGGGGTAGTCCTTGTTCTGCAGCTGCGTCTTGACCTTGGTGTCGTAGTCGTTCCAGTTGATGGTGCTGACCTTGACGGTGATCTTGGGGTTCGCCTTGTGGAAGTCGGCGGCAACCTTCTGCCAGTACGCCGTTGACGAGTCCGCGGGACCAGTGCCGTAGTCGGCTCCCAGGAACGTCAAGGTGATGTCGCCGTTGGCCGCCTCACCGTTGTTGCCACTCGAGCCGCAGCCACTCAACACGAGGCCGGCCACTGCGCAGATCGCGGCTGACGCCACGAAGCTTCGTTTCATCACTGAACCTTCTTTCGTGAGCCGCACCGCGGTGGTGCTGCGCGTTTATGCTCGAACCTGCACAGAATGATGCAAGTTCGTGCATCTTGGGACCCTAGAACAGTTCCTTCGGCGACCGCAAGGGGTCAGGCGAAGAAGCCGAGGATCCCCCGAAAGTCGTTGTTCGGTGTGCTCATACCGCGCGTACCTCGACCCCGGCGGAGCGGAACTGACGCAGCACCTTGGGGTCCGCAGCCCGGTCCGTGATCAGTACGTCGATCCGGCCGGTGTCGCAGATCGTGCAGAACGCCCGTCGGCCGAGCTTCGTGCTGTCGGCGACGACGACGACTCGCTGGGAGCGCTCGACCATCATGTGGTTGATCTGTGCCTCGCCCTCGTGGATCGCCGCGGCGCCTTCCCCCGGAGTGAGTCCCTCGACGCCGAGGAAGAGCACGTCCATGGTCAGCTTCTCGAGCACCGTGGTCGCCAACGGGCCGACGAGCTCGTAGGACTGCGGCCGGGCCACTCCGCCGAGCACCACGATCTTGATGTGCGGACGCACGGTCAGCTCGTTGGCGATGTTCAGCGCGTTGGTCACCACGGTGAAGCCGGACGTGACGCCGGAGCTGTTGACCTGGGCCAGGTCGGAGCGGGTCGCCAGCGCCCGGGCGACCTCGCTGTTCGTCGTGCCACCGTTCAGGCCGACGATCTCGCCGGGCTGCACCATGCCTGCTGCAGCCATCGCGATGCGCTGCTTCTCGGCCGGCTGGTGGACGGTCTTGTAGCGGAGCGGCAGGTCGTAGGTCACCGACTGCGCGACGGCGCCGCCACGGGTCCGGCCGACGAGCTGTTGCCCGGCCAGGTCATCGAGGTCGCGGCGCACGGTGGCCGGCGAGATCGCGAACTCGCCTGCGATTTCGGCAACGGTCAGGGTGCCCCGGGCGGCGAGCAGTTCGAGTACGGAGGTGAGACGTTCGTGCCTCAGCATGGTGGACCGAGCTCCTAATTGATGACGGAAGTTGATTGTAGAGTTACTGAAACAAGCACTTGCGCGCAAGAGCGCCGCGCGGCTAACGTCACGGATCAGCAGTCTTCTCGCGCCGGCGAAGGGAATCCAAGGCCATGGCACGTGTGAGCTTCCAGGACGCGCAGCGCCTGTATCCCGGATCGACGGTCCCGGCCGTCGACAACCTCAGTCTCGAGATCGAGGACGGCGAGCTGATGGTACTGGTGGGCCCGTCGGGTTGCGGGAAGTCAACGAGCCTGCGGATGCTCGCGGGCCTCGAGGAGGTCACCGAGGGCAGCATCCTGATCGGCGACCGCAACGTCACGAGGCTCGCTCCCAAGGAACGCGACATCGCGATGGTCTTCCAGAACTACGCGCTCTACCCGCACATGTCGGTCGCCGACAACATGGCCTTCTCGCTGAAGATCTCCGGGGTGTCGAAGTCCCAGCGGATGGAGCAGGTGCGTGAGGCTGCGAAGCTGCTCGACCTCGAGGGCCTCCTCGACCGCAAGCCGAAGCAGCTCTCCGGAGGCCAGCGGCAGCGGGTTGCGATGGGCCGGGCGATCGTGCGCAAGCCGCAGGTCTTCTTGATGGACGAGCCGTTGTCGAACCTCGACGCCAAGCTCCGGGTCTCGACCCGCACCCAGATCGCTGCGCTGCAACGGCGTCTGGGGGTCACCACGGTCTACGTCACCCACGACCAGACCGAGGCGATGACGATGGGCGACCGGGTCGCGGTGATGAAGGACGGCGTCCTGCAACAGGTCGGCACTCCGCTGGACCTCTACGACCGGCCGACGAACCTGTTCGTCGCCGGCTTCATCGGCTCACCGGCAATGAACCTGCTGACCGCGAAGCTGGTGGACGGGCAGGCGCGCATCGGGGGATACGACGTACCGGTGGACCGGGCCGCGGCGAGCAAGGCCACGGGCGACCTGACCATCGGCGTACGCCCGGAGTCGTGGCGCATCGTCGGACCGAACGAAGGCGGTCTGCCCGTCACCATCGCGGTCGTCGAGGAGCTCGGGGCCGAGGCATTCGTCTACGGCGAGTGCGATGTGGAAGGGACGCCCGCCCAGGTGATCGTGCGCATCGACGCGCGGCGCAACCACCAGAAGGGCGAGACCCTTCACGTCACCACCGACCCGCAGCACGTCCTCCTCTTCGAGACCGGCACCGGCGAGCGTCTCTCGGAGTAGTTGGAGCAGTCGAGCAATCGGCGGCGAGCACTAGCCTTCGGTCCATGGATCCCGCTGCTGTTCACCTCGCCCTGCTCGCGCGCGGCGAGACCGTCGCCTGCGCCGAGTCCCTGACGGGAGGCGAGCTGGCGGCAATGCTGAGTGGTACGCCGGGTGCGTCGGCGACGTTCCTCGGGGGAGTGGTGTCCTACGCGACAGCGGTGAAGCAGTCGGTTCTCGGTGTTCCTGCCGAGCTCGTCGAGAAGCACGGCGTCGTGAGCGGGGAGTGCGCCGCGGCGATGGCCGACGGCGTCCGGAGCCTGCTCGATGCGGACTGGGCGATCTCGACGACCGGGGTCGCCGGTCCGGACAGCCAGGAAGGGAAACCGGTCGGGACCGTCTTCGTCGGCGTCGCCGGACCGAGCGGTGTCCAGGTCACGCAGCTCGCCCTGCACGGCACGCGGTCCCAGATCCGGCACGAGACGTGCAATCGTGGCCTGATGGCACTCCACGAAGGGCTGAGCTGATGGCCGGTTTGTTTCGCAGGTCGCACCAGCACCTGTTCACCCGTGAGGACCGGCTCGCCCAGCTCAAGGGGCTGGTCGAGGACTGCAACGAGCTGCTCGAGCTGGTCGCCGAGTCGGACCAGTCCGACGACGACGTGCCGACCGACGCCTGCGAAGAGGTCCGTGAGCGCGCTCTGGAGTTCCTCGCCAACGGCTGGGACGACGACCACGAGCTCCAGGAGGTGCGGGAGTCCTGGCGCAGCATCGTCGACATCACCTGGTCGGGACGGCCCGACGAGTCCCGGCCGACGTACTCCCCGCGTCCGCCGCTGGGACCGGAGCTCGAGGACATCGAGAAGCGCATCGAGGCCGCACTCGAGGACCTGCGCTCGGTGGGCCAGGAGCTCTGAGCCGATGGCCGAGGACGCGCTCGTCGCCATCGCCGATGAGTTGTACGCCGGCCCTGCGACCGAGTTCACCGAAGCCCGCAACGCCGCCGCGAAGGCATCCGGTGACAAGGCGCTCGCCAAGCGGATCAAGGAGCTGAAGAAGCCGTCGGTCGCGGCCTGGGCGGTCAACTTGCTGGTGCGCCACGAGGCCGACCAGATCGACCAGGTGCTCGGGCTGGCCGGGTCGCTGCGCGAAGCGGCTTCGTCCATGGACGGCGATGAGCTGCGGGCGCTCACCCGGCAGCGCCGGCAGCTGACCGCCGCGCTGGCCTCGTCGGCGCGGTCACTGGCCAAGGATGCCGGGGTGAAGCTGACCCCGGCCGTCATCGACCAGGTCGAAGGTGTGCTCAATGCCGCCATGCTCGACCCGGTCGCCGCCGATGTCGTCCGGACCGGCTTGCTCGTCGCAGCGTTCACCTCGACCGGTGTCGACGAGCTCGATGTTCCCTCGGTGGTCGCGATCCCCGAAGCGCTCGGCGTGCGTGCGGCTTCGACGGTGCACGAGGCGCCCACCCTGCACGTCGTACCTGATGACGCGATCAAGCTCGAGGCCGCCCAGGATGCCGTCGACGCGGCGGCCGGCCAGGTGACCGAGGCGGAGGGTGTGCTCGCCGAGATCGACGGATCACTCGAGAAGCTCAACGCCAGAAGGCTTCAGCTGCAGGGTGAGATCGACGAGCTGCGCCGGAAGCTGTCCGCGCTCGAGGACGATGTCGATGGTGTCGACGAGGACATCGAGGAGGCCGACGAGGCCCGCGACGAAGCCATCGACGACCTCGACGCGGCCCGTTCCGCGCACGCAGCCGCCGAGAAGTCCCTCAACGCCCTGCAACGCTGAGCGCCGCGGTCACGCCCAGGCCTTGGATCGCTCGACGGCGTCCTTCCAGCGGGCGTAGCCCTCGTCAGCGGCGGCTCGGGCGCTGTCGCGGGGCTCGAACTTCGTGTCCAGCTGCCAGGAGTCGCGCAGCTCGTCGGTCGAGGACCAGAGCCCGGTGCCGAGCCCGGCCATGAACGCCGCGCCCAGGGCAGTCGTCTCGACGATCTTCGGCCGCTCGACTGGTACGCCGAGGAGGTCGGCCTGCAGCTGGCAGAGCAGGTCGTTGGCCGAGGCTCCGCCGTCGACGGCGAGGGTTCGCAACGAGGACCGCGCGGGCAGGGTCTCCATCACGTCGCGGACCTCGAAGCTGATCGCCTCCAGGGTGGCCCGGACAATGTGTGCGCGTGTCGTTCCGCGGGTCAGGCCAATGATCAGGCCGCGGGCGTCGGGGTCCCAGTGCGGCGCGCCCAACCCGGTCAGTGCCGGGACGAACACGACACCGTCGGTCGACTCGACGGTCGAGGCAATCGCCGCTGTCTCGGCGGCCGATCCGACGATCTGCAGGCCGTCGCGCAACCACTGGACCGCGGCGCCGGTCACGAAGATCGCGCCTTCGAGGGCATAGCTGAGCTCGCCCGACGGCGACTTCCACGCCGCCGTCGACAGCAGGCCCGCGTCCGAGCGCTCCACGGTCGTGCCGGTGTTGGTGAGGATGAACGACCCGGTGCCGTAGGTGCACTTCGAGTCGCCGACGTCGAAACAGGTCTGGCCGAAGAGCGCGGACTGCTGGTCCCCGGCGATGCCCGCGATCGGCAGCGAGAGTCCCAGGAACGCCTTCGGGTCGCTGGTCGCGAGCTCGCCCCAGTTGGGGACGACCTCCGGAAGCGCGTCACGGGGTACGCCGAACAGGGTGCACAGCTCGTCGGACCACTCGCCCTTCTCGAGGTCGAAGAGCAACGTGCGCGACGCGTTGGAGACATCGGTGATGTGCCAGGTGCCGCGGGTCATCCGGGCGATCAGGTAGGAGTCGACCGTCCCGAGCGCGTAGCGCCCCGACTCCACCAGCGCCCACGTGTTCGGCTCGTTCTCCTGCAGCCAGACCAGCTTGGTGCCGGAGAAGTACGGGTCGAGCCGCAGCCCGGTCAGCTCCGCAACCCGCTCCTCGTGGCCCTCGTCCTTGAGTCGTGCGCAGATGTCCGACGTACGCCGGTCCTGCCAGACGATCGCCCGCCGCGGAGAGCCCAGCGTCTCCCGGTCCCAGAGCAGCACGGTCTCGCGCTGGTTGGTGATGCCGATGCCCCGGAGGTCGGATGCCGACCCGCTCCACGCGTGCAGGCAGGCGCGGGTCGCCTCGAGAGTGGCCTGCCAGATCTCCTCGGGTGCGTGCTCGACCCAGCCCGGCTTGGGGAAGTGCTGGCCGAACTCCTGGTAGCCCCTGGCCGCGATCGCGCCTTCCTTGGTGACGATCACCGCAGTCACGCCGGTGGTGCCGGCGTCGATGGCCAATATCGTCATCTTCGGTCAACTCCCGTCTCGGCCCGTCCGGGCGGTCACGAACGCATCCTTGCATCGTGACCGGGTAGACGACATTCATGACTCGATACGGGTACACGTTGATGACAGAGCAGTCCGGGCCGGCCGACCTGGTGCGCTACGCGGCCGCTGCGGAGCAGGCGGGCTTCGACTTCGAGGTGATGAGCGACCACTACTCTCCGTGGCTCGACACCCAGGGGCATGCGCCGTACGCATGGAGCACGCTGGGTGCGGTCACCCAGGTCACGGAGCGGGTCGAGCTGATGACCTACGTGACCTGCCCGACGTTGCGCTACCACCCAGCGGTTGTTGCGCAGAAGGCCGCAACGGTCCAGATCCTCAGCGACGGCCGGTTCACGCTGGGCCTCGGGGCGGGCGAGAACCTCAACGAGCATGTCATCGGTCGTGGCTGGCCGCCCGTGCAGGTGCGCCACGCGATGTTGTCCGAGGCGATCGACATCATCGGATCGCTCTTCGACGGTGGCCTGGTCGATGCCCATGGGGAGCACTTCCAGACGTCGTCGGCGAAGCTGTGGGACCTCCCCGACACTCGGGTGCCGATTGCCGTCGCGGTCTCAGGACCAGAGTCGATCGGACGGTTCGCGCCTGCCGCGGACCACATGATCGCGGTGGAGCCGCGGTCCGAGCTGGTGTCCTCGTGGGACGAGACGGGCCGGGCCGGCGCACGCAAGATCGGCCAGATCCCGGTGTGCTGGGGCCCCGATCACGATGCGGCAGTGCGTACGGCGCACGAGCAGTTCCGGTGGTTCGCCGGAGGCTGGAAGGTGAATGCCGACCTGCCGACCCCGGCAGGATTCGCCGGGGCCACCCAGTTCGTCCGGCCTCAGGACGTCGCCGACTCGATCCCGTGCGGTCCGGACATCGCGGCGATCGTCGAAGCAGTGCAGGCATTCCCATCCGCTGGGTTCACCGACATCGCGCTCATCCAGATCGGCGACGCCAGCCAGGCGGACTTTCTGGAGGTTGCGGAGAAGGAGATCCTGCCGGCCCTCCGCGCCGCTGGCTGAACCGCGCCTCAGCCCTGGTCGGCGCCGCGGATGATCGCCAGCACCTTGCGGTCGATCCAGGAGGCGTCCTCGGCAACCCGCATCTCGTAGTTCTCCGAGCCCACCCACGCCAGGAAGTACGGGTAGCCCGCGGCCTTCGAGAGCCGGTCGAGCTCGGCCTCGAGCTCGGGAGTGATGGGCACCTTCTCGGCGTCCGTGGAGGCGGTGAGGTAGAGGTCGTTCAGGTCGAGCAGCCGCGCGAGCTCCGTCACCGGATCGGGGTGGTCGTCGACCCGCAGGTCGACTGCGACGTCGTCGAGACCGGCGTACCCGGCGCCGTCGCGGACCACCAGCAGTGCGGCTGACTGTCGGCCGCGCTTGTCGCCGCCCGCGGCGTCACCGGCGGTGAGCGCGGCGAGCAACCGACGGCCGAGGTCTGCCTCGGGCGCGGCCGACCACGCCGCTTTCATCGCGTCGACCACCTCGGGCCCGACGAGGATGTTGCCCTGGATCGCGACGCCGTGCTCGGCGATGCCGCCGGCCCAGTCGAAGCAGGATTCGCCTGTGTGGGTTGCGGATCCGCCGTCCACGTCAACGAGGCCGACCTGCCGGTGGTCGCGTTTCTCGTCCTCCTCGATCATCCGCTGGAGCGCGACGCCAGCGGTCGCGCCCTCGTCGAGCAGCGACAGCCCGATGCCCTTGAACGCAACGTTGGCATCGGCCTGGGTGGCGATGGCGCCGACGTCCGCAACGGCGGCAGGTACGGCGTTGCCGACTGCGAGGAACTTCGAGGCAACGGCCACGCCCCAGGACTCACCATCGTCCGAGCGGCCCACGATCGAGAAGGTCATGGCCCAAACGTAGTGCCCGGTGCTTGACCCCGGGTCTCTTTACAAAGACACTACCTTTGTAAACCACCTAGGAGTGTCGCCCAGATGACCGCATCGATCGAGCGCCAGCCGGCGAGCACGCCAGCGAATACCCGCGAGCTGCGCCAGCCGGTGCTCGGCCTGCCCGATCCCGGCGAGCGGGTGCCGGCCCTCGCGAGGCCCACCGTCGCCCTGTACCTCGGAACACTCGCCCTCTTCGCGCTCGAGGCCTACGGCGTACTCCGGGTCGGCTGGACTCCCTGGCTCACCGTGCCGATGGGCGCAGCGGTGACGTTCCTGATGTTCAGCGTGCTGCACGAGGCGACGCACCACGCGATCAGCACCAATACCCGGCTGAACAACCTCTTCGGCCATCTCGCGATCCCGTTCGTGGCGGGGTACACGGTCTTCCCGATGCTCCAGTTCATCCACATCGAGCACCACCGCAACACCAACGAGCAGAAGAGCGTCGACCCGGATGCGTGGACCAGCGAGGGCCCGTGGTGGCAGCTGCCGTTCCGCTGGGCGACGATCGACCTCTGGTACCTCGTCTTCTACCTGAAGCGGATCCGCGAGCGTCCGCTCAAGGAGTCGGTGCCGACCACGCTGATGTTCATCGCCGTGACTGGCCTGTTCAGCTGGGGCGTCGGCACCGGTCACTTCGCCGAGATCGCGATGCTCTACCTGATCCCGCAACGCCTCGGGATGCTGGTCCTCGCCTGGTGGTTCGACTACCTGCCGCACCACGGACTGACGGCCACCCAGCGCGAGGACAAGTACCAGGCCACCCGGGTGCGCGTCGGTGGCGAGACCTTGCTGACGCCCTTGTTCCTCTACCAGAACTACCACCTGGTCCATCACCTGCATCCGAGCGTGCCGTTCTACCGCTACGTGCAGGCCTGGCGCCGCAACGAGCAGGCCTACCTCGACCGCAACGCCGCGATCTCGACCTGGTTCGGCCGGTCGCTGACGCCCAACGAGTACCGCACCTGGCGCCGGCTCACCGACCAGCTCTCCACGCCGGACCGGGCGGCCGGGCAACGGCCGGTCTTCCATCCACTCCGGGTGGCGTCCGTCGAACCGCTGACGGCGGACAGTGTCGTGGTCACCTTCGAGGTCCCTGCCGACCTGGCGAAGGAGTACCACTACGTCCAGGGCCAGCACCTCACCCTGCGCGCAGTGGTCGACGGCAACGACGTACGCCGCAGCTACTCGATCTGCGCGCCGGTCTCGGCGAACACCCTGCGCGTCGCAGTGAAGCGCATCGAGGGCGGCGTCTTCTCCGGCTACGTGAACTCGACCCTGCAACCCGGCGACATCCTCGACGTGATGACGCCGACCGGGCGGTTCCACACCGGTCTGGCCGCAGGCGCGCAACGGAGGTACGCCGGAGTGGTGGCCGGTTCGGGTATCACTCCGGTGCTGTCGATCCTCGGCACCACCCTCGAGGTGGAGCCGGACAGCACCTTCGACCTGGTCTACGGCAACCGCACCGCCGACTCGACGATGTTCCTCGCGGAGCTCGAAAGCCTTGCCAGCCGACACGATGGCCGGCTTCGGCTGCATCACGTGCGGTCTCGCGAAGGCGACGGGCGAGTGGACGGCGACCTGGTGCGCTCGGTCATCACGACGCCGGAGAAGGTCGACGCCTGGTTCCTCTGCGGCCCCCAGGAGATGGTCGAAGGCGTCCGTGCTGCGCTCGGTGCCAACGGAGTGGCCAGCGACCGGATGCACACCGAGCTCTTCCACACCGTCCCCGAGCCGTTGCCCGAGGTGGTCAGCGACCTCATCAGTGAGGTGACCGTCGCGGTCGACGGGATCGAGCGGACCTTCCCGCTCGCCGCAGCGGGCGACACGATCCTCGACGCCGCGCTGCAGGCTGGCATCGATGCGCCGTACGCCTGTGCGGGCGGCGCGTGCGGCACCTGCAGGGCCAAGGTGATGCTCGGGCACGCCGTGATGGACCAGAACCACGCCCTCGACGAGGACGAGCTGGCCCGCGGTTACGTGCTCACCTGCCAGGCGCATCCGACCTCCGAGCAGCTGCGCGTCGACTACGACGCCTAGGCCCCGGAATCAATCCGGTTGCACGCCACCCCAATTCCCGGATAGTCCGAGACGATTTGGCCCCGATCAGGGCTGAATCCAGGGCCAGAACGTCTCGGACTATCCGTCCAGGACGCGGATGGCTAGGGTTTGCTGGATCGATCCAATTCAGGAGGTTCCATGCGCGTCGGAGTGCTCACCGGAGGCGGTGACTGCCCCGGGCTGAACGCCGTGATCCGGGCGATCGTCCGCAAGGGCGCCAAGCAGTACGGTTACGAGTTCGTCGGTTTCCGCGACGGCTGGAGGGGCCCGCTCGATGGCGTCACGTCCGAGCTCGACGTCGCCCAGGTGCGCGGCATCCTCCCGCGTGGGGGCACCATCCTCGGCTCCTCGCGGACCAACCCCTTCGCAGTCGAAGGCGGCGTCGAGCAGATCAAGAGCAACCTCGCCTCCCTCGGCGTCGACGCGCTGATCGCCATCGGTGGCGAGGACACCCTCGGTGTCGCGACGAAGTTGCACGACCTCGGGGTGAAGGTCGTCGGGGTTCCGAAGACCATCGACAACGACCTCAGCGCCACCGACTTCACCTTCGGCTTCGACACCGCGGTCAACATCGCGATGGAGGCGATCGACCGGTTGCACACGACGGCCGAGTCGCACCACCGGGTGCTGGTCGTCGAGGTGATGGGCCGGCACGCCGGCTGGATCGCGTTGCACGCTGGGCTCGCCGGGGGCGCCAACGTCGTGCTCATCCCCGAGCAGCCGTTCGACATCGGAAAGGTGTGCCAGCTCGTCGAGGACCGGTTCAAGACCCAGTACGCCCCGATCATCGTGGTCTCCGAGGGCGCGGTGCCGGTCGATGGCGGCGACATGACGCTGACGTCGGGGCAGACGGACGCGTTCGGCCATGTCCGCCTGGGCGGCATCGGCGATCGGCTCGCAAGCGAGATCGAGCACCGCACCGGCAAGGAGTCGCGGGCCGTCGTACTCGGTCACGTGCAGCGCGGTGGCACTCCGACCGCGTTCGACCGCTGGCTCGCGACGCGCTTCGGCCTGCACGCGATCGAGGCGGTCCATGACGGCGACTTCGGCAAGATGATGGCGCTGCGCGGGGCCAACATCGAGCGGGTGCCGCTGATCGAGGGCACCGGCAAGCTCAAGCTGGTCAAGCCGGAGGAGTACGCCGAGGCCGAGGTCTTCTTCGGCTGAGCCGAAGCGGGTCGCCGCCACCGGATCCGCGCGCCGACCGACTCAGGGGATCAGCACGAGCTTTCCGGTGACGTGGCCGTCGATGATCTGACGGTGCGCGTCGGCTGCCTCGGCGAGCGGATAGGTCCGGTCGATCAGCACACGGAGCCGGCCGGTGCCGGCGAGGTCGATCAGCTCGGCACGCGCCGCGTTGCGGAGCTCGGTGCCCGGGTCAGCTCCGGGTCCGCCGCCGAGACGCTTCACGCCGTCCTTCGGTAGCGGTCCGTAGTTCGCAATCGTGGCAACCCGGCCCGGGTCGGACACCAGGGCGAGGGACGTCTCCATGGCCTCATCGGTGCCGATCAGGTCCAGTGCCGCGTCGATGCCTTGTGGCGCTGCCTCCCGAACCCGGTCGAGCAGGCCGGCGCCGTACGCCACCGGGATGGCTCCGAACTCGCGCAGCAGGGCGTGCTTGGCCGGGCTCGCCGTCGCGACCACCTGGGCGCCACGGAGGGCGGCCAGCTGGATTGCCATCAGGCCGACGCCACCGGCACCACCGTGCACCAGCACGGTCTCGCCGTCGCTGACGTTGGTCGCCGTCAGGGCATGTACGGCGGTCGCGCCGGTCAGCAGCAGCCCACCGGCCGCCGCCCAGTCCAGACCGGCTGGTTTCGGGAGCGCAGTGTCCGCTGCCGTGACGAGATCGCTCGCGTAGGCACCGCTGGTGCGAAAGACCACGACCTCCTCACCGATCGAGCGCTCCACGCCCGGTCCGACCGCGGTGATCACGCCGGCTGCCTCCATCCCGAGCGGAAGCGGGAGCCGGGACGGGTCCGTACCCCGCGAGCCGCCGTAGGACTTCACGTCGACCGGGTTGACCCCGGCGGCACGAACGGCGATCCGCACCTGTCCCGGGCCGGGCTCGGGCAGATCGATCTCGCGCACGGACAGGACCTCTGGTCCACCGAAATCGGCGGCAACGACGATTGTGGTCATGTCTGGGGCAACTTCGCAGTCGCGCTCCTGATTCCCGCCGTCGTCAGCTCACGGGGAACTCAGGGCAGCAGTGTCCTCGATCCGGGTCTTCGGAGTGCCGGCGAGTCCCGGTGAGTTGGCCGGAGTCGACCACACCTGGGTCTGGAGGAACCGAAGGAAACCCTCGGCTGCGGCGACGGTGGCGAACTCCAGGTCGACGATCACATAGTGGTCGTCATCGATCGGCTGGACGACTCGCTCGGTCAGGACGCCGGCCTGCTGACGGGGTACGGCGAAGCTCCCGAACGCGGCGTTCCAGGTGGCGAAGTCCTTGATGGGGTGCTCGATGTGCAAGGTGGGCATGGCGGTGTCCTCTGGTGTCCTCTGGTGTCCTCTGGTGTTCCCGGGTGTCTGGTGGGCTCGGTCAACGCTAGGCAACAGTGCGGCTCAGGCACATCCCAGTGATCTGGGAGCGGCGTACGCTCAGATCCGTGGCTGGTCAGGTGCGGTCGTCGAGGATCGCCGAGGGCGTCGAGCACCTCACCACGGCCGGGCTCGAGGACCGGATGGTGCGGGGCCGGATCCTGGACATGGTTCGCAGTGCCGTGCCGTTCGATGCCTACGCGTTCCTGCGCACGGATCCCGTGACGGCCGTTGGCTGCTCGCCGCTCGCCGAGGTGCCGGACCTCTCGATGCTCCCGGACCTGATCCGGCTCAAGTACCTCACCAGCGTGAACCGCTGGACCACGCTGGCGTCGACAGCCACCCTGCTGGACACCACCGATGGCCAGCCCGAACAGAGCCTGATCTGGCGAGAACGCCTTGCCGGCTTGGGAATTCGGGATGTCCTCTCGGCGGTGTTTCGCGACCGGTTCGGCTGTTGGGGCTTTCTCGACCTGTGGCGCAGGGACCACGCGTTCACCGGGTCCGAGGTTGCCGCGGTCACCGCTGCACTTCCTGCGATCACCCTGCTGCTGCGCCAGGTGCAGGCAGCCGAGCTCAGCGCCGATGACGCACCGCCCGCCCCGAGAGGTCCGGGCGCGCTGGTGCTCTCGCCGGGCCTCGTCGTGCGAGCCCACACGCCACAGACGCAGGACTGGCTGAGCGCTCTCATCCCGCCGGGTGAGGGCCGCAGCCCGGTCCCGGCCAGTGCCTACAACGTCGCCGCCCAGCTGCTGGCGAACGAAGCGGGAGTCGACGCCCAGCCACCCCAAGCACGCGTCCACCTCCACGGGGGCGCCTGGCTGACGTTGCGCGCTGACCGGTTGGCGGGGGAGCAGGCGCCCGAGGACCGGGACATCGTGGTGACCATGGAGGCAACCTCTCCGGTCGAGCGTCGCGAGATCTACTCCAGGGCACACGCCCTGACGGCACGCGAGGACGAGCTGCTGGCCCAGCTGGCCCAAGGCCACGACACTCGCACGGTGGCGGGGTTGATGGCGATCTCCGAACTGACGGTGCAGGACCATCTGAAGGCTGTCTTCGCGAAGACAGCGACCTCGAGCCGTCGAGAGCTGCTGGCTCGGTGTGCTGGCCGGTGAGTTCCATCTCCCGGCCTCGACCGCGGGACCGGGCGGGTCGAGCCGTAGGCTGGTCCGGTGGCGAACCCGACATCCCGGCCGATTCCAGATCTGGCCTCCCTCCATGCCATGGGGGCGGCCCAGCAGCCGACGTACCCCGACCGCTCGGCGGTCGACGCCGCTGTCGCGAAGCTCCGGTCGGTCCCGCCGCTCGTCTTTGCGGGGGAGTGCGACGAGCTGAAGGCCAAGCTCGCTGCCGTCGCGCAGGGCGAGGCGTTCCTGCTGCAGGGCGGTGACTGCGCCGAGACCTTCGCTGGAGCGACGGCCGACAACACCCGCAACAAGCTTCGGGTGCTGCTGCAGATGGCTGTCGTGCTGACCTACGCCGCGTCGCTGCCGGTCGTGAAGGTTGGCCGGCTCGCAGGTCAGTTCGCCAAGCCGAGGTCCTCCGACCTGGAGACCCGTGACGGCGTCACGCTGCCTGCGTACCGCGGCGATGCCGTCAACGGCTACGAGTTCACCCTCGAGTCGCGCGTGCCCGACCCGCATCGCCTGGTCGAGGTCTACAACAACTCGGCATCGACGCTTAACCTGGTGCGCGCCTTCGTCACTGGTGGGTACGCCGACCTGCGGCAGGTGCACACCTGGAACACCGACTTCGTGCTCGGCTCGCCGGCAGGCAAGCGCTACGAGAAGGTCGCCAACGAGATCGACCGGGCGCTGAACTTCATGCAGGCAATCGGCGCCGACCCCGACGAGTTCCACCGGGTCGACTTCCACTCCAGCCACGAGGCGCTGGTGCTGGAGTACGAACACGCGCTGACCCGGATCGACTCACGCACCGGTTCGCCGTACGACGTGTCCGGGCACTTCGTCTGGATCGGTGAACGGACCCGCCAGCTCGACGGTGCCCATGTCGAGCTGCTCAGCCACATCAAGAACCCGATCGGGGTGAAGCTCGGCCCCACCACGACTGCGGATGACGCGATTGCCCTGTCGAACAAGCTCAATCCCGACAACGAGCCCGGCCGGCTGACCTTCATCACCCGGATGGGTGCCGGCAAGATCCGGGACGCCCTCCCGCCCCTGGTCGAGAAGGTCACCGCATCCGGGGTCCGGGCCGCGTGGGTCTGCGACCCGATGCACGGCAACACCTTCGAGGCGTCCTCGGGTTACAAGACCCGGCGGTTCGATGACGTGATCGAGGAGGTGCAGGGCTTCTTCGACGTACACCGCTCGCTGGGCACCTGGCCCGGCGGCATCCACGTCGAGCTCACCGGTGACGACGTCACCGAGTGCGTCGGCGGTGGCGAGGAACTGGCCGAGATCGACCTCTCCCAGCGCTACGAATCCGTCTGCGACCCGCGCCTCAACCGGGTGCAGTCCCTCGAGCTGGCCTTCCTCGTCGCGGAGATGTTGCGAAAGGCCTGAACGCGCGAGCACGCGGTCGTAGTCTCCATTGGTGAATCGTGTGCTGTCGATCATCCGTACGGCGGAGTTCATCGTCGTGGCGTGCTGCGTGATGGCCGCCGCCGTCGGGTTCTCGGGCTCATCGGACTCGGCCGCCCTGACCATCAAGGTCGCCCGGCTGGCCTTCACGCCGTCGGTGTTGACGGTGGGCCAGGGCAGCACGGTCACCTGGTCCTTCCAGGACGACGCCCGGCCCAGCACGACGTCTCGTCAGCTCTTCTGGAGCTCCGGGCGGCTCCCTCGCGGGCAGCTGTACCCGGTCGACTTTCCAGATGCCGGTGACTTCAACTACAACTCGCTGCCGCACCCGAAGATGAAGGGTTCGGTGCACGTGCCGATGCGCGCGACCGGGTCCCCGAAGCTTGGCTGGACGATTTCCTGGACCTCGCGGACCTCCACGCCGACCACCCGGAGGTACGACGTACAGGAGCTGGCACCCGGGGGAACGTGGACGGCGTTCCGGACGAACTCCGCGGACCGTCGGGTCATCTTCAAGCCCGAGGAGCACGGCACCTACGAGTTCCGCGCGCGGACCACCAACGTCCCGCGCAAGGTCCACTCGGCGTGGTCCTCGACGCTGTCGGTCCAGATCTCCTGATGCCCCGTAGGCTCGCTCCGTGATTGACCTTCGTTCGGACACCGTCACCAAACCCTCGGACGCGATGCGCGCCGCCATGGCCTCGGCCGAAGTCGGCGATGACGTGTACGGCGAGGACCCCACCGTTCAGCGTCTCGAGGAACAGGTCGCCGGGCTCTTCGGCAAGGAAGCCGCGCTGTTCACGCCGACCGGCTCACTCGCGAACGTGCTCGCCGTCGCGTCCCTCGTCGGGCCCGGCCAGGAGGTGCTCTGCGAGTCGACGGCCCACATCGTCCGCGCCGAGCTCGGCGCCCACGGCTGCCTGACCGGGCTGACCTCGCGGACCTGGCTCGGATCGGCGCTGGACCTCGCCATGGTCGAGTCCCTGATCGCGCCGGACATGGGGCCGTTCTTCGTTACCACCAAGGCGATCTCGGTCGAGAACACCCACAACTTCCGCGGTGGCGAGGTCATCCCGCTGGCTGACCTCCAGGCGCTCCGGGCACTCGCCGACGACCGCGGGATCGGCGTACACATGGACGGTGCGCGGATCTGGAACGCGCACGTCGCCACCGGCACGCCGCTCACGTCGTACGGCGAGATCGCGGATGTCCTTGCGGTCTGCCTCTCCAAGGGCCTCGGTGCTCCCGTCGGATCGCTGGTCGTCGGCTCGGCCGAGGTGATCGTGGAGGCCCGGGTGCGGCGCAAGCGACTCGGAGGGGGACTGCGGCAGGTGGGAATCCTCGCCGCAGCGGGGATCTACGCGCTCGAGCACAACGTCGAGCGGCTGGCCGACGACCACGCCAACGCACGCCTGCTCGCGGAGGCCTGCGGTGTCGACCCGGCGACCGTGCACAGCAACATCGTGGTGGTCGACGTACCTTCCGCGTCGGCGGTCGTGGAGGCCGCGCGCGTGGAAGGCATTGCCGTCGGAGCGGTCGGCCCCACCAAGCTGCGGTTGCTCACCCATCTCGACGTCTCCCGCGCGGAAGCCGAGCAGGCCGCAGGGATCCTCGGCAAGCTCCTCGCCTGAGCCCGTCGTCCGCCTATGCTTCGCTGCATCGTCGACTCATAGGGGACACCAGTGAGCCAGCCGCCCACGCCACCACCGTTCGAGCCGCAGCCGATCTGGAACCCACAGTCGGGTCAGCCCGGCCAGCCGCCTCTGCCGGGTCCGCCCGGCTACGGCTATCGGGTCCCGCCGCCGAACTCGAGCCGCGCGACGACCGCGCTCGTACTCGGGATCCTCGGTCTGGTCGCGTGTCCGCTGGTCCTGTCGATCCCGGCGATCGTCCTCGGCCACCGGGCGACCAACGAGATCGATGCCTCGCAGGGCCAGCTCGGTGGCCGGGGGCTGGCGTCGACCGGCTTCTGGCTGGGTGTTGCCGGCACGGCGCTGGGAGCGATCGGACTCCTCATCGGGGCTGCCCTGGTGATCTTCGGCCTCTTCCTCACCAGCACGATTCAGAACTGCTCAACGGTGGGCGCCAACGACGGAACGTTCACCACCGACTGCTCGGCCAACTAGCCGAGCAGGTCAGACCAGCTCGATCTCGAAGTACGCGCCCTGGTCGTCGTGGATGATCCGCGCCGCGCCGGCCCAGCCGGCCCAGTCGCCGGTGCCGGTCCCGGGCACGATGTGACCGAACCAGGTGTCGGGATCGGACTCCAGGCCGCCGTGCTGGACGGTGACGGCGCCATCGAGCCCGGCGTCGGTGCGGCCGGTGATGCGCTCGGTCGCGACATAGGACCGGCTGCCTTCCTCGGTGCCTGCGGACATGAACAGCGTGGTCGCCGAGCCGACGATGCCAGCCGTGAACGACTTCGCAAAGGTGAGCACGCCCACCCAGTCAGCATCGAGGCCGGTCACCGTGGCCGGCTCGAATCCGTCAACGTTGAAACGTGCGATCAGGGTCATACCCCGACGCTAACGGCAGTCACCGACGTACGCGCATGCGCCGAGGAGTCGACGCGTCCGAGGATCGGAGGCAGCTGACGCACCGCCTGGGCCAGCGCCCGCAGGTCAGCTCCGAGAATCGCCTGCGGCCCGTCGCAGAGCGCGGTCTCCGGATCGGGGTGGATGTCGACGATGACACCGTCCGCGCCCACCGCGATCGCCGCCCGCGAGAGGGGCACGACCAGATCGCGCCGGCCCCCCGCGTGCGACGGGTCGACGATGATCGGCAGGTGGCTGATGCCCTGGACGACGGGGACGGCGCTGATGTCGAGGGTGTTGCGCGTGGACGGCTCGAAGGTGCGGATGCCGCGCTCACAGAGCACCACGTCGAGGTTGCCGCGCTGGGCGACGTACTCCGCGGCCATCAGCCACTCCTCGATGGTCGCGTTCATGCCGCGCTTGAGCAGCACCGGCTTGCCGGCATCGCCGACGGCCTGGAGAAGCCCGAAGTTCGCCGCGTTACGGGTCCCGATCTGCAGCATGTCGGCGTGCTCGGCGACGACGGCGACGTCACGCGCGTCGACGACCTCGGTCACGATCGGGAGTCCCGTCGTGGCGCGGACGTCGGACAGGATCTCGAGGCCGCGCACTCCCAGCCCCTGGAACGCGTAGGGCGAGGTCCGCGGCTTGAAGGCCCCGCCGCGGAGCAGGGTCGCGCCGGCGGCCTTGGCCATCTCGGCGGCTTCGAGGGTCTGCTGGGCGGTCTCGACGGCGCACGGGCCGGCGATGAAGGTGAAGGTGTCGGGGCCGATCGGCACCTGGTGGCCGGCCGGCCCGACCCAGACGGTGGACCGCTCGGCGTGATGCTGTCGGCTGACCAGCTTGAACGGGTCGGAGATGCGGTGCACGTCGGCAACGCCGGCCATGCTGCGCAGGTTGAGCCCGTGGAAGGACTCGATGTCGCCGACCAGACCGATGATCGTGCGTACGACGCCGCGGCTCACGAACGCCTGGCCTCCCACGCCCTCAACTCGGTCGGTGACATGGGCGATCTGCTCGTCGGTGGCCTCGGGGGCCATCACCACGACCATGGGGTTTTTCCTCTCTGCTGGCCCTGGTCGGATCCGGGGCCAGAAACAGCAATACCCCTGGAACTCAGACCAGGGGCGGGTGGTGGATGTGCGGGCGCGGCCTACTCGGAGGCCCGCGCCGGTGCCCCGGGCGAGGTCTCAAAGAAATAGGTCCGCGTGATCTGCACGACATGAGGCTACCCGGCTGTGTCCATTTGCTGGAATCGGTTTCCAGCATGCGGGCGCTACCAGGTGACCTTGCGGGTGACCTTGCCGTCGATCGTGGCGGAGATGTAGCCGCCCTCGTTGAACTTGTTGTTCGCGTAGGCCCACAGCACGGTCTTGTCGTTGGTGGGGTTGTCGGCCAGGTAGGCCAGCACGTACCAGGACGTCGGCTCCTTGACCAGCGTCGTGCGCGCCCGGTTGGACAGCCTGACCAGCACGGCCGGGTCGATGGCGTTCAGGTCGATGAGCCGGTACGACGAGCTGCCGGTGCCCTGGTCCTGGAACTGGCCGTTCCAGTAGAACCGCTGCTCGTGCTTGGTCGTCGCGTCGATCGGCACCTCGACGATGCCGTAGCCCGGATAGACCGAGAGCGAGAACGCTTTGCTCGAGCCGGTCTTGTCGATGATCGCGCTGCGCATCTGGTTGAAGCCCGCGACCGTGAGGGGGTCGACCTTCTCCGGCTGCTCGACGGTGATGCTGCCGGGATCTCCGCTCCCGCCGCTCGCGGTCGAGCCGCCACCGTGTGCCGCGAACAGCGAGACCCCACCGATGGCCAGCGCGATGGCTGCGGCGGCGACGAGGGTGAAGATCCCCCGCAGTCCCATCGGGCCCGACATCTTGGTGGCGGGCGGGGTGAACTTCTGGAACGGCGCGGACTGCTCGACGGTGGGTGCGCTGCTCGGCTCGGGGATCGTGGACGTCGCGCCCACGACAGGGGCCGCCGCCGCCACGGGACTCGGCGGCGGAGCGGCCGCCGCCTTCAGGTCGTTGGTGAGCATGTCGATCTCGGCCAACGAGTGCGCGCCACGGATCTGCTCGGTCCGCTTGTCGCGGTCGGCCTCGATGATCTGGCCGTTGACGCAGGCCTGCTTGACGAGACTGATCGCGGCGTCGCGATCGCTGTCACGAGCCTTCATCCCCGACCGGTCCATGCCATCACGGTAGTGGCCCCAACGGCGCGCAGACATGGCCGGACGGGGCCATTTCGGGTGGCCCTCAGAGTG
The DNA here is from genome assembly GCA_025965195.1 of Marmoricola sp. Taxonomy (GTDB): domain Bacteria; phylum Actinomycetota; class Actinomycetes; order Propionibacteriales; family Nocardioidaceae; genus Marmoricola. Next base: position 40,018 of record JAOPXK010000024.1, read on the forward strand.
CGGTCAGCCGGTCTTCAGCCGGTCTTCACACGGCGATGTGCGTGACCTCGGCCTGGATCCTCCGGCGTGGCACCAGCTCGACGATCAGCATCGCGGCGATCACCATCGAGCCGCCGACCAGCATCCGCGCGGTGAGGGACTCACTGCCCAGCAGCACCGCGAAGAACGCCGCGAACACCGGCTCCATGCTCATGATGATCGCGCTACGGGTGGGAGGCAGGTGTGACTGCGCCCAGGTCTGGCCGAGCAGGGCGGCCGCTCCGGCGAACAGGGCCATGTAGCCGATCGAGAGCCAGTCACCACTCCGATGGGGTACGTCGATCCCGCCGGGGGCCGCAGCCACGAGGCAGATCACCGCAATCACCACGATCTGCAGGATCGACATGCCGATCGCGTCTGCGGGCCGCGACCAGGCGCCGAGCCCGACGATGTGCAGCGCATAGAGCATCGCGGACAGGAGGGTCAGCGTTTCGCCGTACCCGACATGGAAGCCGCTCAGGGTCAGTACGCCGAGCCCACACACGGCGAGCAGCACCGCCACCCAGGTCAGCTTGCCGATCCGGGTCTTGAGCAGCACGGCGGCGAAGAGCGGGGTGCACACGACGTACATGCCGGTGATGAAGCCCGAGACGCTGGCCGCCGTGTGCGCGAGCCCGGCGGTCTGGAGGATCTGCGCAACGCCGTACAGGCTGCCGAGGACGATCGCGTGCCTGCGCTTCTCCGGCGACAACCGGGAGATCGCGCGCGGTGCCAGCAGCAACATCGCGGCGGACGCGATCGCGAACCGGATGGCCAGGAAGTCGATGACGGCAACCCGGTCGAGGAGGTCATGGATCAGGAAGAACGTCGACCCCCAGCAGGCCGTCATCGCCAACAGGGCAACGGTCGCGAGCAGGGTCGTACGCCGTTCGGTGAGTGCGCTCATCGGGCGTCAGCCTAGTTTGCACAGCCGGGTGCCTGAGCCCGCCCGGTGAAGGAGGCCTCAGGCACCCGACTGGTCGTCAGGGACGCGCGGGGAAGAGCACCGGGACATTGTCCTGGTTGCCACCGAAGGACTGGATCTTGGCGAGGGTGCCGTCCGGCGAGAGCCGCATCAGGCTCCAGCCGTTGTCCCAGACCGTCGCGAGCACCGAGTCCGAACCCTCGTCCCAGACCGAGTCACTGACGAACACGCCGTCCTGTCCCTGCGAGCGGAACTCCGCCACCGGCCGGCCGGTCTTCGCGTCCAGGATCGACAGTGAGCTGGAACCGAGGCCGTCGAAGTACGCCGGCAGGCCGAGGATGTACCTGCCGTCCGGGCTGTACTTCCCCAACGTGTAGTCGCAGGTCGAGAACACGGTGCGCCTGAGGTCGCCGTCGCCGGTCGGCTCGTAGGCCGCCGAGCAGGATCCGGTGTCGGTCGCCGAGGTCATCCCCGCGTAGCTGCCGTCGCTGCGGAGGTCGGCCAGCTTCGTGATCTTGTCGTCGACCGCGACGTTGAGTCCGTGGGAGTCGACCTCTTCGGCGACCGGCTTGTTCGTGCCGGTCACGTTGTAGTAGATCGTGCAGCCGTGCCCCTGGGCCTCCTGGCAGCTCGTCGAGCCCGAGACGGCGACGGGCTGGACACCCGGCTCGTGACTCGGCCAGAACACCTCGGGCAGTCCGCCGGCCAGGATCGTCATGATGGTGCCGCCGTCGGTCGCGAACGCCGCCACCGTCCCGTCCTGGGACACCGCAATGCTGTCTCCACCCGGCACCGTCTTCAGGACCGAGCCGTTCGCGTCGAGGACCGACACCCGGGTGTTGTTGTCCGCATCGATCTCGGAGGTGACCCAGCCGTCGCCCAGCTGCGCGAAGCTCAGGTAGTGGCCCGGGACCGAGACATCCTGGCCGTTGGGCAGGTGGATGGCGCCGTCCGCGAGGTACGGGATGTTCGGCGCGCTGCCCGTCGTCGCGACATCGGTGGTCAGTCGCACCTGCCTGGTGCCTCCCGGCGTCACGGACGGGGTCGACGTACCGGCCGGACCGACTCCGGAGGGGCTCGACCCGCTCGCCGTGATGAAGCCGGCGGGAATCGCCACCGCGGCGACCACGGCCGCCGTGGCGAGGCCGGTCACGATCCGGTGCTGGCGGCGCGTACGCCGGGCGCTCTGCTTGACGGCGTCGAGCCCGATCAGGTGGCCGTCGATGTCGCCGGCCCGGTCCCGGAGCTCGTCGCGGAGCTGGTTGTCGGTGTTCATCGTTCCTCCTCGGGGGAGAGCTGGGGCAGGTCGCGGACGTGTTCGCGCATCGAGGCGATCGCCCGACTGGTCTGGGACTTCACGGTGCCGACGCTCACGCCGAGCACCTCGGCGGTCTCGGCCTCACTGAGGTCTTCGTAGTAGCGCAGCACGACTGCGGCCCGCTGCTTCCTGGGCAGTCGTTGCACGGCCACCCAGAGGGCGTCGTTGCGTTCGGCGTGCGACTCGTGGGCCGGCACGCTCTGGTCGGGCAGCTCGGACGTGGTCGTCTCGTTGCGCTTCCACGCCCGGCGCCACAACGAGTTGTGCTCGTTGACCAGGATCCGGCGTACGTAGCCGTCGATCAGCTCACGCTTCTGGACCTTGTCCCAGGAGAGGTACAGCTTGCCGAGCGCGACCTGCACGAGGTCCTCGGCTGCATGGCGCTCCCCCGTGAGGAGGTATGCCGTCCGCAGCAGGCTCGGCTGACGGGCTGCCATGTACGCCGTGAACTCGGCGTCTCGGGCGTCTCTGCTCACCAGCTCGACCCCAGTCGTCTCCATTGCGATCTGCACCTGTCCTCACCACCCTTCCCCATCTCTGCCGCATGTTCTGCGACCAAGACGCGAAAAGGGTCGGTCAGGTTGCATCGGGGGAAGTTTTCTCAGGGTATGAACCCAGGCCTCCTCATCGCACACGTCGTGTCCTGTGCGAAGAGGAGGTATCCCCTCACACCCTGGGAAAACTGTCGACCATCACGCCGGCATCCAGCCGTGCCGCATGGACCTGCGGATCGCGAGGACGTTGGCGACGTACGGCCTCGACATCGGGTAGATGCCGCGGGTGATCACCGCGCTCAGTCCCTGGTAGTAGCCGGCGATCGCGCGTCGGTCGGTTGAGGTGTGCTCGCGCAGCACCTTGAGCAACAGCACCCCGGCGAGCACGTTGTCGTGCACGTCGCGGAGGTGCAGCCGCCGGCCGGCGTACAGGCTCATCCAGGTGCCCGTCGTGGGCAGCACCTGCATCACGCCGATCGCGTGGGCGCTCGAGACGACGTGCTGCTGCCAGCCGGACTCCTCCCAGGCCAACGCCAGCGCCAGCTTCACGGGTACGCCGTTGCGATGGGCCGTGCGGGTGATGATCTGCCGGACGCGGGCGCGCGGAACGTCCTTCCGGACGGCGTGCGTGGTGGTCGCGTGCTGCTTCTTGTGACCGGCTCTCCGGGTCGCACTGACCACGACCGGGATCCGGATCCGCTCGCCGACGTACAGCACGCCGTGCCTGATCCTGTTCAGCCGGATCAGCTCGGCGGTCCAGGCGTGGTAGCGGACGGCGAGGCCGGTGGCGGTGTCGCCCGGCCGGACGGTGTGCACGACGATCCGCCGGTCCGGATGGCCCGGCCAAGGCCGTGAGGCGGCGTACGACGGCTGCGGCAGCAGCACCGTGCAGCCGATGGCGAGCGTCAAGATGAGTGGAACCGCATGGCGGACGAGCTGGGTGAATCGCACCTGAGCATCCCTTCGTCGAGGGCCCCGAGAACTGCCGGAAACCTGTGACTGGTGATACCAACGTGACGCAGGTGACCCCGTGAGGTCAAGGGACGGGCAGTGCAGGCGTCCGTCCCGGCTCAGACGATCGTGAGCGTGATCGTGCTCCCGACGGGTGCCATCTCGCCGGCGCCGGGGCTCTGCCCGACGACGTACTGGAGCCCGATGTAGACGTTCGAGTGCGTGGTCGCGACGTGGAAGCCGGCCTCCTCGAGGATCTGGGTCGCGGCGTCGACCCCCATCGCATGCACGTTGGGCACCTGCACGAGCTGGGGTCCCTTGGAGACGGTCAGCGCGATCGTGTCGCCCTTGAACGCATTGCCAGCGTTGGGGTCCTGGGCGATGACGTGGCCCTTGGGCACGGAGTCGCTGAACTCGTCGGTGGTGTCGACGGTGAGCTGGTGCTTCTCGAAGTACTTCTTCGCTGCCGAGGCGAGCCTGCCGGTGAAGTCGATGACCTTGACCGGCCTCGGTCCCTTGCTGAGGATCACGTCGACGGCGACGCCGGGACGCAGGCTGACGCCGGCCAGCGGGTCGGTCCTGATCACCTTGCCCTTGGCCACGGTGTCGGAGAACTTCATGATCGCGTCTCCGAAGGACAGCTTCGAGCTCTGGAGCAGCGCCTGCGCCTCGTCGAGGGTCTTCCCACTCACGTCGGGTACGTCGTGCCGCTCGGGACCGAGCGAGATGACCGCAGAGAGCGTGCCGTTCTTGAGGATGCGAGACCCGGGCTCGGGATCGGTGCTCAGCACGTGACCGCGCGCGACCGTCTCGGAGTAGCCCTCGTCGGAGACCTTGAAGCCGAGCCCGGCCTTCTCGACCTCGGCCTTCGCCGCGGCCTGCGTCATGTCGAGGACGCCGGGAGTGTTGGTGTAGCGGGCAATGCCGAAATACCAGCCGCCGAGACCGACGAGTGCTGCGATGAGGAGCAGCGCGATCAGCATCACCGGGCCCCGGCGCGAGCGGCGCGGCTGACCCAGGGGGACCGGCGCCGAGGACGGCCGGCTCGGGGGAGGGACGCCGACCGCTGTGGTGAACTCGCGTTCCTGGTCGAAGACGTCGCCGGCTGATGCCGCGCTGTCGAAGGCGTGGGTCGAGGACGGGTCGATGATCGACCGGTCCTTGGGCAGCTGCAGCTCGTCGGTGTCGTTGCTGAGCACCCGCGGCTTCAGGTCCTCGGTCAGCTCGGGGTCGTCGACCACGCCATGGTCGAGCGCGTTGCGGACCCGGCGTACCTGGTGAAGGAGCACGCGGGCGTCGGTCGGACGCATTGTCTTGTCCCGTGCGGTCGCCCGGGCAACCAGCGCATCGACGTACGGCGGAATGCCGGGGACGACCGCCGACGGGGCAGGGATGTCCTCGTGCACGTGCTTGTAGGCGACCTGGATCGGGCTGTCGGCCTGGTGTGGCTTGCGGCCGGTGAGCATCTCGTAGATGAGTACGCCGGTGGCGTAGACGTCGGCGCGGGCATCGGCCTTGCCGTCCACGACGAGCTCGGGGGAGAGGTAGGACACCGTGCCGATGAGGACGCCGCCCGTGGCGGTGTGCTGGGTCTCGGAGTTGATCGCGCGGGCCAGCCCGAAGTCGGCGACCTTGATCCGGCCGTCGTCGGCGAGCAGGACGTTCTCGGGCTTCACGTCGCGGTGGATCATGCCGGCCTCGTGCGCGGCCGCGAGCGCGGAGAGAATCGGCTCGATGATGGCCAGCGTCTTGGCCGGAGACATCGGGGATTCCTTGCGGATCAGGTCGCGCAGGGTCAGGCCGGGGACGTACTCCATCACCAGGAACAGCGTGCCGCGGTCCTCGCCCTGGTCGAAGACGGCCACGACGTTGTGGTGGGCCAGCCGAGCCGCAGAGCGGGCCTCGCGCTCGAACCGGCTGACGAACTCGTCGTCATCGGCGAGCCCCGCGTGCATGATCTTGACCGCGACGGTGCGATCCAGCCGCAGGTCGGTCGCCTCGTAGACAGTGGCCATCCCGCCGCGTGCGACCTTCGGTCCGACGCGGTATCTGCCGTCGAGGACACGCCCGATCATCGGGTCGGTGGCATCTCGGCCCACGGTCGTCCTCCAGACGCCGGGCGGGGAAGGGTCCGGCTACCGGCCCACTTTAGTTGGTTCCGGGGCGTATTCGCGGCAGCGCGGCGCTGCTGGCAACATGGGGCCGTGACCCAAAACACGACGGATCTCGGCGTACTCATCGACGACTGGCTCGACTGGAAGGCCGCAGGCGAGGCCCTGGGGGTCAGCGTGACCAAGGTGCGCACCCTGATCCGGGAGCACCAGCTGGCTGCCGCCGTACCTTCCGAGGGTGCCGGCCAGCAGGTTCCGGCAGCCTTCTTCCAGGACGGCGAGATCGTCAAGGGCATCCCGGGGGTGCTCACCGTGCTGCACGACGGGGGGTACGACGACCGGCAGATCCTGGTCTGGCTGTTCAGCGAGGACGAGACCCTTCCCGGCCGGCCGATCGACGCGCTGCGCGAGAACAGAGGCACGGAGGTGAAGCGCCGCGCTCAGGCGATGGCCTTCTGATGCATCGGGTCCTCAAGCAGGTCGTCGGCATTGCCGTTGTCGTGCTGCTGGTCGGCGTCGTGTGGTGGGCCCGGCTCGGCGGCGGCACCGAGGCCAGCGTCGAGGGGACCGCGCAGAGCTCGTCAGCCGGCACCGACCCGGACTCCGGGCTGCACTGGGTCGCTGCTGCCGACCTGCCGGCCCAGGCGCGCGACACGGTCGCGCTGATCAAGAGCGGCGGGCCCTTTCCCTACTCCGAGGACGGCATCGTCTTCGGCAACCGGGAAGGCATCCTGCCGAAGGAGTCGAGCGGGTACTACCACGAGTACACCGTCACCACGCCGGGATCGCCGGACCGGGGCGCCCGGCGGATCATTGCGGCCAGGGGCGGCGCGATGTACTACACAGATGACCACTACAGCTCCTTCCAACGGATTGAGGGCAGATGAGCGGGCTCGCTGGACTCCTGGCACACAAGCACCCCTCTGGCGTCTACCAGTGGCACACGGCGTTCGCGCCAGCTGACGTCAAGCACACGGTCGAGCACGCCGGCTGGCGGTTCGCCTACGTCGATGGCTGGACCCACCAGGACAAGGAGTCGTTCCTCGGCTCCGTGGCCGAAGTGCTGTCCTTTCCCGACCACTTCGGGAAGAACTTCGATGCGCTAGCCGACTGCCTCCGCGACCTCACCGGCACCGGACGGATCCTGCTCTGGGACGGCTGGGCCCCCCTCGCCCGCTCCGATCGAACCGCGTTCGACACCGCCATCGACGTCTTCTCAGCCCGCGCCACCGATGACCCCGCCAACCCCTTCTCCCTGCTCCTCCGTGGCGAAGGCCCCTCGATCGGTCTCCCCCTCCTCGACGCGTAGGCGGGGCGAATTCACTGGGTACCTAGTGAATTCAGCGCTCCCCGTGCGAAATAACGGACGGGAAGCGTGCAAAACCAACGGGATGTCGGCAGCGCGGGGACGGAGGGATGCCCGGACGACCGCGCAACCGTGGTGCGGCGCTCAGACCGTTCGCTGGGTGGCGTCGGCGGCGAGTCCACGAAGTACGGCGCGAGCACCGTCGGTGATGTCGGCGGCGTCGAGCGCGGCCAGTGCGCGATCGGTGAGCTGGGTGATCACGTCCTCGACCTGTTCGCGCGCACCGGACGACTCGATGAGCGTACGCAGGTGTCTCACCTCGCCGACGGTGAGCTGAGCTCCGAGCCGGGAGTCGAGCACCTTGGCATCCTCGGACGGCAACGCGTCCAGGGCGAGGGCGATGAGCACGGTCCGCTTGCCCTCGGTCAGGTCATCTCCGGCGGGCTTGCCCGTGACCGAAGGATCGCCGAAGACGCCGAGCAGGTCGTCGCGCAGCTGGAACGCCTCACCGAGCGGAAGGCCGAACCGAGTCAGCTCGGCCTGGAGCGCCGGCGTCGCGCCAGCGAGGGCAGCCCCGATGTGGAGCGGGCGTTCGATGGAGTACTTCGCGGACTTGTAGCGCAGCACGGTCATCGCCAGGTCGACATCGCTGGCCCCACGGGCCTGCGCCGAGACGTCGAGGAACTGGCCGGTCACGACCTCGCTACGGGTCAGGTCGAAGAAACCCAGCGCGTCGAGCACCCGCTCGGACGGAAGGCTGCAGGTGCGCAGCATCTCGTCGGACCAGGACAACAACAGGTCGCCGAGCAGGATCGCCGCCGACCCGCCGTACTGCGCCGCGCTGCCTGACCAGCCCTGCTCACGGTGCAGGGCCTCGAAGGCGCGGTGAGTGGCCGGCCGCCCACGTCGTACGTCGGACGCATCCATGTAGTCGTCGTGCACGAGTGCACTGGCGTGCAGCAGCTCGAGGGACGCACATGCCCTGAGCAACGCGGCCTCGGAGACCGGAGCGCCGACAGCGAGGTGACCCCACCAGCAGAAGGCCGCCCGGAAGCGCTTGCCGCCGGAGATGCTGGTGCGGGCATGCGCGATGAGGCGGACCGCGTCCTCGCCCAGCGCGGCCAGCCAATCGGCCTGCCCGTCGACGAACTCCTGCACGGTCGACTCGATGCCTGCGCGGAACGAGTCGGCGTCCCAGCTGATGTCCGGCGAAGTCACGCGGCGAGCGTATCCCCGTATCCTCAGCGCTATGAGCTTGGGACTTCCTTCACGCATGCCGGGTGGCACGGGCACGATCCGTGACCTGCTCGCGACCGGTGAGAAGTCGTTCTCGTTCGAGTTCTTCCCGCCGAAGGACGAGGCCGGCGAGAAGATCCTCTGGCAGTCGATCCGTGAGCTCGAGCCGCTGCGTCCGACGTTCGTCTCGGTCACGTACGGCGCGGGCGGCACGACGCGCGACCGCACGGTGGCGATCACCGGCCGGATCGCTCGCGAGACCACGCTGACCCCGATGGCACACCTGACCTGCGTCGGGCACACCCAGACCGAGATCAAGTCGATCCTCGGGTCGCTCGCCGACGCCGGCGTACGCAATGTGCTGGCGCTGCGCGGTGACCCGCCCGGCGGACCCGGCACCGAGTGGCTGCCAACCGAGGGTGGCGTCAACTACGCGGCCGACCTGGTCAGGCTGATCCGCTCCGTCGCGGAGATGTCGGTCGGAGTTGCCGCCTTCCCCGAGGGCCATCGCGACGCGGCCTCGCTGGAGAGCGACATCGCTGTCCTGCGTGGCAAGCAGGATGCCGGCGCCGAGTTCGCGGTGACGGAGATGTTCTTCAGGGCCTCCGACTACTTCGGGATGATCGACCGGGCGCGCGGCGCCGGCGTCGAGATGCCGATCATTCCGGGCATCATGCCGATCACGAACCTCAACTCGATCAAACGGATGGCCGAGCTCTCCGGTCGCGAGGTGCCTGCCAACATCGTCGAGCGCATTGCTCGTTTCGAGGGCGACCCTGCCGCCGTACGCGCCGAAGGCATTGCCGTCGCGACCGAGCTGTGCGACGAGCTCCTCGCCGGTGGCGCCCCGGGCCTGCACTTCTACACGCTCAACCGGTCCAAGGCCACCCGCGAGATCTACACCGGCCTCGCCACCACTGTCTGACCCTTCGCCGACCCGGCGCGACTTCACCAACGAATCACGCCCAGCCGTCAGAAGCTCACAGGTCGGCGATCAAGTGGCGTGAACTTCTGACGGGTCGGCGATCAGGATGGGCCGATGAGCTGGGCGACCAGGGCAGCGGACAGGCCGACGAACGGCAGGCCGGCTCCGGGGTTCGCGTGGGCGCCGGCCAGGTAGACGTTGGCGATCGGCGTACGCGGGCCGAGGCGCTCGGTGACGGTCGCCCGGCCCTGCCAGAGCACGCCGTAGGGGGAGCCGTTCCAGCCGGTCACGAGATCCTTGGGGGTCCGGTCCACGCGTACCTCGACCAGGTCGCGCACGTTGATCCCGCCACGCGCGAGCGCGACCACGATGTCCTCGGACAGGCGACCGCCACCCATCACGGTCCAGGCGTGGGCTCCGGCGGGCGCGGTGCCGTTGGTGCGCAGCACCAGGGTCGGGTTGCCGTGCAGGACCACCTCCTGCGGCAGCTCCGGCGCGTCGCCGACCAGCCCGATGTGACAGATCGTCGGCGGGATCGCGGGCATGGTCCGCTCGACGTGGCGACGCAACGCAGGCACTCGTCGCGGGTCGATGGCGACGACGACATGGTCGGCGTCGAAGTCGCCCGCAGCGGTCCTGACTCCGGCGACCCTGCCTTCGGAGAGCACGAGGTCCTCGACCGGCCGGCTCGTGTGGACGTCGACGCCACGCGTCTTGAGGCGCGCGGTGAGAACCGGCGCCAGCGATCCCATCCCGCCGGGGACGGTCCAGCTGCCGAAGTTCTGCTCGAGGTAGGACATCATGCCCATCCACGCCGGCACGTTGCGCGGGTCGTGTCCCTCGAAGCTCATCCGGTGCAGGGCGAGCTTGCGCAACCGGTCGTCCTTGAACGCCTTCGCGGCGTACTTCAACAGGCTGCCGCGGGTCGCCAGGATCTCGCGGGCCTCCTTGCTCGCGTGCTCGGCGGAGTAGGGGCGCTCGATCCAGTCGACGCGCAGCGCTTCCCAGACCTCCGCGAAGTCATCGACGTAGGTCACCCACTGCTCGCCGGTGCCGCCGCCCAGAGCCGTCTCGATCGCCTCGAGCTGAGCAGCGCGACTGCCGCCGGGAAGGTCGAGACGAGTCCTGGCCGAGTCATCGAAACGATGCTGCTGGATCGGCTCGACGGGAACGAGCTCGATCTCCTTCTCGACCGCGCGGCCGGACTTGCGGAACAGGTCGCGGATCACGGCCGGAAGCAGGGTGCTGCTCGGGCCGGCGTCCCAGCGGAAGCCGTCCTGCTCGACGTACCCCAGCGCTCCACCCAGCTGCGGCGCCGCCTCCAGCAGGGTGACGTCGTGCCCGAGCTTTGCCAGTCGGGCGGCGCTCGCCATCCCGCCGAACCCGCCACCGATCACCACTACGCGCGCCATGGCGGTCACCCTAGTGCCCCGTCTTCGAGGTCAGAGGGGCGCGGCCGACCCGCGTGCTGCGGTCTTCTCCGGGGGTGGTGGGCGGCCCTTCCAGCGGCGCCAGCCTCGCCGTGCCATCCGGCTGAGGTGGACGAGCAAAATCGCGCCGAGGATGAGCAGCACTGCCGAGATGCCGCCGGCGACCCACGGGTGGTGGATGGCGAGTACGACGATCCCGATCACGGTCACGTCCTCGCCGAGGGACGCGCCGATGTTGCTGAACGGCTCGGGCGAAGCGTTGATCGCGAGCCTGGACCCGGCCTTGATCGTGTGGCTGGCAAGGGCAGTTCCGCCGCCGAGTACGGCGTACCCGGCCTGCTGCAGCGACGTCGCGTCACCGGAGACCAGCAGCGCGATGATGGCCCCGACGGTCGGCCGGATGAAGGTCGAGATGGCATCCCAGGTCGAGTCGAGGTAGGGGATCTTGTCGGTGACGAACTCGATGGCGTAGAGGAGTCCCGCCGCGATGAGTACGTCGGTCCGCCCGAGCGAGTCCGGGATCTGGGAGAACGTTCCGAACCGGTCAGCCAGGCCCAGCACCAGCACGACGAGATAGGCGTTCACGCCGCTCGCCCACCCGCTGGAGAACACCAGAGGCAACAGGTTCACCCGTCGATCCTAAGGCGATCCGGCCGCGAAGACCGAGCACCGATTCCGACGGCGGATCCGGGTCTCTCTCAGCTCAGCTCGTGCGAGATCACGGCACGCAAGGTCTCGTCATCGCGTGCCACGACGGTCGTCCCGTCCAGCGCGGTGATGATCGGCCGCTGGATGACGATCGGGTCCGCCACCATTGCCGCGATCCAGTCCGCTCGATGACTCGCATCCTTCGGAAGCGTGATGCCGGCCTCCCGGGCTTCCTTCGGCCGGGCGATGTCCCACGGCTCCAGCCCCATCCGGTTGAGTACGTCGGTCAGCTCGGCCGCGGTCGGAGGATCGTCGAGGTAGCGCCGCTCGGTGTAGGCGATCCCGGCGGCGTCCAGCTCTGCCTTCGCCGTACGACACTTGCTGCACTGCGGGTTGATCCAGAGCTCCATCACTCCACCTCCAGCTCGGCTGCGCCGGTCATCCGCTGAAGCTCGGCGTAGGTGGTGCTGAAGACGGCGGCGGCATCGCCCGCCGCTGCCCAGATCTCGTCGTACTGCCTGAGCCAGGGATCCAGGAACGTCCGCACCGGTGCCGGATGCGCAAACGGTGAGACGCCACCGATCACCTGGCCGGTGTGCTCGCGGACGAAGTCCGGCTTGGCGCGCTTGAGCGCCGTGATGCCCAGCTCGGCAGCGACCTTGGCGGTGTCGACCCGGTGCGAGCCACTGGTCAGGATCAGCAGCGGTGCGCCATCGGCATCGAAGAGCAGGCTGTTGGCGATCGCGCCGACCGCGCAGCCGAGGGCGTCTGCAGCGAGCTGGGCGGTGTGTACGGACTCGGGGAGTACGACGATCCGTCCCTGGCCGTCGCGGAGCTCGAGCTCGGCCCGGAACGCGGTGATCCGCCCGTGTTCTGGTGCGGCGTGTTCTGCGGAGTTCATGGACCGGAGATTATCGGGCTACGCGGTCGGGTCGTCGACTCGTCCGATGAACAACGGAGTGCCGGTCGCGACGTCGTGCAGCACGAACAGGAACGCCCGGTCCGCACGAACCGTCAGCGCCCGGCCGCCCGCCGACGAGGTGGTCCGCATGACGACGGCAGTCGCGGCCGCTGCCTCCGTGCCGTCCTCATCGACCGCGATGAACGCCTGGTGCAGGACCTGGTCGATCATCAATGCTTCGTCCTTCGTCATCCCGGAGAAGTCGGCGCTGTCGCTGAAAGCGGTCGGCATCCCGAGCGACTTCAGCGGATCGTTCAGCGGGGTCGCCGTACGGAAGGTCCAGCGCGGCATCTCGACGGTCAGCCCGGGGGTCGGCTCGAATGACGCCAGCAGGTCGGTGAGGCCGTCGCCGGCGAGGGCCTCCTCGACCGTCGCGAGGTCGTCATCGGGCACGACGACCGCCATCGCGAGCTCGCGTCCGACGTACCTCAAGCGAGCCGCCTTCCAGCCCGTGCCGCTCGTGTAGTCGGCCTGGTCGAACGAATGGCTCATCAGGTCGGCCTGCACCTTCGACCCGTCGCCACGGGTGAAGGGCGCCGGCGCGGTGGCGGTCTTCTCGAATGTCTCCTCCCACGGCGCCTTGAACCAGATCGCGTTCACCAGCACCAGTCGGGTCATCGCGTCGAGGACGCCGGCCGGGATGATCTCCTTGATCCGGTCGTGGGTCTGGTCGGCGGTCCAGGTGTTGATCTGGCTGCGTGCTCCGTCGGAGTCGGCCTGGTAGTCGACCAGGTGCATCCCGGCGCCGTAGGCACCTGCCAGCGTGGTGAGGAACGGCTTCTCCCAGGTGGTGTCGAGCTGGCCCCACAGCGAGTTGGCCGTGTCCAGCCCGACGGTGGCATGAGTCTTGTCGAGTCGGGTCCGGGTGCCGGCCCTGCTCTCGAGCTCCTGGTCGAGCCAGCCGAAGCCGTCGTCGTACGCCGGGAGCGGCCCTGCGTTCAGAACCTTGTCGATCTCGGCAGCGGTCCTGCCGCGGGCGCCGTTGAGGGTCATCGCGAGCGCCATCGCGACGGAGTACGGCGAGCAGACCAGGTTGCCCTTGACGCTGTCGAGCTGGTGGTAGAGGTCGACGGTGAAACCGCTGATCGCTCGCGCCACGGTGCCTCCGTCGGCCTTCGAGCCGGTCTGCCGGGAGACGTCGGCCATCGCCAGCTTCGCGCCTCCGGCCATGGCGCCACCGCCCTTCGCGGCCGAGTCGCCGCAGGCAGTGAGGAGCCGGGCCGAGGCGACTCCCATGCCGAGGACTGCAACGGAACGCAACATCTCTCGACGAGTCAGCATGCCGGTTCGACGGGGCCAGGTCGAAGTTGGTTCCACAGGTTTGCCCCTCGGGGTTGACGTCCTGTCGGACGGCGGGTGTACCTTTGGGTTGTTCGAACATACGTTCGAGCACCGCCCCGGTGAAGGGTGACCTCGACCCCCATCCTCCACCGGGGCACCGACAGCCGAGTTGGCTCGTCGGTTCGTTCGTCGGGGTCGCCACAGGGGTCGTCCGACTCAGCTCTGGGAGGAGCACTCGATGCAGCGGTATGACGACCCCATTGACACGTGCGACGGCTATCAGGCGAGCAGCCATCCGCTCTATCTGCCGGCGTCGACCCACTCCTATCTCGAGCGGGCCGCGGAGTCGCTGCGCGATGCGATCACCAGCACGGACGTGCCCGACCGATATGCGCTCGCGCACGTTGCGGCGCTGCGTGCCACCGCCGCGTTGCTCGCGGCGCGGGCCCAGCCGACGGCTCCCGGGCGGCGCGGCCGGCAGAAGAACGCCTGGGTGCTCCTGACCGAGGTCGCCCCGGAGTTCACCGAGTGGGCCACGTTCTTCGCGGCAGGCGCGCAGAAACGGGCCGCCGCCGAGTCCGGTTCCCGGCGGGCGGTGACCGAGAGGGAAGCCGACGACCTCGTTCGGGACGCCGACCGTTTCCTGGCGCTGATCGAGACCTCGCTGGGCCTGACCCGGCACGTCCCCTTTCGGGTGGCGTGACTGACTCGGAGAGCACGTGACGGGTGTCTCGCTGGACGACGCTGCCATCGGGACGCGGGCGACCGTAACCTGAGCAGTTATGACCAACCCGCTGATGAATGGCCCGAAGTCACTGGCACGGCGCGCCCGTCGCAGCCTGCCGGGCTCGAAGGTCGACAGTCCCCTGAAGGGCAAGCGCATCCTGATCACCGGGGCCTCCTCGGGCATCGGCGCGGAGAGTGCCCGGAAGGTGGCCGCCCGCGGCGCCATCACCCTTCTCGTCGCACGCCGGGCGGACGAGCTGGACGCCGTCGCCGGCGAGATCCGCGCCGCCGGGGGAGTCGCCCACACCTATGTGTGCGACCTCAGCAACTTCGATGACCTCGACGACCTCGTGGGCAAGGTGATCGCCGAGCATGGTGGTCTCGACATGCTGGTCAACAACGCCGGTCGCTCGATCCGTCGGTCGATCAAGTACTCCTATGACCGGATGCATGACTACGAGCGCACGATGGCGATCAACTACTTCGCACCCGTGCGGCTGAGCATGGGCTTCCTGCCGGCCATGGTCGACCAGGGTGACGGACACATCGTCAACGTCGTCAGTGAGGGCTTGCAGGTGCACACGCCGAAGTTCTCGGCGTACCTCTCCTCCAAGGCCGCGCTGGACATGTGGGGCCGGATCGCCGGTCGGGAGTACTTCCACGACGGCGTCACGGTGACCAGCGTCCGGATGCCGTTGGTGCGCACCGACATGATCGCGGCGACCGATGCCTACCGACGGATGCCGGTCCTTGCCCCGGACGAGGCCGCGGCAATGGTCGTGCACGCCCTCGAGGACCGGCCCGTCGTGGTCAACAAGGTCCTCGGCGTCGCGATGAGCGCATTCTCGGCGAGCATGCCCCGGGTCTCGGATGCCCTGGTCGCAACGGCGGCCCGCCGGATGCCGAACTCGAAGGCTGCCAAGCTGCACGTCGGCGACGACGACTGATGACCTCGCTCCTCCTCTCGCAGAAGGCGTTCGTTCGGCGCCGGCTGGTTGGTCCCGTGGCGCGGTTCGCGCGCCGCCCGCTGGCCAGCCCGCTGGACGGCCGGATCGTGATGATCACCGGTGCGTCCTCGGGAGTGGGGGAGGCCTCCGCCAAGGCGGTCGCTGCTCGTGGCGGGATCGTGCTCTGCGTGGCACGTCGGCAGACCGAGCTCGACCGGGTGGTCGGAGAGATCAGCGCCGCCGGCGGAGCTGCGCACGGCTATGCCTGCGATCTCACCGACGAGACCGCGACGGAGGCCCTGATCGAGCTGGCGCTTGCCGAGCACGGCCACGTCGACATGCTCGTCAACAACGCGGGTCGGTCGATTCGCCGGTCCTTGGAGTACTCCTACGACCGGCTGCACGACTTCGAGCGGACGATGGCGATCAACTACTTCGGTCCGGTGCGTCTCACGATGGGCCTGCTCCCCGGCATGCGCGCCCGGCGGTTCGGGCACGTCGTCAACATCGTCACCTGGGGCGTCCAGATCAAGGCGCCGAAGTTCTCCGCCTACATCGCCTCGAAGACCGCGCTCGACTCCTTCGCCCGGATCGCCGGTCGCGAGGCCTGGTCGGACAACGTCACCTTCACCAACCTGCGGCTCTCGCTGGTGCGCACCGAGATGATCGTGGCGACCGACGCCTACCGGTCGATGCCGGCCAAGTCGCCCGAGCAGGCTGCGCGGCTCGTCGTACGAGCCCTGGAGGATCGACCGATCACGATCGGCACGCCGATCGCCGGCCTGGCGGAGGTGCTCAACGTGCTCACCCCACGCGTGATGGACGCGATCATGGCGGCGAGCAACAAGAGGTTCCCGGACTCGGCCGCGGCTCGTGGTGGGCCGCAGCCCGTCGAGCAGCCGGATGCAGTGAGCCGCTCTAGCGAGAAGTAGTCAGCTTGGACTGGGCTTCGCGCTGGTTCTTGTCGGTCGTGGGGATGCCGAGCGGCTTGCCGAACACGACGACGTTGTCCGGGTAGAAGATGCCGTTCCAGTTGGTGCAGGTGATCAGCACCAGTCGGCCGTTGCCACGGTCCTGACCGAAGAGCTCGTGGGCCCGCTTCGCGACGTCGTCCTTGCTGAGCACCTGGACCCGCTCGGCGACATAGCGCATCTTGCCCTGAGGAGTGACGATGTCGATGGCGTCACCGACGCGGACCTTCGGCAGATTGTTCATCGAGCCACCGCCGGTGTGCACCGTGTGGCCGGTGATCACGGTCTGGCCCGAGCTGGCCCCGACCTTCGCGCTCTGGTCCCACCAGCCGACTTCATGGAAGTCGGCAGGGGGTTCCAGCACCGAGTTGGTCACCGAGATGTCGACGACCGGGGCGTCAATGCCCTTCGACGGCACCAGCAGTCGCACTGGTGCCGCCGAATGAGTCATTGAGTGGTACGGCGCGCCGGCGGCCAGCCCCTGCGGGAACACGATCTCCGGTTCAGAGGAGAGCGTGACCCCGTAGGAGACAAGCGCTACCGACAGCAGCACCACGATCGTGCCGACTCGCCTGGCCCATTGATCTGTCCGTGCTGAGAGAGACTGCCTCTGCTCTGACATCAATCAGGCCACGCGAGTTTCGATCACAGGGAGAAGCGGCGGCGGTAGAAGAACATTCCGGTGCCGGCTCCACCTGCGAGGAGTGCGGCAAGCGCACCCGCCGCGATGATCGGGGCGTTGCTGGAACCCTGTGACGATCCGGCAAGACCGGCAGGGACCGAGGTCGGAACGCTCACGTCGGTGTTGCCGCCCGGGGGGTTCGTGGTCGGCGTCGGGGTCGTCGTGGGCGCCGAGGTGCGCCCGTTCGGGCCACAGGTGACGTGACCGACCAGGAGGCTGAGCAACGACGGGACGCCAGCAGCCGAGAGGCCCGGCAGGACCTTCAGGTCGAGCGCCTTGACGTCGATGGTGTCGCCGCCGGTGATCGTCTGCTGGTTCAGCTTCAGGGACAGCAGCTGGGTGGTGAGCGGAGCCAGTGCCGCGCTGAGCTGCGGGAGGATCGCGTTGATGATGTCGTTCTGCACGCTGGTGAGCAGCAGGTTCAGCGGGTCGGCGACACCGCCCAGGCTCGTGTGCAGGTCGGCCTCAAGAGCGTTCAGGATCGGGTTGGTCAGGCGAGTGAGGTCCAGGACCACGTCACCCTGGTTGGGCGCCGGGTTGGCCGGCAGCGTCACCAGGTTGATCTTCTGACCGAGGAGGTTGGCGTCGATGGTGACATCGGCGATGTTGGCGTCGCCGCTGGCGGTGCCAGGCGCCGCGGTGCAGCTCGCCTGGATGGCACCGACACTCGCGGTCAGGCCCGTCTGGCCGAGCGGCGTGGTCGACAGTGCGCTGGAAAGCGCCGCGGTGACCGGCGCGAGGAGGCTCGCCAGCGGGCCGTTGAGGATCGCGCCGAGCGGGCCGAGGGCCGAGTTCGGGTCGATCGTGATCAGGTGGGACAGGTCAATGCTGCCCAGCGAGATGCTGACCGCGTTGCCGGGCGTGAGGCAGTTGGTGGAGCCGACGGCCGCAAGGGTCGCACCCGGGCCGGCGAGGCCGGCACAGGCTGCGGAGTGACCGTCACGGTTCGCAACGGTCGCCGTGGCGTCCTGCGCGATGACGCCCGTGGTGACGAGGCTCTGGCCCTGCAGGACACTGATCGGCGGGTTCGTCACACCGGTCTTCGTCTCACCGCTGCCATCGTTCGTCGCAGCCACGGTGCCGGTCAAGCTGGTGCCGTTGCCTGCGATCCCGAGGACGACGCCCTCGGCCGTGGCCTGGGAGACAGTTGTTGCGGCGAGTGCTGGCCCGCCGGAGAGAGCGACGACCGCTGCAGCGGCGAACGCTGCGCCAGTACGCATCAGGAACCGATTCACGGTCAATACCCCTATTCCGTGGGTGCCCGTACCCACGCAGATCGAGATGCCGGCTTAGGCACGACATCACTCGCAGGTTAAGGCGTCCAGCGGGGATGCGTCCAGTCCGGCACCCCGGTCAGGCCAATATTGACACCCAACAGGTGCGAAATTCTCGAAAATTTCGATATTTCAAGTCTGGGGTGAATTCTTGTTGTGGCCCATGACACAGAAGGCAATACCAGCGGGATCGCGTAGCGCGCCCAGCCGACCGTACGGCGTGTCATCGACCGGCATCAGCTGCGTGGCTCCGGCTGCGACCGCCTGAGCGACCGTAGCGTCTGTGTCTGCCACCTGTACATAGAACTGCCAGGTCGACGGGCGATCGCCGAGAAAACCCGCCGCATCCATGATTCCGGCAAGGGCGGCCTCGTTCTCGCCGAGCGTCGTGTACCGGAACTCCGGAGTGTCGGCCACCGTCGTGGTGTCCCAGTCGAATACGGCTACGTAGAAGGGAACGACGGTCTCGTAATTCTTGGTGAGGTTCTCGAACCAGGACGGAGCGCCGTTCTCCGCGCGTGCCGAGATGCCCTGGTGCACACCCGGTTGCCAGACGCCGAGCATGGCGCCGCCCGGGTCGACGACGAAGGCCTGGGTGCCGAGGTCAGCCACCTCCATCGGCTCGAAGACGACCTTGCCACCGTTGGCCCTCGCCTTCTCGAGGGTCTCCTTGATGTCAGCGGACTCGAGGTAGACCTGCCAGGCGTTGGTTCCCATGCTGCCGTCGTTCTTCATGCAACCGGCGATCGGCCCGCCGTTGTGCTCGAAGATGAAGTAGCCGCCGAACCGTGGGTCGGCCTCCTGCGCGGTCCAGCCGAACAGGTCACCGTAGAACTTTGCGGCTGCGTCGGTGTCGGGGGTGAAGAGGTCGATCCAGATCGGGGCGCCGGGGGTGTTGGAGAGGCTCATCGGGTGCTCCTGTGAGTGAGGTGGGATGTCGTCACTCTGTTGACCCGGGAGCCTGACAGAAATCACCGCTGCGGGCTACGGCTAGCTCGCCTTCTTTTTGGCAGCCTTCTTCGCGGCGGGTTTTCTCGCTGCCGACTTCTTCGCGGGCTTCGCTGCCGCGGGCTCCTCGCCGCGTGCGGTCTTGGCGGCGTCGACGCTGCGCTGGAGTGCGGCGAGCAGATCGACCACCTCTCCCGAGGACTTCTTCGCCTGCGGCGTCTTCTTGACCTCGCCGCCCTCGATCTTGGCCTTGACGAGTGCCTCGACGGCCTCGCGGTAGTCGTCCTCGAACTCGTCGGCGGCGAAGTCACCTGCCAGGGTCTCCACGAGCATGTTGGCCATCTTCACCTCGGCCGGCTTCGCGTCGTCGGAGCCCACCGTGGCGAAGTCGGGGGACCGGATCTCGTCGGGCCACATCATCGTCTGCATCACGATCACGTTGTCGCGGACGCGAAGGACGGCCAGCGACATCCGGGTGCGGATCGAGACCGTCACCAGTGCCATCCGGTCGGCATCGACGAGCGCCTGGCGCAACAGGGCGTAGGGCTTGGCGCCGGTCTTCTCGGGCTCGAGGTAGTAGGACTTCTCCAGCAGCATCGGGTCGATCTGGTCGCTCGGCACGAACTTCTCGACGCTGATCTCCCGGCTGCTGCTTGCCGGCAGGTCGGCCAGGTCGTTGTCGTCGAGGATGACCATCTCGCCGTCCTCGGTCTCGTAGCCCTTGGCGATGTCGGCGTAGGACACCTCCTCGCCGTCCAGGCTGCAGACACGTTGGTACTTGATCCGGCCGCCGTCCTTGGCATGCACCTGACGGAACGAGATGTCCTTGCTCTCGGTCGCGGAATACAGCTTGACGGGCACGCTGACGAGCCCGAAGGAGACGGCTCCCTTCCAGATGGCGCGCATGCGGATTCCCTTCGCCGGTGACCTGTCTCAACTCAAGACTCGTGAAACCAACGGTACTCATCGGACAGGATGAGGTCATGCGTCCGATGCTGGCCACCCGCGGCGACCATGTGCCCGTTGGTGACGCCTGGACCCACGAGGTCAAGTGGGACGGGATGCGCGTGCTCGTGGACGTCTCGGTCGATGGAGCACAGTCGGGAACTGCCCGGCTGTTCTCCCGCAACGAGAACGACGTGACGATCTCCTTTCCCGAGCTCGCGGCCCTGGCTTCCCTCGGCAGGGACTTCCTGCTCGACGGCGAGGTGGTCGCGCTCGGGACCGGAGTGCCCTCGTTCGGGGCGCTCGCCGACCGGATGCATGTGCGTGACGCCCGCAAGGCTGCCCGGCTTGCCGAGTCGAACCCGGTCACGCTGGTCGTCTTCGATCTGCTCCGCCTCGACGGGGTCGACCTGTTGAGGCAGCCGTTGCGGGAACGACGCTCGTTGCTGGTCGGGCTGGGGCTCGATGACGTCGCCTGGCAGGTGCCTCCGACGTACGACGACGGGCAGATGCTCCTCCACGCCGCGGAACAACAGGGGCTCGAGGGCATCGTGAGCAAGAAGTGGTCCTCGACGTACCGCCCGGACGTGCGGACCCGGGACTGGCTGAAGTTCCCGATCCGACCGACCGGGTCCTATGTCGTCGGCGGCTTCCGTCGCGAGACGGGGAGCGAGCATCGTCTCGGCGCCGTCCTCGTCGGCCAGCCGAGCCCGCAAGGACTGTTGTACCGGGGCCGGGTCGGGAGTGGCATTGCCGGCAAGGCGGGCCAACGGCTCGGGGAGCTGCTCCTGCCGACGGTGAGAGCGAGCAGTCCGTTCGTCGACGAGGTGCCGCGGCTGGACCAGGACGGCACGGTGTGGGTCGAACCGGTGCTCGTCGTGGACGTGCAGTACCTCCAGCTCAGCAGGGACGGGCGGCTGCGGCAGCCGGCGTACCGTGGCATTCGCAGTGACCTGACGCCAAGCGATCTCGGAGGCGAATGATGCTGGGTCGACCGATGCTCGAGCGCCTCGGATGTCTCTTGGTCGCCGGCGTCCTGGCGACGTTGCTGCCGGGTCTTGGCACCCCTGCGTCGGCAGCCACTCACCACGTCCGCCTCGACGGGGTGACGGCCACTCTCGCGTCCGGCACGCATCAGGTGATCACGGTGAACCACACCGGCGGTGATCGGGCACGGGTGACGTTGTGGGTCTGGCATGCGGGTCGCGGCTGGCGCCGGGTGGCCCAGAGCACCGACGGCCGGATCGGGTACGGCGGACTGGTGGCCGGCTGGAAGCGGAAACAGGGCAGTGGGGCCACCCCGCTCGGCACGTTCAGGCTGATCTCGTCGTTCGGCACGCACCGGGCACACGCGTCCTGGAAGCTGCCCTACCGGCGGATCGCTCCTGGGGACTACTGGGTCGAGGACAACGGCTCGGCGTTCTACAACCGCTACCGCAACAAGGCCGAGGGTGGTTTCCGTTGGTGGCTGTCGACGAGTGACGTCAACAACTCCGAGCTGCTGAGCAGCTTTCCGGGACAGTACGAGTACTCGATCGTGACGAGCTTCAACCTCAACCAGGTCCGGCACCGCGGTGCCGGGATCTTCCTGCACGTCAACGGCTCGGGCGCCACCGCCGGCTGTGTGTCCGCACCCCGCTGGTTCCTCCAGCGCACGATGGCCGTGCTCAACCCGCAGTGGCGTCCAGCGATCGCCGTGGGGCGATGACGGTGGCAGCCCCGGGGAAGGAGGAGCGCACCGAGGTCAGGGTCGAGGTCGACGGGCGTGCCCTCACGATCGTCAACCTCGAGAAAGTGATGTATCCGCGCACCGGCACCACCAAGGGCGAGGTTCTCGACTACTACGCGCGCATCGCCCCGGTGCTGCTCCCGCACCTGGCTGATCGGGCGGTCACCCGGATCCGTTGGCCGCACGGCACCGGAGACAAGTCCTTCTTCGAGAAGAACGCGCCCGCGGGAGCGCCGTCCTGGTTGCGGGTCGTGACAGTCCCGACCACCGGTTCACGCACGAAGTCCGGTGAAGAGGGCGAGCTCCGGTTCCCGATCATCGATTCGCTCGCTGCCCTTACCTACCTGGTGAATCTCGCCTCCCTCGAATTGCACGTGCATCAGTGGACGGTCACCAGGAAGGGCAAGACCCGCAACCCGAACCGACTGGTGATCGATCTCGACCCGGGCGATCCGGCAGGGCTGATGGAGTGCGCGCAGGTCGCGCTGCTGGTCAAGGAGCGGCTCGCCAAGGACGGGTTGAACTGTGTGCCGGTGACCAGCGGGTCGAAGGGCCTGCATCTGTACGCCGGCCTCCCTCCGACCGGCTCAGGACAACCGATCGGAAGGACCTCTGACGAGGTCCGGGACTACGCCAGGGAGATCGCCGAGGAGCTCGAGAAGGAACACCCGAAGCTGGTCGTCTCCCAGATGACCAAGACCAGGCGCGGTGGCAAGGTCTTCCTCGACTGGTCGCAGAACACCGGCGCGAAGACGACCATCTCGCCGTACAGCCTGCGCGGGCGGGACTCTCCGATGGTTGCGGCTCCGCGCACCTGGGACGAGATCGAGGTCGGCGCCGAGGATCCGCTGGGGCTCGAACAGCTGAGGTTCAACGAGGTGCTGGACCGCGTCGACGAGTACGGCGACCTGTTGGGCCTCGGTGGCGCACCGGGCACAGATCAGTAGGCGCCTGCATGGGTCAGCACTGCCCGCACCGTCTTCATGACTATCTGCAGGTCGAGGGTCAGTGACCAGTTGTCGACGTACATCAGGTCCAGGCGGACCGAGTCGTCCCAGGAGAGGTCCGAACGTCCCGAGACCTGCCACAAACCGGTGAGGCCGGGCTTCACGGCGAGCTTGCGGCGGATGTCGTACTCGTACTTCTCGACCTCGGACGGCAGTGGTGGCCGCGGCCCGACCAGGGACATCTGACCGAGCACGACGTTGACCAGCTGTGGCAGCTCGTCGAGCGAGTAGCGGCGCAGGATCCGTCCGAGCCGGGTCGTTCGCGGGTCCGCGTGGACCTTGAACAGCGCGCCGTCGGCCTCATTCAGGACGGCGAGCTCGAGCAGGTGCTCGTCGGCACCCACGAACATCGTGCGGAACTTGAAGATCGTGAACGGGCGGTCCCGCAGACCGACTCGGGTCTGTTTGAAGATCGCAGGCCCGCTGGACTCCCACCGGATCGCGACGGCAAGGACGAGCAGCAGCGGGCTCAACAGGAGCAGGGCAGTCGCGGCTGCGGTGCGCTCCCAGATGTCCTTGACCAGCCGTCGTGGTCCCCCGAGCTCGGTCGCCCTGATGTGCAGCAGCTGGATCGACCCGGCAGTCGAGACCGTGGTCCGTGCCTTGGCGACGTCGAACAGGCCGGAGAAGACGAAGAGCTGGGTGCCGGACGACTCCAGCTCCCAGCCCAACCGGCGCAGGACCGAGGCGTCGAGGTGACTGCACGGCAGCACGATCACGGCGTCTGCCCGGTGCTCCGCTGCGGCCTGGGCGAGACCATCCATGCCCAGGGTGACCGGCACGTCGAAGTCGGGAACCTCGCCGTCGAGGAAGACGCAGACGCCAGCCACGGTCAGGCCATGGCTGCGAGCGCGCTGGAGCCCCTTGAGCACCTGCATGACCTCACCGCGGTGTCCAGCGACCACGACGCGATGGGTGGCTGTCTTCCGGGTGGACCACACGTGGATCGCTCCGCGCGGCACCAGCGCCAGCACAGCGGTGAGCACGACGACCGTCAGTACGTCGGGCCGTGGGGCCGGAAGCAACGGGGTAGCGGAGAGCAGGTCACCGACGATCACGAAGACGATGCCGGCGCGCACCACCTTGCGGGCGTCGTCACGGTAGGGCTGCGCCAACCGGTACTCATAGCCGCGGACGCCAGCCATGATGGTGATCCACAGCAACGGCATCGCGGCCGTCACGAGCCGGTCCTGGAGGATCAGCGTGCTGCCGGCGGCAGTGAGCAGGTCCATCAGGACCAGGGTGCGGACGCGTCCCGGGAAACCCGAGGGGACGACCTTCGCCTGGACGGTTGGGCGGACGAGCTCCAGTGTCAGTGGAGCCGAATTCCCGGCCGGCACACGCAATCGGCGAACAACTGAACTGACCGTCACGGGCCACCTCTACATGTCATCGTCTGGGGGAAGCACGATTTGGCGAGCCGCCCCTCACACGGGGCGGCTCACGGATCACCATGCCGTGACGCGGTCTTGCGCCGCATCGCCAACGTTGGTGAATCCCTGCGCCTCAGACCGGGTGGACCAGGCGTTCCGCGAAGGTGCCGAAGCGGTACGCCATCGCGAATCCGGAGGCGACCTGGGCGGGACCGTGCGGACCATGGGCAAGCACTCGGCGTACGGCGGCCTCGACGGCGATCTTCTCGTGCGCGACCGTGATCATCGAGTCCTCGGCGATGCGGGCGACGAACCTCATCTGGTGGCCGTCCACGTGTTCGTGGTGGGCCGGGTCGCGGGGCACCACCACCGGAATGTGCCCAGCGGCCCGCGCCTCCATGATCAGCCCGGGGCCGCCGTGGGTGACGACTGCATCGGCACGGCGGAGCAGGTCCTGAAGCTCTTCGATGCCAAGCATGCCGCTGCCATGCACCCCCGGAGGGCATGGGGTGAAACCGCTCTGCAGGAACCAGTCCAGGTCCGTGCTCTGCGACAGCTCCGCGACCCAGCCGGCCAGCCGGTCGAACCGGTGGTGGTCGGTGCCGAGGAAGACGGCAACCAGAGGTCGGGTCATGGCCGTCACCACACCTTTCCGAGCAGCACCGAGGACCGGTACAACTCCTGCTGTTCGGGCCACTGCACCAAGAAGAGGTCCGTGGCAGGGCGGCAGAGCCGGCCGGTGAGTGTGGGGGAGTCGATCCGGTCGAAGACCTCGAGGTAGATCGTCGATGCGTGGAACTTCCGGTGCATCCAGAAGAACGGGACCGCCACTGCGGCTCCCGTGGTGACCACCAGGTCGGGTTGGAAGCTCGACATCGTCCTCCACGCCAGACGCGTGTTGCGGGCGAGGTTCGGCAGGTTTCGGGTGGTGGGGTGATGCGCCCAGACCACGTCCTCGTCACGCAACTTGCTCACCGCATCGTCGGTGTCGAACGTGACCCACTGACGTTCGTGCTCCTCCCACCAGGGACGCAGGCACATCAGTTGCGTGAGATGGCCACCGGACGAGCAGACCAGGAGCACCTTCATCTGCATCCCCTTCCGACGACCCGGCATTTCGCCAGGTCCGCTCCGTCAACCTACGAAGCGGGAAGTGGGTGCGCATGCCCCAAACAGGGCAAGAGTTCATTGGGAATTCATCGGGTCAGGCGGTTTGCGGGGGACCCCAGTCGGCCTGATGAGCGATGCCTACTGCAGCGAGCTGCGACGAGACCTGCAGCTTCGCCAGGATCGACTTGACCTGCGTGCGAACCGTGGCTTCGGAGACGACGCTGCGCTGCGCGATCGCGCGGACCTGATGGCCGGTCATCAGCTGACCGAGTACCTCCGCTTCGCGGCGAGTGAGCCGTTCGAGCCGATCACGAAGGTCATGCACTTCGACCAGGTTCTTGTGCCAGACATGGATCAGCTGGTCGTGTTCCTCGCGGGTCACCACCGCCCGGCCGTCATTGATCTTGCGAACCGTGGCAAGGATGTCGTTGAGTGGGGCGGACTTGGTGAGCACCTTGCGGGCGCCGTACCTCAGGGCCTCGCCCCAACGGGCCTCGTCCGTGCTGGCCGTGACGATGACGACAGCAATACCGGTGCTGGACAGCGGTCCGATCAGCCGGATCCCGTTGCCGAACCTGCCGAGGTCGAGGTCGAGCAGCACCACGCGCGGCCGGAAACGCAGAATGGGCCCGAGGAGGAGAGCCGTCGACTGACCGCTGGTCGGCAACACAGCTCGGCGTACGTCGTACCCCTCCAGCGTGAGTGCTATCTCGAGGGACTCGGCGAACAACGAGTGATCCTCGACCAGGGCGATCCGGGTCGCGGTCCGGGTGGCGGCCGGGGCGGAACTCAGCGGTCGGACGGAAGAGTGATCAGGAAGGTTGTGCCGGACCGCGGGCTCGAGCTTTCCAAACATAGGGAACCACCTTGCTCCTTCATGAGTCGTTCAGCGATATGAAGGCCGATGCCTTCACCGGGGGAACGCTCGCTACGCGCTCCTCGATCGAACAGATTCACTGCGATGGAACCAGCCACGCCGGGGCCCGAGTCGGAGACCCGGATCTCGACGTGGTGAGTGCATGGGGTGACAGAAACCGTCACGATCGAGCCCTGTGCGTGGCGGGCGGCGTTGGTGAGGAGGATGTGCAGCACCTCGGTGAGGTCGTCCGGACGCCCGAGCACGGAGAGTCCGGAGGACTGCCAGCGCACCTCGTGTCCGGCGATGCGCTGAGCCACCACCATCGGTAGGAGCAACGCATCGAGCTGGATCGTCTGGGGCGACACGATGGTGCGCCGGTTGAGCAGCCTGCCCAGGCGGGCCATCTCGGACTCGAGCATCTCCTCGAGCGCCGCGGTGCGGACCTCGGTGATGCGCTTGTCGTGGCGCATCAGCAGCATCGTGGCGCTGCTGATGCCGGCGACCGTGGAGCGCAGCTCGTGCATGATGTCGCGGTCGTTGCGGATGCTCTCCTCGGCCAGTTCGGCCCGGATCGCCAGCGACGACATCCGCTGGGCGTTGGCAGAGATCGCCTCTGCCAACAGGCGGCTGGCGGTGAAACAGAGCTGGATGCAGGCGGTAACGGTGGCACCGAGCGCGATCGCCCGGATCGTGAGCGAGTCATCACTCCAGATCGAAAGCAACTGCCCGAGAGATGCGGCACCGATCGCGAAGGTTCCGCCGCGCTTGGCCCAGTCGGGGAGGTAGCTGATCCGGTGAAGGACAACACACATCAGCACACCGAGCAGGGCAATGATGACCGGGACGATCTGCTCGGCGTAGCTGTTGATGTCCTCGACTGGATCCACGTTGGTGGCCAGGTGGACGAACCGGACGGTCCCCGTCACCAGCGCCACTGCGGCGCCGAGGACCAGTGGGTTGATCCTCCGCGGGATCCGGTACCGGCTGGCGCACAGCATCAGCAGCCCTGCGCTGGGCAGGATCACGGCGAGGTTCGAGTATTCCTCCGCGGCCGGCGAGACCGACCGCGGCTCGGACGCGATCTGGATCATCACGTTCGCGGCCCCGTTCAGAGACACCGCCGTCAGCGCGGTCACCATCCAGCCGAACTCCCGGCGGGTGTCGCTGATCCGCCAGCAGTAGTGCAACATGGCGGCGCTGCACAGCACCGTGATGTTGCACGTGAGCCAGGTGACGGCCTCCGCGGTGTTGATCGGTCCGTTCCTCGTCGGTGCGAGGGCAGCGCCCATCAATGGCAGGGTGAGCACGAGAATGGCCAGCAGTGCTGCCCGTCGTGCTTCCCAGCCGTACTCTCCATCAGACCCGGTTGGTTTGCGTGTTCTCCCCAGGTCCCGCCCGTTGGCTAAAGAACTCCCCGCCCCGAGTGACTTCAAGATCTTGCCTGGCGGGCGCAAATGCGCTTGTAACTCCGCCATCCACGCAGAGTAGGACATTACGAGCCTGTCCCGCCATGGTGGGGCCGGAATACCAGAAATTGGGTAGGCATCTATCCCCATTGGGTACGGAGACACCTGACCCCTTTGTGTGGGGCAGGCAAGGACTCGCCAGCCGTGCTGTCGACCCGCTCACCCGGTTGGGGGGTTAGGCGCGGGCGAGCAGACCAACATTCGGCCACTCCAGCTCAGGACTCGCGGCACGGGCGCCGCTACACGCTCCCTCGCTGTCGCGGGTGACCGATGCACGGCTGACGAGCCAGTCTTGCGGACACGCGACAGACCTTCGTGTTCTCTCCACCCTCAGTGCGGGGCGGCACAGCGGCATCCCCAATATCGGGGGAGTCGTGCCCCGAACCGGCCGCTGGACGCCGGCCGGAGCAGATCATGGCCCGGATTGCATCTGGAACGCCGAAGGGGGGCGCACGTGCAACTTCCACCACGCACCGAAACAGCTCTGGTCACCGAAGCACTGCGACGCAGTCTGCTCGTGGTGATCGTGCTCGCGATCGCCGGCGCGCTCGCCGGCGGCTGGTACGGCCACCATCGAGAGGGAGTCCATCAGGCGACCGCAGTGATCCTGATCGACCCACTCGAGGGAAACCCGTTCAGCCCGGATGGCAGCGGCGACGAACTGGTCAACCTTGAGACCGAAGCCCGGCTCGTCACCTCTGACGCCGTGGCTCAGAAGATCGCTGCCGAACAGAACCCCGTGGTCTCCGCGAAGGCTCTCCTGAAGGGCATCTCGGTCACGGTCCCGGCCAACACCCAGATTCTGCAGATCACGGCCACCAACAAGGACGCAGACCTCGCTGTGGCTCGGGCCCAGGCGTTCGCGGTGACCTATCTGGCCGATCGGAAGGCCCATGCCCAGTCGACGGTATCCGCACGGGCGGCGCATGCCACCGAGCAGATGAAACAGAGCAGCACAGAGCTGCGGGCCAAGATCGCCGAACTCACCGCAGCCCCCGAAGGTTCTCCAACGGCGTTGCTGATCCAGCAGCAGGTCATTCAGATCACCACCCAGATCGGACAGCTGCGCACTCAGCTCGCCACCCTCGAGGCAACCCCGCTCGACGCCGGTCAGGTGGTCACTCCTGCGTCAGCGCCGAGTGCTGGTCCGCTCGGCACTCGCGAGGTCGGCGCATTCGGCGGATTCGCGCTCGGTGTGGCTGCGGGACTGGTGTTCGCCGTGTCCCGCACGCGCAGCGACAAGCGGATAAGACACCCATCGGCGCTCGCCGGCAGGGGTCTGCCCATCCTCGGCGTGATCCCCGGGCCAGCTGCCGACGGCATGCAGAACCTGGCGGAGGTCGCCCGGATCAGGGCAGCGCTACTCGCTGCGGAGCCGCAGCGGCCACTTGTCGTCCTGGTGGGTACGTCGTCACCGGAAGGGTCCGCCCACTCGGCGGCAGAGCTGGGTGTCTCCCTGGGACGAACCAATCTCGAGGTCGTCGTGGTCGACACGGCCGGCAGCTACCCGTTGGAGCTGACCGAGGGCCAGCTGGGGCTGGTCGACGTACTGATGGACCTGACAACGGCCGACGACGTGTTGAAGCCGTTCGCCCCACATCTGTGGCGAATGTCGCCGGGCTCGCAACCGGACCGGCTCGATGACCTCGTCGCCGCTCCCGAGATGACCCTGATCGTGCAGGAGCTGCGCAAACGCGCCGATGTGGTGCTGCTCAGCGCCGGCTCAATGAGGTTGCCGCGAACCCAGTCGCTCATCCGGCTGGCCGACGCGACCCTCATCGAGGTCGAGGAGGGCGTGGGCACGCTGGACGACGTGGATCGCGCGATCCACGACCTGACGACGTCGGGTGGAGCCCTTACCGGCCTGGTGTACCTGCCCTCGATACGACGGCCTCGATGGTGGCGGCGACGGGGGAAGCATGACTGACACGACTGCTGCGACGACTCGTCATCTGGGTCAGGTCGCGCGTGGTGGGGCGATCGGCCTGGCGGGAGCAGTCGCATCGGCTGCTTCCGGCTTCGCCCTGGTGATCGTGGTGACGCGTGGGTTCCCGCTCGCGCAGGCCGGAATGTTCTTCGCGGCGACATCGGCCTTCCTGGTGCTCTCCACGCTGTCTTCGTTGGGCACCGACACCGGACTCGCACGGTTCCTGCTGCGCTATGAGTCGGAGGGTCGCCACTCCGACGTACGACGTGTGCTGTGGGCGGCGGTGGTCCCGGTGCTGGTGCTGGCCTTCCTGCTTGCAGCGGCGTTGTGGTTCGCCGCTGGCCCGGTCAGCACCTTGATCGGTCTTGGTCGCGACGGCGAGCAGCTGATGCAAGCCCTCGGGCTGTTGCTGCCGTTCGCGGTCGTCTCCGACGTGAGCCTCTCGGCGATCCGCGCCTTCGGCCGGATGGGTTCGACGGCGGTGGTGGACCGGCTGCTGCGAGCGGGACTGCAGACAGTCGCCGCAACGGTGGTCGTGGTGCTCAATGGCGGACTACTCGCGCTCGTCGTCAGTTGGGGCCTGGCGTACGTCGTCTCGGCGATCGTCTCGGTCGTCCTTCTGAAGGTCTTCCTCAACCGGAGGCTGGGCGGAATGCTCACCGACCCCAGCCCGGTCGTGCGTGAGTTCTGGGCGTTCACCTGGCCGAGGGGGCTCTCGAAGCTGTCGCAGATAGGCATCCAGAAGGCCGACATCGTGATCGTCGCAGCCGTGCTGAACCCGACGGCGGCGGCCGTCTACACCGCCGCCACCCGATTCGTTGCGCTCGGCCAGTTCGCCACCCAGGCACTGCAGCAGGTGCTCCAGCCGAGATTCACAGCGATCCTGATCAAGGACGACCGCGAGACCCTGCGTCAGGTCTACCGGATCTCGACGGCATGGAACATCCTGCTGACCTGGCCGATCTACCTGCTCATCGGCTGCGCGCCGATGGCCTACCTGTCGATCTTCGGCGGCCGCTACTCCGCCGCCGACGGCGCCGCTGAGGTCGTTGTCGTGATGACACTGGCGATGTTGCTCGCGGTTGCTTCAGGGCCGGTGGACACGCTCTTGTTGATGGCCGGTCGTAGCCGGACGAGCCTGATCAACGCGGTCACCGCACTCGTCATCGACCTCGGGCTCTGTGTGCTCCTGCTCCCACCGCTGGGGATCGCCGGGGCCGGCATCGCGTGGGCTGCTGCAGTACTCACCCGCTGTGCCCTTGCCTATCTCCAGGTCCGGCACCAGCTCGGAGTCGTGCCGCTGGCTCGGCCGGTCTTCGTCGCGGCCGGTGTGGGGATCGCCATCCTTGCCCTGCCGATGACGGCGTTCTCGCTGGTGGCACCCGACCCGGTGGGAGAGTGGCCCGGCGCGGTTGCCGTCCTCAGTCTCTGTTACGTCGTTGTCCTGTGGCTGTTTCGCAGGACGCTCTGCCTGGACCTGCTCGCCGCTGCCGTCCTGCGGCCGCGGGTGTCGGCACACAAGAACGCGGACACGTCCGTCGTTGCTGCGGTGGCGTCTCGACCGATGACACTTCGCCGGCTCGCGCAGGCCCTCAAGAGACGCCTCCCGGCGCGCGCGATCACCCAGATCAGGGCTTGTGCGCTGCAGTGGGGAAAGCTGACGGCCGATCTGCGGATGACACCGTCCTTCGTGATCGTCGGCGCGCAGCGCTCCGGCACGACCACGCTCTTTCGGCTCCTCGAGCAGCACCCGGACCTGGTCCGGCCGACGCTGTCGAAGGGGACCGGCTATTTCGACGACGGCTATGACCACGGTGTGCGCTGGTACCGGGCTCATTTCCCGTTGCGGTGGCAACCCCGGCGTCGCTCGGACAGTGGGGTGCGGAAGGCGACCTTCGAATGCAGTGGCTACTACCTGTTCCATCCGCTGGCGGCCGAGCGGATCGCTCATGACCTGCCTGATGCGCGCGTCGTCGTGCTGGTGCGCGATCCGGTGGAACGCGCCTACTCGGCCTACCAGCACGAGTTCGCGCGCGGATTCGAGTCGATGACGTTCGAGGACGCCGTCTGCCTGGAGACCATGCGAACCTTCGGGGAATCCGAACGACTGCTGGCAGACCCGTCCTACACGAGCTTCGAGCACCGCCATCATGCCTACCTGGGACGCGGCGAGTACTACGAACAGATCGGCCGGCTGATCGACGAGGTCGGACGAGACCGGGTCTACGTCATGGATGCGGACGTGTTCTTCGCGCACCCGGTTGCCGAGTTCGCCAAGCTGCAGAAGTGGCTCCGGCTGCGGGAGTGGACCCCGGACGAGGTCGCGCAGTGGAACGCCCGACCGCGCGCCCGGATGAGCGAGAAGCTCCGCGTCGACCTGGCCCGCCACTTCAGGGCCCACGACGCGGCGTTGGCCGACCTGCTCGGGCACGAGCCCTCCTGGCTTGCCCGGCAGCCATTGTCGGCGCAACGAATGCCAGGCGTCGAGACCAGCCGGAGATCGGGAGAGCAATCATGAACGACGCAGTATTGAGCCTGCACAGGCCCCGGTTGAGCCAGATCCGCAACCGGGTAAGGGATTCGATAGTGGCGCTGGCGCACGCGACCTACGAGATGGCTCGCAAGATGCCGCTCCCGAGGAGACTGCGGTCGCGGGCCGCACGGCTCGTCGTGTGGCATCGCGGGACCACCGAGGTGCCGATCGGCAAGGTGCTGCTCGGGGGGCAGAACGGGCTCGACGCCACCGCGTACACGGACGAGACCGGCGATCTGCTCTGGCCCTCACGCCGCGTCATCGACGGGCCACATGCCGAGCTTCTCGGGATGGCTTTCGGATCGGCACTCACCGATGAGCAGATCCTCGGGTCGGCGTACGCCACGATGGCGAGGCACTGCATCCAGCTGTCCGGCCAGTACTTCACCGCGACTGACGACGCGGGCATCGTCGAGGTCGCCCGGGAGTTCATCGGGTGGGCTTCGGCAGATGTCCCAGTGTCCGACCATGACCGCCGGCCGCATCACAGCGAGGCTGGTACGCCGGTTCTGCTCGCGCCGATCCGGCACTCCGACTGCTATCAGGTGGTCGACGGTCATCACCGAGTCGCAGCACTCGGTGTCGCGGGGGCGACCTCGGTGCCGGCCCGGATCAAACGGGTCAAGGTCGAGACACCGTTGCAGACCCTGCTGCAGGAGATGTCCTGGATCGGTGGCGAGCATGAGCTCTACCAGCCGGTGTTCGCACCCGAGCTGGAGCAGTCCTGGGTGACGGTCCGTAACTGTGCGGATCGCCTTGCTGGCATGGAGAAGATCCTCGCAGAGCTGGGCGTGGAACCCACCGGCGCGTCATACCTCGATGTGGCGTCGTGCTATGGCTGGTTCCTGTCCGCGATGGACGAGTTCGGGTTCGACGTACAGGGTGTCGAGCGTGACCCGTCCGCGCCCAAGCTCGGGGAAGCGATCTACGGACTGGATCCTGATCGGGTCCACGTCGGCGACGCGGCCGAGTTCCTCCACGATGCCAATCGGACCTGGGACGTCGTCTCCTGCTTCAGCCTGCTGCACCACTTCGCCCTGGGCAGGGCCGAAGTCGGCGCCGAAGAGCTGATGCACCTGCTCGACGAGGTCACCGGGCGCGTGTTGTTCCTCGACACCGGGCAGGCGCACGAGGCATGGTTCCGGGACTCGTTGCCCGACTGGGACACGGACTACGTTGCCGGCTTCATCGCACGGCACGGCACGTTCGACCGGGTCATCGACCTCGGGCCGGACCTGGACGCAGTGGGGCCCTATGAGGGCAACTACGGTCGGCATCTGTTCGCGGCGATCCGCTGACGATCAGCGTGGTGGGTCGAGCCAGTTGACCAGCGTGTCCAGCGTGACCTGTGCGCGCGGCTCGATGTCGCCCCCACGGTCGCCCTCGGCCAGCGGGAGATAGCGCCCGGCGATCGCGAGGAGATAGAGCGCGCCGAGGAGGTCGCCGGGTTCGGCACCCGCCATTGCCAGTCCCTCGCGGATGGTGTCCGGGGTAGTGCCTGATCTCCTCGTGACGGCATTCACCGTGTAGTGGAAGGGATCCAGACCCTGAGGCACCCCTGTCTCGAAGCGCTCCCAATCCCAGACCTGCAGGTGCCCGTTGCCTCGCGCCATGTTCCAGGGAGTCCAGTCACCGTGCCACGCACCGATCGGCCAGGTCCGACCCGCGCTGGCTGAGACGATCGCGTCGATGCATTGGTCGAGTCGCGCACCCGCGACGGTATTGCCCAGCGCAGCGGCGATTGCGCGTTGCCGGTCGAGCCACGGCAACCCGTCAAGCGCGCGGGGAGGCTCGCCGAATGCCGTTGTCAGCTCGCGCATCGCGGTGGTGGGGACGACCCATTGGTCACGGGGGAGCTGGCGGGGACTGGTGGGAAGGGCCGACAGTACGAGGACCACCATTTCGTTCCAGGTGCCCTGGTGCAGCAAGGTGGGTACGGCGAGCTCACGCCACGGGTGCCCGGCCAGCTGACCGATCGCGATGCCTTCGGCCGAGACGTCGGAGCGGGACAGGGGAGTGTCTCCGAGCTTGACGAAGGCGAGCGGGCGGCCGCGCAGATCGAACACCTGGAGGACCGGCTTGCGGTTGACCCGGGCGGTGCCGATGCCGATGCTGAACGTCACCTCGGAGTCGAGTACGCCGGAAAGGTAGCTCGCCAACGATTCCGGCGCGGAGCCGGTGACGACGATCCGGTCGGGAAAGGCGGCCAGGCCGGTTGCATCGACGAACCCCGAGGTGACCAGCCGGCCGATCGTGTCTCGAGCTGATGCGGCGGCACTGAACCTACGCAATGACCGGGCCGCGGCAGCACGCGGCACGACCGGCACCAGCAGTCGCGGCGCCCGGCCGTGCGGCACCATCGCGAACTCCGCAACGGCATCCGGCCGGGGTCGACGCCCTGTGGCCAGCCGCACGGTCGCGGCTGGCCACAGGGACTGGACTGTTGACAGCAGGGCCAGCGTCGTGTCGTCGCTCAACGCCTCCCCGCTCCGGGCTGGGTGCCCTTATTTTGCAGGCATGATCGGTGCGCCGTTCGCAGCTTGCGCGAAGTCGTTCACCTTGCCGGTCGTGTCGAGTGCCCAGGAACCAGCGCTGTTCAGTGTGGTGTTGAAGTACGCGAACGCGATACCCCCGGCGGCCTCAAGCTGACTATAGGTGCGGGCGATCCAGTTCGGCACCAGCTTCGCCTCCTGGTCGGTGTAGCCGGTCTCGGCCAGGCCCCACTTGACGCCGACCTTGGCGGCCCAGGCAGCGATCGGCTTGAAGTACGACCCCTGCATGTCGGTTGCCTTGGTCGTCATCTTGCCGTTCTTCATCTCGCCGTAGGCGTCGTAGACGTCGAAGCCCGCGACATCGATCTTGGTGTTCGGCCAGATCTTGTCGAGGCTGTACTGGGAGGGTCCGTACAGCTCGTCGTACCCGGTGAGGATCACCGTATAGGCGACGTTCGGCGCGGCGGCACGGATCATCGGAGCGAGCCGCTCCTGCATCGTCTTCCACTGGCTGATGTCGCCGTCGCCCTCGGGCTCGTGGTAGATCGCGAGCCAGACCGGGCCGGGCAGCGCCGCAAGCTTGGCGGCCAGGTCCTTGGCCCACGCGTCACCCATGCCCGCGTCCATCTGTGCCCAGGAGTACTGCGGCTTGAAGCTGATCCAGGGCAGTCGGCCGTGGGCGATGTCGGCCCGAGCAGTCTTGACCGCGGACGCGACCTGGCTGGCCGTGTAGTAGGTCCGGTGCACACCGAGCGTGTGACCGGTCTGCTTCTCGAACGGGGCCGGGTCGGTGTTGGAGCCGTACGTCGAGCCGAGGTACGCGCCGCACGACGGGATGCCGCGAGCGCTGTAGACGCAGCCATTGCTCAACGAAGAGCCGGTGGGCGTCGTGGGCGCAGGTGTACTGGTCGCCGCAGGAGCAGTGCCAGTGGTGGGAACGGTGCTGGGAGCCGTCGTGGGGACGGTCGTGGGCACGGTGGTCGGGACGGTGGTCGGGACGGTGCTCGTGCCCGTGGTGGGAATGGGGGTGAGCGTCACGTCGTCGAGCAGGAACACGTCGGAGGGCTTCTCCTTGGCGCTCCCCACGGTGAACTCGAACTGGGAGTCGGTCACCTTGCGGGTCAGCTGCAGGTTGAGAGCCGTCCAGACGCCGGCACGCAGCGTGACGCTGGACCGCTTGCTCTGGACCAGCTTCGTGCGATCGAACTCGCGGACCACCAGGGTCGCGTCCTGGCCGGCCTGGTCGCTGCGGACCCACGCCTGTGCGTGGTAGCGAGTACCTGCGTTGCCGGGTGGGGCGATCCGCCGCGTGTTGTGGGCTGATGCCGTACCGGACGTAGTGACCTTGAGACGTAGGGCCTGAGTGTTGTGGCGACCGGTGTCAACGCCGACGAGCCGCGCGCGCGGCCTCGGAGTCGCGACCCAGCCTGCCTTGCCGTGGCCGACGGCACTGTTGTGCGTAATGCTGCCGGAAGTACTGATGACTTCTCGTGACGAGTTGGCCGCGACGAGTGGCGACATGGCCAGCGCAAGGGCCGCGGAGAGGCCCAGGCCGATAGATCGTGAGAGATGCATTTCAACTTCCTCGGTGGTTTCTGGGCAGCAGCAAACTCGAAGCGTGTCTGCTGGTGCCGTGGATCCCCCAACCGGGCGGCGAAGTTACCAAGGGCTCGGATCTCGCTCAGTAGCCGTACCCAAGATTAGGTACGTTACGCGCGCCCTATGACCTAACTCACATCGACACTCACGCCGACGGTGCGCTCATTCCACGGGCAGTGAGGGCGCCTGTTTCTGGGCCCTCGCGAAGTCCTGTCTCTTGCCGGTGGTCGAGAGAGGCCAGGACGCCGAGCTGTTCACGGCGGAGTCGAAATAGGTGAACGCGATCCCGCCGAGCTCGGCCACCGAGCGGTAGGTGCGAGAGATCCACTGCGGGTCGCCGATGGACTCCGCATCCGTGTAGCCGGTCTCGGCCAGCCCCCAGTGCACATGCTGACTGGTGGCCCACTTCGAGAGCGGAACGAGGTACCCAGCCGTCATCGTCGGCGAGTTGTAGACATCGAATCCGGCGACGTCGACCTTCGTACGCGGCCAGATCCTGGCGAGGTGGTATTCCGATGGTCCGTACAGCTGGTCGTATCCCGTGAGGATGACGGTGTAGGCCACGTTCAGTGCGGTGCTCCGGACCAGCGGGGCCAGGTGCTCCTGCATCCCGCGCCACTGGGTGAGGTCACCATCGCCCTCCGGCTCGTGGTGGATGGCCAGCCAGACCGGACCGCGCAGCTCGGACAGCTTGCTCGCGAGGTCCGTCGCCCATCGGTCACCTCTGCCGTCTGCCATCTCCTTCCAGGAGTACGGCGTCTTGAGGCTGAGCCAGGGCAGCCGGCCATGCGCGATGTCGTCTCGAGCAGTGCTCACCGCGGCGTCGACCTGGTTGGCGAAGTAGTAGGTGCGGTGGATGCCGAGGTGATGGCCGATCTGGGCTTCGAGGCGGGCCGGGTCGGTGTTGGCGCCGTACGCCGAGCCGAAATAGGTCCCGCACGAGGGGAGTCCGCGCGCACTGAAGTGGCAGCCATTGCTCAACAGGCCCGGCACGAAGTGCAGCGGGTGTTGCGTCTTGTCCCCGCGGCCCAGCACCACCGCGATCACGAGCAGCAGCATCCCGATCGGCAGGGTCGCCCACGCGATGAGCCGGCGAGAGGGCATCGCTCAGATGCCGTGACCGCGTCGATGCGCCAGATCCAGCAACCGCTCGGCGGAGACCAGGTGCAGAGCGACAGCGGCTGCCACATAGGCCCGCTTCTCCAGCGGAGCAACCCGAATGGTCCGAGCGACGGCCCTCAGTGAACCTCTGCTCGACAGTGCTGCCATCGCGAAGGCACGCCGGCCGTAGAGACGTCCGAGCGCCGCCGGGTCCGCGCTGAACTCCGGGTGCTTGGCAATTCCGTAGTCGATTGCATCGATGATCGTCTGCCACTGCCGGGAGAACATCGACTGTCCCCAGCGGACGCGCACGAGAGGAATCGGCACCCGTGCGATCCTGCCGGCGCGGGCAGCGCGGATGATCCAGTCGAAGTCCTCGCCGTAGCTGCCCGGAATGTCTTCGTCGACGAGTCCGATCTCGCCTTCCAGTGCAGTCCGGCGAACCAGGACGGTCGAGGGATGCGCCTCCATCACCCTTTTCCGGATCAGTCGTTCGAGGGTCAGGTCGGTTTCGAGCGGCACCCGGGCGGTCTCATGGTCGCCGTACTCGACGATGATTCCGGTCACCACCGTCAGGGCGTTGCTCACCTCGAGCTCACGGACCTGCAGCCGGATCTTGTCGGGAAGCCAGCAGTCGTCGTCGTCGCAGAACGCGACGAGGTCACCGAGGCCGGCAAGGATCCCGCTGTTGCGGGCGCCGGCGAGGCCGGGCGAATGCGTGTTCTCGAGTACGACGACCCGGCGGTCGGCAGCGTCGCTGGCCAGTGCGTGGTCGGCGGGACAGCGGTCGAAGACCACGTAGGTGGTGACCTGACCCGGATAGGTCTGCTCCCGCACCGCCTTGAGGGCGAGCTGCAGCAGCTCGGGCCGGTTCCGAGTGGCGATGACGACGTCTACGGTGGGGTGGATCATTGGCTGCGGCCAGAGTCGAGAATGCTGGGTCGGCGGCTGTCGAGGATTCCCGCGATACGCCGGATCCGCAGCAGGTTGACGACATCGGCCATGACGTAGAACGCGAACGCGAGGACCAGCACCCAGCCGACCAGGTTCGTGCTGAGGAACAGCGGCGCCAGCCCGAGCGCGGCGATCTCCACCTCGACGGACCACGGCACGATGCACATGTTGAGCCGTCTGCAGAGGTTGACCCAGTGACGAACCCCCCAGACCACTGGTTGCCATTCATGGCGGGCGCCTCCGGAGCCGAGGTCTGCTCGTTCCGCGAGGTGCTTCCGGTGGCTCAACGCCCAGTTGTAGACGACGACACTTCCCAGCAGGGCAAGGGCGCACCAGTTCGGAAGTTCATGGACGTGCACGAGGTGCCACGACAGGGCGCCGAAGGCGAGGGTGATGCCGAGGATGTCGGCGCCGACATCGAAGGAGGCGCCACGCTCCGACGTCGTGTGCTGCAGCCGGGCGACCGTGCCGTCGACGCAGTCCGCGAAGTAGCGCAGCAGGAACAGCAGCCCGCCGATCCGGAGGGAACCGACGGCGAAGCATCCAGCCGCGGCGACGCCGAGCAGCAACGCGACGGCTGTGACTCGATTGGGGGTGACCGCAGGGTGTCGGCTCAACCGTTCCGAGAGGGGATCGGCGAGGGGATCCACAGCCAGTCGGGTCCAGATCTCGCGAGGGTAGGGAGCCTCACTCATCGTCGTACCTCCTCCGTTGCGGGAACAGCGACATCAAGGTCACTGCGGTGAGCAGTCCGAGCGCGACGCCCGAGGCGGCTGCCACGACGACGATCTGGCGGGGCACCGGCTGTGCGGCCGGCTGGCCGATCACCTGACCCACGGTGGTCCGGGTGAAGAGCAGCTGGCTGATTGCGGACAGCAGATAGTCGCGGGTCCGGTCGACCGTCGCCCCGAAACCCACGAGGTTCTGCAGCTCGTCCTGCAGGTGGCCGAGCAGGTGGCTGCGCCGTTGGTCGAGATAGGTCTGGCGGGTGGCGAGGTACGCCGCGGCGACGGCCGCGGAGTCGGCGGCTGCCTCTGCGGGACGCCGGGCCTGAACCGACAGCTGGAGAACGTGGGTGTTGGGCACAGCGCTGACCTTGATCGACTTGCGCAGCAGCGCGGTCGACGTACCGGTGCGCGAGGAGGCTGCGACCAGTGAGCTCTCCGAGAGGAGCAGGGCCGCTTCGGTGTCGATGGTGATGTCGCGCGGTTCGCTGCTCGACTGGGTCACGCTGTTCGGCACCCCGCTGACCGGAGCGCCCGTGCTGAGGTAGACCGGTGCAGGCGTCAGCGCGATCGACACTGTGCTGCGGTACGTCGGATGGCTGGCCGCGAGCGCGCCGAGGGACCCGACCACCCCGCCGACGAGGCAGAGTGCGAGCACCATCGGCCACACGCCACGGAGCTCGGCGGCGAGCTGGGCTGCCGTCCGGTGGGTGTGGGGCATCGGCACAAGGGCAGCCTCCCGCTGTTCTCGCCACACCAGACCGATGGCGATCATCACGATGAACAAGGGCATGCCCAGCGAGTCATAGACCGGAAACTGCATCAGGAAGAAGGCGATCGCGAAGGTACACACCACCTCGTTGGGCGATCGACATCGCCAGGAGCGGCTCAACGCGAGCAGCATGAAGGACAAGAAGAAGACCAGCCCGAACCAGCCTTGGGAGAACAGCACCAGCCACAGGTGACCCTGGGTGCCCAGCGGCGGCACGCCACAGGCATGACAGTCCGGAGTGGATGCGCCGGCGATCGAGGCGAAACTGCCCTGCACCTGTCGGGTGCTGCCGAAGCCGAGCACGGGGGACCCGTGGGTCACCGAGCTGGCGGTCTGGGTGAGCAGCTGCCCGCGGCGCTCGTTGCTGTGCTGGTGCTCCAGCCGCTGTTGGTAGAGGCCGCCGAGCGGACTTGCCATCAACAGGGCGAGCGCCACCACGGCCGCCGTCACCATCGCCAGGAAGGCGACAGTGCGGCCCTTGAAGAACAACACCACCGCGACACCGACGACGCCGGCGACGAGTGATGCCCAGAGCCCGCGGTTCAGCGAGTAGATGACCGGGATCGCTGCCACGCCGGCGAGGCAGACGGCGGCGATCTTGGCGAGCCGTGTCG
The DNA here is from genome assembly GCA_025965195.1 of Marmoricola sp. Classification (GTDB taxonomy): domain Bacteria; phylum Actinomycetota; class Actinomycetes; order Propionibacteriales; family Nocardioidaceae; genus Marmoricola. Next base: position 80,376 of record JAOPXK010000024.1, read on the forward strand.
AGTTGTGCAGCATCGCGACGAAGAAGATCAGCGTCAGGGAGAGTCCGCTGCCCCAGGAGTTGGTGAATGCGAAGGGCGCCTTGGGCCGAGGCTCGGGGTGGCCGAGCACGGTCTCGATGTCCGCGACCTCCGGATGGACGATTGATGCGACGAACGAGTTCTGCCGGATGCCGTGGGGGAGCAGGTACTCGATGGCGGAGCGGAACTGGAGCGTCGGCTCGAGGTAGCCGAGCAGGCCGCCGAGCGCGGCCACGATGAACAGGCTTCCCACCAGCCAGTGCGCTCGCGCGTCGGACAACACGTTCTTGCTCAGGTTTCCGACCCACAGCATCACCACGGTGCAGGCGACGTACCAACCGAGGCGGTAGCCGAAGACGAGGAGCCGGTTCGCGGCGCCGCCACCGGGTATGGCATCGGGTGCATTGACCCAGAGCACCGCAATGCCGAGGGTCACCCAGACCAGGAACAGCAACCACCAGCCGAATCCTCGCGGGAGCCAGACCACGCCGGCGCGGGTGAGCTGGAGTGCCATCGGGACGGCGACGAACAGTGGGACCAAGCCAGAGAGGCCGGCCACCCACCAGAGCGGAAAGCCCAGGAAAAGAAGGGCAAGTGGCCACTGCGGACCCCATCGCGCCGTACGCCGAGCCAGTGGTGAGGCGACGTCCGGACGCGGCAGCCCAACTCGCGACAGCGTGGTCGTAGGGGCCATGCAACCCATCAAATCGGGGTCCCCCCCGGAAGCACTCACCGATATTGGGGATGTTGGCCCAGCAGTGTCCGAGACGCCCATTTCCCGGTCTTAGGCTCCGGACGACCAAGGCCCTCGGGACGGCCATTCCTTCGCGTTATTTGGGCAGGCGATCATGCGCAGAAGTGTTCTGGTGATGTTCTCGGCGATCTTGTGCTGCTTGGGTTCCGCACTGATCGTGGCTCCGATGAGTCCCGCGTTCGCCGACAGTCCCGCCGGTCAGCTGGTGAGCGACTCTCCGGCCTCGCACACGCCCAACGTGCTCGATGGCCGGGTGTACTCGGTCGTCCAGGTCGGCAACACGATGGTGCTCGGCGGCACCTTCACCCAGGCGTCGGACGAGGGCAGCACGACGGTGTTGACCCGCAACAGCCTGATCGCGTTCGACGCGACCACCGGCGCGATCAGCACGACGTTCCTGCCGAACCCGAACGGTGAGGTTCGCAGCGTGCTTCCGACCGGGGACGGCTCGACAGTCTGGGTCGGCGGCGACTTCACCAGCATCGGCGGCGTTGCCCGCCAGAACCTTGCTCGCGTGCGCGTCTCCGACGGCGCCGTGCTGTCGACGTTCGATGCCGGTCCGATCACCGGCGAGGTCAGGGAACTGGCCCTGAGCAACGGACGGCTCTGGATCGCGGGTGCGTTCACCCACATCAACGGCCACGCGCAGAAGGCGCTGGCCACAGTCGACCCGGAGACGGGCGCAGTGCAGCCCTACATGGGCCTGCTCATTGACGGCGTCCACAACGGAGGCGTCACCGAGGTGTTGAAGTTCGATCTCAATGCAGATGGCAGCAAGCTGGTCGCCATCGGCAACTTCGACACCGTCAACGGCGTCCAGAACCATCAGATCTTCATGCTCGACCTGACCGGGCCGGCGGCCGCACTTGCTGCGTTCAGCACGACGTTCTACACCTCTGCGTGCTCGTCGAGCTTTGACTCCTACATGCGTGACGTCTCCTTCTCGCCCGACGGCTCGTTCTTCGCCGTCGTGACCACCGGCGCCTACGGTGGTCAGACCTCCGCGTGCGACGAGTCGTCCCGGTTCGAAACCAGCGGTGGGGCCGGATCGCAGCCGTCGTGGACCAACTACACCGGCGGCGACACGACATACTCCGTCGAGGTGACCAACTCCGCGATCTACACGGGTGGCCACTTCCGCTGGCAGAACAATCCGAACAAGGCAGACTCGGCTGGCCAGGGAGCGGTCTCGCGGCCCGGACTCGCCGCGCTGGACGCGGAGAACGGCCTGCCCTACACGTGGAACCCCACCCGGACCCTCGGTGTCGGTGTCTTCGACTTCCTCTCCACGGGCCAAGGACTGTGGGTGGCTTCGGACACGGACCGGATTGGCGCTTCCCAGTACCGAGGCAGGATTGCGCTGCTGCCGAGTAGTGGTCTCAGCTTCCCGGCGTACGCCGATGCGGCCCTGCCCAACGACGTCTATCTCGGTGGCGCTCCCTGCAACATCCTCAGCTGTGCGACAACGCTCAGCAAAAGGCACTACGACGGCACGACCGTCGGGGCGAACACCTCGGTCCCGGCCGGTGGGATCAACTGGAACAACGTCCGTGGCGAGTTCATGCTCAACGGCTCGGTCTATCTGGCCATGGTCGACGGCACGTTCGTCCGCCGGACCTTCAACGGCACGACGTTCGGGGCCGCGGTGCCGGTGAACGCCCAGGACGCGATCGTGAAGCTGACCGACTGGTCGACCGACATCAAGACGATCACCGGCATGTTCTACGACAACGGGCGCATCTACTTCACCAAGTCCGGGAGTACGTCGCTCTTCTACCGCTACTTCAACCCGCAGAGCGACATCGTGGGCGCCCAGCGGCTCACCGCATCCGGAAACGTGTCCGGGATCGACTTCAGCGCGGTGCGTGGAATGTTCGAGGCGAACTCGAAGCTCTACTGGGCACAGAGTGACAACAACCTGCACCGGATCAACTGGCAGCAGCGGCCACAGTCCGGAGCGCCGGTCGCCGGCACCGCTTCGATCGTGGCCGGGCCGAGCGTGGGTGGCGGCGCGAGTTGGAGCACGCGATCGATGTTCCTCTTCCAGGACGGGACTGGTGGGGGTGTCGGATCACCTCCGACTGCCTCGTTCAGCCAGTCCTGCACCAGCCTGTCGTGCGACTTCGACGGGTCGTCCTCGACAGCGGTCGGTGGCTCGATCACCAGCTATGCCTGGGACTTCGGCGACGGGGGGACAGCGGTCGGTGCGAAGCCGTCGCACACCTTCCCTTCCACTGGCACCTATCCGGTGAAGCTGACGGTGACTGCCAACAGCGGGGCGACTGCATCGGTCACGACGTCGGTCAGCGTGGTCCGGATCAACCAGCTGCCCACGGCCACTTTCTCGTGGAGCTGTGCCGGCCTGCTGTGCTCCTTCGATGGCAGTGCGTCGAATGACCCGGACGGCACCATCGCCAGCCGTGCCTGGGATTTTGGTGACGGCGGCACCGCAACCGGACCCACGGTGACCCATACGTTCTCCGGTGCCGGTGATCAGACCGTCAAACTGACCGTGACCGACAACGACGGTGGGACCGACGTCGCCACCCAGACCGTCACGCCCACCGCCCAGGGCGTGCAGTTCGTGGGGTCGAGCGAGGCCAATGCCAATGCCTCCAGCCAGAAGGTGGTGGTCCCCGCCGGAGTCCAGGCCGGTGACTCGATGGTGCTCGACCTGGTCGTCAACTCCGTGACTCCGGTTGTCAGCGACCCGGCCGGGTGGACGTCGCTCGACACCGAGTCGGGCGGCAACGTCCAGGGCAGAAGCTGGACCCGCAGGGCCACGGCTGCCGACGTCGGATCGACGGTCACGGTGCCGATGTCTGCGATCGCGAAGGCTGATCTGAGCCTGGCGGTCTACCGGGGGAGTGGCGGGGCGCCGACCATCATCACGGCGCACGACAGCTCTCTCGACCAGACAACCAGCAGCACCCGCACGGCACCTGACGTCAACGTTGCAGAACCCGGGTCGTGGGTGGCGACGTACTTCGCGGCCAAGGGGTCGACGGCCATCACCTGGTCGGTGCCCGCAGGTCAGCAGCTGCGTACGTCGAACCCAGGCTCAGGATCGGGCCTGATCAGTGCGGAGCTGGTCGACTCGGCAGCGTCCGTCCCCACCGGGAACTTCGCAGGCCGCACCGCCACGACCTCGTCAGCCACGACTCGTGCGGTGATGTTCACGACCGTGATCGGCCTGGGCTCCGCAACGCCGACGGCAGCGTTCAGCCAGTCCTGTACGAGCCTCTCGTGCAGCTTCGACGGGAGCGCCTCGTCAACGAGCGTCGGCTCGATCACCGGCTACGCCTGGGACTTCGGTGACGGCGGGACGGCCAGCGGCGCCACCCCGAACCACACCTTCACCACAGGCGGCGACCACACGGTGACGCTGACCGTGACCGACAGCAACAATGCGACCGGCGCGGTGACCCACACCGTCACGGTGACCGCCGCGGCCGTCCAGTTCGTCGCTTCCGCGGAGACAAACGCGAACACTGCGAGCCAGAAGGTCGTGATCCCGGCCGGAGTGCAGGCCGGCGACACGATGGTGCTCACCATGGCGGTGAACACCAGCACATCGACGGTGACTGCGCCAGCCGGCTGGACGCCTCTCGATACGGAGAATGCTGCCAACGTCGAGGGCTGGAGCTGGACCCGCACGGCCACCGCAGCTGATGCCGGTTCCACCGTCTCCCTGCCCCTCTCGGCGATTGCAAAGGCTGACGTGACGGTCTCGGCGTACCGGGGAAGCAGCGGGTTGCACACCACCGTCGACGCACACAACGGTTCGATCGACCAGGCGACTGCGACCAGCCATGCGGCACCGAGCGTGAACGTGGCCGATGCCGGTTCCTGGGTCTTGACGTACTTCGCGGCCAAGGCCTCGGTGTCCGTCGGCTGGTCGACTCCGGCCGACCAGCAACTGCGTACGTCGAACCCGGGCTCCGGCTCGGGGCTGATCAGCGCGGTGACCGTCGACTCGGGAGGCCCTGCCTCGACCGGGCCGTACTCGGTCACCGGGACGACGAGTACTGCGGTGACCCGGGTTGTCATGTTCGCAATCGTGATCGGTCTGGAGTGATCCGGGATCATGCCATCCTCAGGTGCTGACCAGCTCGGCGGACTCGTCCACGCCGCTCACGTTCGAGAGCTACGACGATGAGCGCCGTGTGGGCGGACACGGGCACCGAGAACTCCGGTGCACCGAGTGATGGCGCCGAGGCGGCGGTAGCGCGCCCGCCCCGTCGCTCGGTGAAGGTGGTGCTGCTTTCCGACCAGCATCTGGTGCGCGAGACCGTCCGGGTGGCCCTGCTCAGTCGCGGCTTCGAGGTGTACGGCGTGCACTTCCCGGTCGGGCCGACGGAGGTGCGCGAGATCGCGAACCTGACGATGAAGCTCCAGGTCAACGGCGGTCTGGTGCTCGCCGAGCTCAATGACCCGGTGGCGCGTCGTGACGTGCTCCGGCTGATGCAGTTCGCGCCGACTCGCTGGCTGCTGCTCACCTGCGGTGCCGCAGATGCGCACTGGGGGGCAGCCGTCGAAGCGGGCGCGGTCGGTGTCCTCCCCATGACGACATCGCTCGACCAGCTCGACGCAGCAGTGCAGGCGCTTGCCGCCGGACGTCCGGTGATGGACCCGGCGCTGCGGGCCGACGTCTTGAACGAATGGATCGAGGTCGGGCAGCGACACCAGGAGCTGACGGCGCGGGTGGAGGCGCTGACGCCGCGAGAGCTCGCCGTGCTGGGCGCTCTCAACGACGGGCAGACCGTGAGGACCATCGCTGAGGAACGTGGCGTGTCCGAGGGCACCGTCCGCAGCCAGGTGAAGTCGATCCTGCGAAAGCTCCATGTGACCTCTCAGCTGGCAGGAGTGGCGACCTATCGAGAGGTGACCTCGCAGAACATTCCACCTCGCAATCGACCTCTGGACAGATGACCTGGTCAGTCCTGCCCACACCGGGTGGCCCGGTGGTAACTTCCGAGCGTTCATGCGGAAGCGGCCACGGCGACAGGACGACTGCGATGACCCTCGATTTCAAGCACGCCAACCCTGTCGAAGGTGTCCGGTTCACCGCGCAGGTCGGCGTACCCAATGTCGTGCAGGGCCTGTTCAAGAAGCGCGAGCCGATTGCGCGGGTGGCCGGCTCGGTCCCGCTCGACAGCCTGGCCTACCGGCTGACCGCGGGTCTGGTGAAGAAATACGGGCCTGACCCGTTCTATGTCCGGGTGGCGACCGAAGAGGCGTTGCTGGTCCATCATCCCGACGACATCAAGTTCGTCCTGGGTGGTTCACCCGCACCGTTCGCCTCCGACCCCGACGCGAAGAAGAAGGGGATGGCGGCGTTCCAGCCGGACGCGCTGACGATCTCCCGCGGCGACCTGTGGGCCAACCGGCGCGCGTTCGCGGAGGCCGTGCTCGACACGTCGAAATCCCTGCACAGGTTGGCGAAAGGCTTTTCGGAGCTGGCGTTCGACGAAGCCGACGCACTGCTGGCCCTCGACCGGCCGATCGGCTGGGAGGACATCAACTCGTCGTTCCAGGAGCTCACCCGTCGGGTCGTCTTCGGCTCGGCCGCGGGCGCAGACCTGCTGCTCACCCAGCAGCTCCAGGAGCTGATGGCGGCCGGAAACAAGATGCCCGGCAAGCCCGCCAAGGGGTACGCCGGTTTCCACGAACACATCAACGAGTACGTCGAGACCCCGGACCCCAGGGCCCTGACGGGGCTGATCACCAAGGCTCCGCATGATGACTCCACCGATGTCGCCGGGCAGCTGATCCACTGGCTGTTCGCGATGGGGGACACGTTGCCGGCCAACCTGTTCCGGACGCTGGCCGTGCTCGCGACGCACCCGCACGAGCTGGAGGCGGTCCGCAGCGAGTTCGCCGGCATCACCGCAGCGAACATCAAGAAGATCGCCGGGGCGGCGTACACCTCGGGGGCGGTGTTGGAGGCGATGCGGCTGTGGCCGACCACCGCTCTCTTCGGCCGGGTGCTCACCGAGGACACCCGCTTTCCCACCGGGCAGACGGTCAAGGCGGGCACCCAGGTGCTCCTCCACAACCTCTTCAACCACCGCAACCGTGACCGGGTCGAGTTCGCCGACCGGTTCGCGCCGGCCGAGTGGGTCAGTGGCACCGCAAGCGAGGACTGGTCGTTCAACTTCTTCAGCCATGGGCCGCAGGACTGCCCCGGCGCCGGCTTGTCGATCTTCCTCGGGACTGCGTTCATCGGCCGGCTGGTCACGGCCGGGACGCCGAAGGTCGTCGACGGCGTCAGGCTCCAGCCGCGGAAGCCGCTGCCGCATGCACTCGACATCTACGGCCTGAAGATCGCGGTCTGACGACCGTCGAACCGGTTGGTCGAGCCGCTCCGGTGGTCGTGACCCGGCACGCACGAGTCCGCCGTACCCGGGAGACGGCGGACCTCATGAGCCCTACATATCCCCTTCACGGAGCCGTCTCAAACCACCTGGGCGGGCGAGTGGGTGTCTGACGCCTCAGTTGGCCACGGTTGCCGACGTCTGAGAGGTTGTCCGGGTGACCGACGACCTGGCCTACATGATCACCGTCTCGAAGGCGCACGTGCTTCCCGCGATGATGCTGCTCCGCACGCTTCGGCACGAGACCACCTGCCCGATCACGGTGGTCGGCAACCTCGACGACCGTGATGCCGCAAAGATGCGTGCGCTGGGTGCGACGTACGTCGATGAGAACGACGTCGACCTGTCGGGGCGGTTTCCCGAGGTCGACTGGACCGAGAAGGTCCGGCCGGTCGGGTGGTACCGGCAGATGTTCCTGCGGCTCTCGATGGACCGCTTCATCGACGCGCGGCACGTGGTCGTGCTCGACAGCGAGGTCTTCGTCTTCGACAACTGGGACGAGAGCCGCTTCTACGCCGATGGCCGGCTGAAGAGCCTGCACTGGGTCGCGGAGAAGCGGAAGTCCGACTGGGACTACCGGATGTACCGCGGCGCCGCCTACCTGCTCAAGGACCTCCCGGGCTGCGAAGGCGCGCTGGAGTACGCCAACTCGGACACGTTCCGCCGGCACATCTCTGGCGTGGTGCTGTTCTCGACCGCCAACCTTGCGCACCTCTGGCGCCGGCTCGAGGCCGAGACCGACCTGCCCGCCGTCCTCGACCAGCTGTTCAACCACGAGCCGGAGCTGGCGTTCTCAGACCACGACTTCTACGGGATCGCCGTCGACCTTGGCGTGTTCGACGAGGTCGACCGGCAGGCACCAGTGGCGGAGCTCCTTGGCTGGTACGACCGACACGAGGACCCGGCCTTCGAGCAGTTCGCGGCCACGGCGATGTGGAGCATGTGCCAGGCGTACGGCGAGTTCGCGACTCCTCGGAAGTACCTCGCCTACACCGAGCGCATCGCCGCGCGGCTCGGCCGGTCCCTCCCGGAGATCCCGTACTGGAACCCGGGGGACCGCCGGCTGCTCCTTGAGGTCGACGAGACGGCTGGTCCGACGGCGTACTTCGGCCGCTACAAGCGTCAGCTGAACCACACCACCCGCGCCCGCTATCCGACGATGCGCCGTTCGCTGAACCTGCTCGCCAAGGCCACGAAGCGCAACGCGACGATCGTGGAGATCGGCACGTCCCGCGATGACAACGTCGGCGGCGGCCACTCGACCTTCAAGTTCGGGGAGTATCTCTCCCGCGAAGGCGGGGTGCTGCACTCGGTCGACATCCTGCAGGAGGCCATTGACCACTCGATCGTTGCCGCTGCCGACTACCTGCCGTGGATCGAGCACCACGTCTCGGACTCGACGGTGTTCCTTGCCGGGTTCAACGGCACGATTGACCTGCTCTACCTGGACGGACTGGACTCCACGCCGGGCAACGAGGAGATCGCGGCGACCAAGCAGCTCGAGGAGATCCAGGCTGCGTTCCCGCGACTGGCTCCGCGGGCGGTGGTGTTGCTCGACGACGCGGCGCTCCCGCTGGAGGGCAAGACCCGGCTCTCCTCGGTCTTCCTCAGGGAGCATGGCTTCGAGATGGTCGAAGACCGTTACCAACGGCTGTTCGTCCGGAGACCTCCGAAGCCGGCTTCGCCGCCGCCAACCCTGCGCAGCAAGGTCGGTCGCGCCCTGGACCGCACCCCGACCCTGAAGCGGATCGCCCGGCGAGTGGTCCGCTGACCGGAGCGGAAGGTCAGCTCTGCTGGCGCGCGACGGGCGACCGCCGGTGCGCCGCGTGAGCCATGCTGACCGCGGCCAGCTGGGACGAGACCCCCATCTTGGCGAGGATCGACTTGACCTGGGTCCGCACGGTGGCCTCGGAGACGAAGGATCCTCGTGCGATCTCCCGCACCTGCTTCCCGTCGATGAGGTGCTCGAGGATCTCGCGCTCGCGAATCGTCAGGGAGTCGAGACGAGCCCGGCTGTGCTGCACCAGGCCTCGCTCCTCGTGGAAGCAGGCCAGCAGGCGATCGCGCTCATCGGGTGGGAGGACTCTCCGGCCCTCTCCGATCAGCCGGATGGTCGCGAGGATCGTGTTGAGCGGCGCCGACTTGGGCAGCACCGTGCGGGCGCCGTACGACAGGACCTCTCCCCATCGGGCCCGGTCGATGCTTCCGGTCACGACGACCACGGCGATCCCCGCCTGGGTGAGCGGTTGGACGACGCTCGCGCCGTTGGCCGAGGCGCCGAGGTTCAGGTCGAGCAGGACCACACTCGGGCGCGACCGGAGGATCACCTCGCACAGGCGGCCGGGCGAGAGTGCGTGATCGTCCGTCGACACGCGATGGACTTGGTGACCCTCCAGCGTGAGTGCCACGTCGAGGGCCTCTGCGAACAGCTCGTGGTCGTCGACGAGCGTGACCCGGGTCAGGGCGCAGGCGCGAGGCATGGCGCATCTCCGACCATCAGGACAACGATCAACAACGTCTTCATGAAGGGAGCGTAGGCGGCAGCAACCCGCCGCTGCTCCGCATTGGGTCCGAGATGACACCGAATGACTAACGGGTCTGACCGAACGGTCGTCAGACCTGATCCCGCAGTCAGGCCGCTCCCCGAGCGTCTGCTCAGCTGGCCCACTCCCGCACCTCGCGAGGAGACGGCCCGAGGGCGGTCTGGTTGGCCGTACGACGGCCGCGGATCCCGGCGACCCTGCCTCATCCAGCACCAACACAGAATTTCAGCCGGCGCCGATCGATGCACCACGCCGCACGGATTGTCCAGCAGTCTCCTAGCCCAGGAGCACGCGCGCTCGACCCGACCTCTTGGCGCGATACAGCGCAGCATCGGCGCCCCGGGTCAGGGTGTGCAGGTCGTCGCCGTGGAAGCCCAGTTCGGCCACCCCGGCGCTGAAGCTGATGCTCAGCGACGACTGCGGCCGCCCCGGGAGGACGATCGGGGTGCCGCGGATCGATTCGAGGAAGCCGGTGAGGCGCTGACGCGCGTCCACCCCCGACATGCCGAGGGTCACGATTACGATTTCCTCACCACCCCACCGGGCTACGACGTCTTCGCCCCGGAACTCCTCGGTCAGACGCTCTGCGAGCCAACGCAGCACCAGGTCACCGATGCCGTGACCGTGGGTGTCGTTGACCCGCTTGAAGTGATCGATGTCGAGCAGCGCCAGTGACAGTGGCTGCTGGTGGCGGCTGGCGAGCGCGCTCAGTCGGTCGAAGTCGATCTCCAGCCGCCGGCGGTTGACCAAGCCGGTCAGTGGGTCGGTGTCGGCCAGTGCGCGGTAGAGCGCTACGCGGTCGAGGCGGTTTCGGATCCGGGCCCGCACTTCGGAGGCCACCAGTGGTTTGCTGACGTAGTCGTCGGCTCCGGCGGCGAAGATGGCGTCGACGGCGGCCGGGTCGGTGCTCGCGGTCAGGAACAGGACGGGCAGGGTTGACCAGCGTGGGTCGGTGCGGATGATTCGGCACAGCGCGATCCCGTCGAGGTGCGGCATGTCGAGGTCGAGCACGACGAGATCCGGCCCCGTCTGCTCGAGCATCGCCCAGAACTTGCGCGGATCCTCGAGGGTGGTGCAATCAATCGGTTCGGTGGCGAGCACTGCCGGCAGAGCTGCCAACATGACGGGGTCGTCGTCGACCGCGAGGATTCGGAACTGTCCGTTCCGGGGCTGCTTGAACAGGGACTTCGCTGCCGCCGCGACATCGATGGGTGATCCGGTGCGGGGCAGCACCAGAGAGGCGCCCGCACTGGTGGCGGTCCGATGATCGGTGAGGGATGCGGTGTCGGCGAGCGCGAGGATGGGAACCGGCGGTTGCCGTTCGGAGTAGCCACGAATGAGGCCCTCAGCGTTGGGCGCGGCGAGGTCGATGATGGCTAACTCGATGTCGGATTCTCTCGGGTCGTGTGCGATGTTGAGGCCCAGTGCCGACGCGGTCCCGCGAATCTGCGCGTCGAGGTCATCAGCCGCATGCAGGGCAAGCACCCGGCCATCGGGCCGCAGCGGTTCCTGTTGCTCCGGCGCCGGAGCCTGGTTGCCGGACAGGATCGTTCGCAGGGCGGCGGCATCGGTCGCGAGGCGATGGACTGCGTCCGGGTGGAGGGGGTGGGCGAACGCGTCCTCGAGCCGTCGCGCCGGTTCGGTGGCCTCGGGAAAGCCGAACGTACCGGCCGTTCCGGCGAGCCGATGCGCGGCGCGTTCCGCAGCCCGCTGTTGCGGCTCGTCGAGCGCGCCCGTCTCGAGCTGGGTGACGGCCGCGTCGATGGCTGCCAGCTCCTCGGCGAAGGACGCGCGGGCGTGCTGATAGATCGCCTGCAGCCGTTCCCGGGTCTTCGCCTCGATCTCGGGACTCGGCGGTGGCCAGGTCACTTGTCCCAGCCGAGGAGGTCGGCAATCTGCCCGGGCAGCTCGAGTGGGTCGAACGGTTTGGCGAGCACTCCCGCGACGCCGAGCCGTTCCCAACGCCGTCGCTCTGCGGGCTGCACCTTCGCGGTGAGCAGCACGACCGGTACGTCGCACGTGCGTCCGTCGGCCTGCAGCCTGGCGAACGTGGTCGGGCCGTCCATCGCGGGCATCATCACATCGAGAAGGATGGCGTCCGGGGGGACGGCAACGGCAAGGTCCAAGGCCTCCAGACCGCTGGAGGCGACCTCGACCTCCCAGCCGGCCACCAGCTCCAGGCTCAGCTTGGCCACTTCGCGGATCGCGTCGTCGTCGTCCACGACCAGCACCCGCCGACTCATCGGGTGGCCCCGGTGACCACGGCGTCGAGCAGCGCCAGCACCTGTCGCTCGACCTCTTCGGGGTTTGTCCTTGCCTTGGTGAAGAACTCGGTCGGGCCCAGCCGCAGCCGCTCTCTGTCGTCCTCGTCCAGCTCCAGGGCGCTGTAGACGACCAGCGGGACACGGCAAAGACGTGGATCCTCGCGTAGCCAGTCGACCAGCGCGAACCCGTCGCTGTCGGGGAGCAGCAGGTCCAGCAGGAGCAGATCGGGTGCGATGTCGCGGCTCAGCCGCAGCGCATCCCGGGCGGTGTGGGCATGCACCGCCATCACCCCGTGCTCCGCGAACAGCGCGGCCAGCACCTGCGTGAGCGCCGGGTCGTCCTCGACGATCAGGACACACGGTCGCGGGTCACCGGGGTCGCCGGCGGTGATGGCGCCCTCGAGCGCGGCCAGCAGCCCGGCGACGTCGAGAGGTTTGGTCAGCCATGCCGCCACGGGTACAGGCGCGGGACCGGGCTGGCTGCCGCTGACGATCAGGACCGGCACGTCGTGGGTCCGTTCGTCGGCGCGGAGGCCGGCGATGGCCGTCCAGCCGTCCAGGCCGGGCAACGTCAGGTCCATCAGCACCGCGGCCGGTATCTGCTGAGCGGCCAGGGTCAGCGCCTCTTCGCCCGAGGCCGCGGCAAGCACCGCGTAGCCATGCGAGCTGAGCAGGTCGCTGATCACGGTCCGGGTGGCCAGGTCGTCCTCGCACACCAGCACGGTCGGCCTGGATCGATCACCGTCCGGCGTTGTCTCGGGCTTGGCGGAGGTGCCGACCACGGGGAGGGTGAAGCACAAGGTGGCACCGATGCCCGGTTCGCTCTGCACCCAGATCCGGCCGCCGTGCTGCTCGACGATTCCGCGGGAGATCGCCAGACCAAGTCCGGACCCTTCCTTCTCACGGGTGTCCGAGGCGTCCACCTGGGCGAAACGCCCGAAGACGGCCTCGGACTGGTCGGGCGGGATGCCGGCGCCCTCATCGCTGACGCAGAACAGCACCACGTTGTCCTGTTCCTCGGTGGCGACACGGACGGTGCCTTGTGGTGGGGAGAACTTGATCGCGTTGGAAAGCAGGTTGGCGATCGTCTGCACGATCCGGTCAGCATCCGCATCGACAGTGCCCACGACTGCGCCGATCTCCACATGCACCTCGGCCTCGGCGGCGAGCCCGCGCATCTCGGCGACCGCGCGGCCAACGAGGTTGGCGGCCGGCCAGGCTTGTCGGTGCAGCGCGAGCCCGCCGGAGGCTATCCGCTCAACGTCGAGGATGTCGTTGATCAGCCGGATCAGCCGGTCCGTTGACTCCACCGCGATGTGCACCATCCGTTGCGCCTTCGGTGGAGCCTCCTCGAGCAGACCCCCTTGTAGCAGGCCCAGTGCGCCGCGCAGCGAAGTGAGCGGGGTGCGCAGCTCGTGGCTGACCACCGAGACGAACTCGTCCTTCATCCGGTCCACTGCCCGCCGCTCGGTCACATCGCGGAACATCAACACCGCGCCGGTGACCTCGTCGGCGTCGCGACTCGGGGCGACCGTCAGCTCGACGGAGAGGTCCGTGCCGTCCGCGCGTCGGTAGGTCTCGTCGGTGACCGTCCGGATCTGCCCATCGGCCAAGGCCTCGGCGATTGGATCAAGCTCTGCCGGGATGGGCTCTCCGTCGAGGCCGCGGGGATCGGTCACTTCGTGGAACGAGCGCCCGACCAGCTCGTCGGCTGAGCGGCCCAGCAACGCCGCGGCTGCCGGGTTGGCGAAGGTCAACCGTCCGGACCGGTCGAGGCCGACGATGCCCTCACCGGCGCCGTCCAGGATCGAGGTGTGGCGGTGCGTGAGCTGCTCCAGCTCCTGGGTCCTGCCGCGCACGAGATCCTCGAGATGGCCGGTGAGCATGATGTTGTCGGCCAGCGTGAGCATGTGGCGGACCACCAGCAGCGCCAACATCGCGAGCAGGAGGCCGACGAGGACCCCGTCGGTGAGCCGGGAGGGGCTGCTCCCGACCAGGACCAGCACCACGACCACGGGCGCATAGGGCAGGAGTTCGCGGACCGGCGCACGCGGATCGGCGCGGTCATCGGACGTCTCCTGCCCAACCGGCGTCAGCGCGGCCAGCCCGAGCAGCAAGTACCCGAAGGTCCACCCGAGATCCAATCCGGTCCCGGCCGCATCCTTACCCTGCAGCGCGAGGTAGGCGAGTCCCGTGTCGGCGCACGCAATCGCCGCGAAAGCAGCGGCCACCAAGAACATCGGCACACGCTCGCGCCCGGCCGCGCGCACTGCCAGGCTGCAGGCGATGGAGATGATCACGATGTCGGTGACCGAGTAGTACAGAAGCACGGCCAGATAGTTCCAACCGGTCTGGTCCCGCTGCTCCAATAGCGGCCCGATGACCAGGATCCAGCTGATGAACAACAAAGCGGCGCCGACGATCAGGCCATCGGCGATCGCTCGCGCACTCGCCGCCGACGACAGCGCCCTGCTGGGCAGGACGAGCATCGCAGCGACCGCGAACGGCACCGCGGCGACGTAGAAGACATCAGACGGCCCGGGAAAGGGCTGATTCTCCGGCGCCAGCACCTGGTAGTAGAACCAGACCGTGTTGCCGACGGCGTACGACACCGCCGCCGCGCCCAGCAACCACCAGGGCAACCGCCTTTCCGGGGCCCGCGACCGCGCAGCTCGGAAACATGCGAACGCCGCGAGGACCGCGAACACCACCAAGCTCGCGTCGGTCACCGCGCGCCCCGCCGCCTCGCCTCCGATATCAGCCACCTCGAAAGCAACCAGAGCCACGCCGACCACGAGGCAGCCGATCGCCGTCGTCCCGAACAATCGCCATTCAGAAGTTGCCACCCGAGACATGTAGACCTCAGCTCATGTTCAGTTCGGCACAGCGCCCGCGCTGGTCATCTCACATACTGGCACGCCCGCAGCTGGTTCGTCGGCGTTGACTGAATTGTCGGCACCAGGGTCCGTGGCCGCCTGGCGGCGCAACGAGCCGAGTGCGTCGGCGAGTCCTCCCGCTCGGCCAGTCCTCGTCCGGTGACATCTTTGGGGGCAGGGCGGCTCCGGTCTGGGGATCTCGCCGAGCCACCGTACGGATGGAGACCGGCCTGGTCGGAGGTCTGGAGACGGTGACGTCCGGCCCGGATCGTTGCGACATCGCGGAGCCAGCCGAACAGCGCAGGCCCGGTCGGGTCGTCGAGGCCCTCGCACCAGCTCAGCTCGGGGTGCCACTGGACGCCGAGGACCGGCCAACTGCCGCCGGCGTACTCGATTGCTTCGATGACGTCGTCGTCGGCCCAGGCTGTGGGCCGCCACCAGGGGCCTGGGTCAGCGACCGCCTGCCGGCGCAGGGCGGATGTGCGCACCCGTGGACCGACCAGGTCGTGCAGGACGGAACCGTGGACGAGCTCGCGAAGGAATGACACCTCGGAGATCTCGACCGCCAAGCAGCTCGAGGAGATCCAGCGGATCGCCCGGCGGGTGGTCCGCTGACCGGACAGGTTTTCCACAAGGCTTGAGATCGGGGGTTTCGGACCGGCGTCCGGAGGGGTAGAACTTCGGCCAACAGTTCTCGGGATGTGCGGAGCCCCGTATGACGTCGAACCTGACGACACCGGTCGCGGCTGCCCATCGAGTGGACTCGACGCTGGTCGATGATCTCGATGCGCAGGTGCGTGACGTCGTACGCCGTGAGGGCGTCGACCCCCAGCGAGATGCCGTCCGGGTACGCCGGATCGCCGAGCAGGTCATCCGCTCGCACGACGAACGCAGCCTGACCGGTGCGGTGACGCCGGTGCCCGATGCTCCCGGTGTCGTCGGCGAACTGGTGGCGAGGGTCTCCGGCTTCGGGGCGCTCCAGCGCTATCTCGACGATCCCGACGTCGAGGAGATCTGGATCAACGCCCCCGAGCGGGTCTTCGTGGCTCGCGGAGGTCGGCACGAGCTGACCACCACCATGTTGACGCACGCGCAGGTCCAGGAGCTCGTCGAGCGGATGCTGAAGTCGAGCGGCCGCCGGATCGACCTGAGTCAGCCGTTCGTCGACGCGATGTTGCCCCAAGGCCATCGGCTGCACGTCGTACTCGAAGGGATCAGCCGCGACTTCGCGGCAGTGAACATCCGGAAGTTCGTGCTGCGCGCGGCCAGGCTCTCCGACCTCGTCGAGCTCGGGTCGATGACTACCCCGGCATGCCGCTTCCTCGAGGCCGCCGTGCTCGCGGGCCTCAACATCGTCGTCGCCGGCGGCACCCAGGCGGGCAAGACCACCATGTTGAACTGCTTGGCCGCAGCGATCCCGGGCGGCAACCGGATCGTCTCGGTCGAAGAGGTCTGGGAGCTGGCCTTCAACCATCCCGACTGGGTCAGCCTGCAGACCCGTCAGGCCGGACTCGAAGGCACCGGCGAGGTGACGCTGCGTGACCTGGTGCGGGAGTCACTCCGGATGCGGCCCACCCGGATCGTTGTCGGCGAGGTCCGCTCGGCCGAGAGCCTCGACCTGTTGCTGGCGTTGAACTCCGGGCTTCCCGGGATGGCGACGCTGCACGCGAACAGCGCCCGCGAGGCCCTGGTCAAGCTGTGCACGCTGCCGTTGCTCGCGGGTGAGAACATCTCCTCCCGCTTCGTGGTGCCCACGGTTGCCGCGAGCGTCGACCTGGTGGTCCACCTCGGCATCGATGCCGCCGGTGTGCGTCGCGTCAACGAGATCGTCGCCGTCACGGGCCGCGTCGAGAACGACATCATCGAGATCGAGCCGTTGTTCCACCGCACCGGCGACCGGCTGCTTCGTGCCGGCGGCATGCCGGGGCGCCTCGAAGCCTTCGAGCGCGCCGGGATCGATGTGCACGCCCTCCTGCGCAGGGACTGCTGATGGGTGCCGTCGTAGGTCTGGGAGTCGGCGTCGGGATCCTGCTGATCTGGTCGGCGTTCGTGCTACCCGCTGCGCCGAAGGTGTCCCGGAGTGGTCGGCTCGGCCGGCTGCTCGCGAGTGCGGGTCTGGGCGAAGTCAGCCCGGTCGGCTTCGTCCTCGTCTGTGTTGTCTTCGCGATGGTCGGCTTCCTCGCCGTTCAGGTGGCATCCCGCACCGTGCCCGTCGCCCTCGCGTTCGCGACCATCGGTGGCTATCTCCCTGTTGGCGTGCTGCGAGGCCGCGCTCGACGGCGGCAGCGCGAGTTCGCCGAGGTCTGGCCCGAGGCCGTCGACAACCTGGCATCCGCCGTCCGGGCAGGGATGTCGCTACCCGAGGCGCTGTCAGCGCTGGCGATCCGGGGACCGGAGCCTCTGCGCGCTGCCTTCGCCGGGTTCTCCCTCGACTACCAGGTCAGCGGACGGTTTGCCGACTCGCTCGATCGGCTGAAGACCCGGCTCGCGGATCCCGTCGGGGACCGTGTCGTCGAAGGACTTCGGGTCGCGCGCGAGGTCGGCGGCGGGGACCTCGGCCGGTTGCTCCGCGGGCTGTCCGGCTACCTCCGGGACGATGCACGGACGAGGTCCGAGCTCGAGTCCAGACAGGCGTGGACGGTGAACGGCGCTCGGCTGGCGGTGTCAGCGCCGTGGCTGGTGTTGCTTCTGCTGTGCTTCCAGAAGGACGTGATCAGCCGTTACGCCACTGGTGCCGGAGTGCTGGTTCTCCTCGTTGGTGCGGGTGCGTGCACTGTCGCGTACTGGCTGATGATGCGGATCGGCCGACTGCCGATCGAACGACGGATCCTGTCGTGACACCGGTGATGTCCGGAGTGTTCCTCGGTGGGCTGTTCGGCGCCGGGCTCTGGCTGGCCATCGATCGGATCATCGTGGCGCGGCGTACGCCGTTCGCCATGCGCGTCCTGCCCTACCTCCGGGACCTGCCCCAGACGCCTCGGCTCACTCCGGTCAGCGTCGAGCCGACGTCCGCGTTCGTCGGTGTCTTCGGTCCGTTGCTACGCGCAGGCGCCGATCTTGTGGAGCGGATCCTCGGTGGTGCCGGCTCGGTACGTCGTCGCATCGACCGAGCGGACCTCAACCTCTCGGTGCACGACTTCCGCGTCGAGCAGGTGGTCTGGGGGCTCGTCGCGTTTGTGACAACCGCGGCTCCTTCGACGTTGATCGCACTGCGCTCGCCGGCGCGCGCTGTCCCGCTACTGATCTTCTGCGTCATCGCGTTCGCCCTTGGTGTGCTGCTGCGTG
The DNA here is from genome assembly GCA_025965195.1 of Marmoricola sp. Classification (GTDB taxonomy): domain Bacteria; phylum Actinomycetota; class Actinomycetes; order Propionibacteriales; family Nocardioidaceae; genus Marmoricola. The sequence continues at coordinate 98,493 of JAOPXK010000024.1, forward strand.
AGAACAAGCTGACCGCGCAGGTGACCCGACGCGAGCGCCGGATCCTCGAGGAGTTCCCGACCGTTGCCGAGCTTCTGGCACTGGCCGTGGCGGCGGGTGAGAGCCCGGTCGCTGCTCTGGACCGGGTGGTCCAGCGCTGCCACGGCGAGCTGTCCAGCGATCTGCGACGAGTCCTGGCCGAGGTACGCACCGGCACTCCGGTTGCTCGCGCCTTCGACGATCTCGCTGCCCGATCCGGGCTGCCGGTGGTCTCGCGGTTCGCCGAGGGCCTCGCGATCTCCGTCGAACGAGGCACGCCGCTTGCCGACGTACTGCATGCGCAGGCGGGTGATGTGCGCGAGGCCGGTCGTCGGGCGCTCATCGAGTCCGGCGCCCGCCGCGAGGTCTTCATGATGGTTCCAGCCAATATCGGTTAGAGGGCTTACCCTAGACCCATGACCCAGGTTTCCGCAGCCATCTACGCCCGTATTTCTTCCGACGACGGTTCTGCGCTCGGTGTTGCTCGTCAGATCGAGGACTGCCAGAAGTTGGCGCGTGAGAAGGGCTGGATCGTCGCGGAAACCTTTACAGATAACGACGTTTCGGCGAGCACCACGAAAGTCCGGCCCGAGTACCAACGCATGCTCGAGGCACTCCGAAGCGGTCAGGTGAATGGTCTCGTCGTCTGGGACATCGACAGGCTGACCCGTACGCCGCGCGAGCTCGAGGACGTGATCACACTGGCTGACTCGCATGGCGTCGCATTGGCGAGCGTCGGGGGAGAGGTTGACCTGAGCACACCCCAGGGCCGGTTGACGGCGAGGCTCAAGGGCTCAGTGGCAAGGCACGAGGTCGAGCAGTCGTCGCGTCGGCTCAAGCGGAAGTTTTTGGAGCGGGCTGAGGCCGGCAAGCCACACGGCAAGGTCGCCTACGGGTACGCCCGTGAGCCGCTGTACGACGATGCCGGGCACGTCGTCGGCACTCGTGACGTGATCCACGCCGAGCAGGCCGGCGTCATCCGCGAAGCAACTCGACGTGTGCTTGACCGCGAGTCCGTGCGTTCCATCGTGACCGACTTGAATGCTCGAGGGATAGCCACCCCGCGCGGCAACAAGTGGGACGGTGCGATGCTCCGTCAGGTGCTGCTGCGTGAACGCAACGCTGGGAGGCGCGTCCATCGCGGTGAGGTCATCGGGCGAGGCGACTGGGAACCGCTGCTCGACGAGGGCACCTTCGATCGCATGGTTGCACTACTGACCGACCCTGCTCGTCGTACGGCCCGCGGAAACGAGAACGTCCATCTCCTCAGCGGCATCGCTCGTTGTGGACTGTGCGACGGATTGATGCGCGTCGTGAGCCGCAAGACCAACGGCACCAAGACGCAGCCAGCCGCGTACAACTGCCGTTCCTGTTTCAGGATCCGTCGCAAGCAGGCCGATGTCGACGAACTCGTTGAGACTGTGATCCTCCGACGCCTCGCGATGCCGGACGGGCCGGACCTGCTCGGTGGAGATCCGCAGATCCTTCGGGAAGCTGTCGACGAGGCCGAGGCACTTGATGCTCGCCTGAACCTTGCGGCCGACCAGTACGCCGACGGAATGCTGACCGCCGAGCAGCTCGGTCGCATCACCGCGAAGATCAGGCCGCGTTTGGAGAAGGCGAAGGCACGCGCTCGCGCGGCCGCGCCGACACCTGAGTTGCGGCGCTTCGCAGGCGCAGACGCAGCGAAGGCTTGGGATGCTGCCGACGTGACAATCAAACGCGCATTGATTGGGCTTTTGGTGAGTGTGACTGTTCTCCCTACGGGCTCCGGTGGGGGATTCGCTCCTGAGAGCGTGCGAATCGAATGGAAGGCGCGATGAGCGAGACGATGGGAAGATTCGAACTGACGTGCAGCAACTGCGATCTACCTGTCTGTGGCCTGATCCGCGTCCCCAATGGCTTCACCCACGAGAGCGGCTCCGTCAACACCTACCCGCGCGTGTGGCTGCTCGACAACGATGCGCAAGGCCGGGATGAAGGCCCTGTCTCTTCGGGCGGCCTACGCCGGTGGCACGTGAAGCCGAGTCCTGATCGAGTGTTGACGTCGACAACCGAGGCCGGACTAACGCCGGTGTGCCCGAAGTGCAAGGCGAAGCCGTGGCCGGACGGTCTAGGTTGGGAGCGGCTGACACCGATTCTCGACACGCTGCTCGACACGGGCGTGCGCTCCATCGCCCTGACTGGGCTTCGGTCTACTCTTAGCTAAGTAACACCGCTTGTCGCGCTTGGCGGTTCTCTCTGTGCGAGCAGTCCCTCCCCGTGGATTCGGGAAAGGGGTCTAGTTCGCACCCCATGGAGAACCCACGGTGTCTTGGACACATACGCGGGCTGAGATTGCCCGCACAAAGCGACGAGATCCTCATGCCGATGTAACCGAACTCAAGCGCCGGCTGAAGGCCGAACGCCTTGAGGAGTACGTCTCTCGCGTCTTGGCAGAGGCGCCGCCGCTGACCGATGAGCAGCGCTGCACGATCGCCAGGCTGTTGAACGGCGGTGGTCGGAATGCAGCGGCCTGAACGAGAAAGCCGCCCCACCTCGGACAAGGTGGAAGCGGCAAGCGTCTCGACGGCAATCTCGACAAGTCCCATTGTGCCACCGCTAGTCGACCATCTTGCGGACCTTCGTGGTCGGCTGCTCGCTGTCACGTCAGAGGTTGGCGTCGACGGGCACACCCGGACGCACTACTACGCGAACCTCCCGGCTGCTGAACGTGCCGTCGGTCGCGCTCGTGCACGCGGTGTCTGCGCCCGTGTGGTTCTGGTCGAGCTGCTGCCCGTTGGCATTGTGCGGCTTGGCGGTGTCCGATGAACCGGGCCGTGGTCTCGTACGACGACGAGCTGACTATCGTGCAAGGGCGCCACGTCGGCAGAGTGTTGGCCGAGGCCGGGATGAAGTCGACCTACGTTGGCACCCTGCGCGGCTGGACGCTCGACCTGCGCCACCTCGCCGACGTGATCGCCGTCCTGGAACGTGCGTCCTACCGAGTCCGAGTGGCATCGGTTCCACGTCCGACGGGCGGCACCCGATGAACGCCCGCAAGCGTTGGGCGCGTCGTCTGATCGCCGCGGCCGAGACGCCGATCCCCAGGTACGGCTCGGCGGAATGGCTTGTCCTGCCCGAGGGTGACGCGCGCAAGGTTGCCGCGGTCGTCGTGGCCGCTGAGCTGTGGGCTCATGAGGCCGACGAGCTTGAGGAACGTCTCCGTGTCGAGCTCGACCTGGCGCGTCGCGCATTCAAGGCGACCGAGGACGCCGAGTACGCCGCTCGCGCTGCGGCTCATCGTCAGACGTGGGAGCACCTGCCCGCGTCCGTCGAGCGCCAGAACCGTGCCCGCGAGTACCGCCGAGATGTGTACGGCGAGGGCTACGGCTCGGACCGCGCGACCGAGGATCTGGCCAGTGCGTTGGGTAGTTCCGACGTGTGGCGCGATGCGGAGGCGTCATGACTTCCGTGTGGATTCCACCGCCAGAGCTTGATGACCCGGGTGATCTCGAGGAGGAGACCCGGGTCGGTCATCGTGATGATCGGGGACGCGAGGTTCACCGGGGTCACGCCCGCATCGCGTACCGGCTGGCTGAGGCGTACGCCGATCGGCTGATGCACGTTCACGGCATCGGGTGGCATGTTTGGGATGGTCGCCGGTGGATCGAGGATGACCGCGGCGAGGCCAAGCGAGCAGTACTCGACGTGCTGAGGCGGGCGCTCGCTGATTCCCTTGCTGACAAGGACCTTCGCGCGGACGTGCACAAGTGCGAGAGCGCGTCCGGGATCGCTGGTGTCCTCGACATCGCAGCTGCTCTCGAGGCGTTCGCCGTCACGGTGCGCGACCTCGACGCAGACCCCTACCTGCTGAACTGTGCGAACGGCACGCTCGACCTGCACACCTTGGTTTTGCAGGGCCATCATCCTGGCGACCGCATCACCAAGGTCACCGCCGCGGACTTCGATCCATCCTCCGTGGGCGGCGCATGGGATGACTTTCTGACCCGCGTGCTGCCGGACGAGCCGACCAGAGAGTTCCTGCAACGATACGTCGGCCTCGCGCTGTGCGGTCGCGTTCTCGAGCACGTGCTGGGGATCCTGACCGGCACCGGCCGCAACGGCAAGGGCGTCTTCTACGGTGCCGTGAACGCTGCATTGGGCGACTACGGCGGCACTGCCGAGCCGGACCTGTTCATGCACCGCGACGGTGCCCACCCGACAGGTGAGATGGATCTGCGCGGGCTGCGGTTTGCGGTCGTCTCGGAGTCCGACCAGGGCCGCAAACTGGCCGAGGCGACGGTTAAACGCCTCACAGGTGGCGACCAGATCAAGGCGCGCCGGATGCGTCAGGACTTCGTGACGTTCGAGCCGTCGCACACCGCGGCGTTGGTCACGAACCACCTGCCGCGGGTCTCCGGTGATGACCCAGCATTGTGGGCCCGGCTTCGCGTCGTTCCCTTCGATGTGGTCATCCCCAAGGACGAGCAAGACCCACACCTGCCCGAGAAGCTCACGCTGGAATCGAGCGCAATCCTGGCATGGGCGGTGGCCGGCTGGACTGAGTACGTCGCGCAAGGACTGGCTGAAC